>CAYLZW010000009.1:42587-51926 GCA_964388085.1 uncultured Myxococcales bacterium | reverse complement strand
TCCGCTCGGACGACCCGCTCCCCGTCGGCACGCGCGTGGACCTGCGCTTCACGGTGATCGTCTCGGACTTCGAGACCATCGAGGGCATCGGCGAGGTGGTGCGCGTGGTCCCCCCCGGTGGCGGCGAGCCGGCCGGCATGGGCGTCGTGTTCACCGAGCTGACGAGCTACTCGCAGAAGCTCGTCGAGCACCTGCTGACGCGCCCGCGCGGCTGAGCGCGTCTCCGCCTGGGTGATGCAGCACACCCGCGGGCGCGCGCGCGGTCCGACGCTGTGTCCGACGCTGTCTCCGACGCTGTGTCGTCGCGGGTCGTTCGCTTGATTTCGAGGGTAGCGGTCGCGCAATATCGCCCTACATCGATCACCCGAAAGGTGAAGACGGAGACCACATGACCCACGTCATCACACAGAAGTGCATCTCCGAGGTTTACGCGGCGTGCGTGCAGGTCTGCCCCGCGGACTGCATGCACTTCGTCGGCGCCATGCCCGCGGGCTACCCCAGCGAGGGCCAGTCCATGGTCGTCGTCGATCCGGTCGAGTGCATCGACTGTGGCGCCTGCCTCCCCGAGTGTCCCATCGGCGCCATCATCGATGACCCCGAGCAGGACGCGTACTGGGCGCAGATCAACGCGAACCTCGCGCCGAGCTACAAGGGCCAGAAGACGAACCCGCGCGGGAAGACCGAAGCGCCTCGGCGTCCGGACAACCAGCTGGTGAACTCTTAGCGCGTTCGCTGGGCTGTTGCTCCTCGAGCGAGGGGCAGCAGCTCAGGCCTCGACGGTGCCGAAGCGATCGACGAAGGCCTCGAGGCGACGTTGGTGCTCGGGCGCGATCAGCACGAACTTGAGGCCCATGCCGAGGCCGTCCTTCACGTTCGGCGTGTTCACGATCTCGCCGAGCGCTTCGATGACCTCGCTGTCTCCCGGCAGCGTGAAGCGCAGCTTCACCTTGGTGCCGAGCGCGTGCGGGATGGTCTGCTCGAAGTAGACGCCGCCTTTCGAGACATTGCCCGTGCGGCGGAAGTAGAGCTCGTTGCCGCGCTCCTCCTCGACCCAGAGATCGAGCGGCGCGCGCGCGGCGATGCGGCGATCATGCGCGCGCCGATCGTTCTGGCGGCGATCTGCGGAGACCGGCATCTCGGCTCGACGGCGGTCGCGACGTCGACGATCGGTGGCCACGTATCCCCCGGCGCTCGGCGGAGCAGGTAAAGGTCTCATGACGGCGCACAGACGCGCCGCAGCTCCTCGATACAACCTCGACACCAAACGCTCAACTCGGCCGTGTGGCGGGTCCGGGATGTCTGGCCCTCAGGCCGCGGAGCCAGCGCTCGACAGCTGGGGCGCCGTTGCGCCTGCCGTCTGGGCCGACATGATGCCGTGCTCCTTGAACGCCTGCAGGACCGCGCAGGTCACATCGTTGACGAAGGCGATCTCGTACTGCGTGTCGATGACGCAGGCGAAGGCGCGCAGGCGCACCGCGTAGTGCTGCACCGGCGGCAGCTGGCGCGCGTGCACGGGAGAGCGCTTCTCGAGGTGGCAGTAGCGGCTGCTCTTGACGATGTCCTCGATGAGCCGCAGCGCCAGGCGGATGTCCTGGTCCATGGCGACGAAGAAGTCGATGGTGCAGATCATGTTGAGCTCGCCGGTGTTCCCGGAGGAGACCTCGTCGTTCATGAAGCGGCTGCTCGGGATGGTGACGATGCTGGTGTCGAGCAGCTGGATGCGCACCGAGCGCAGGCCGATGGACACGACGTCGCCGTAGATGTCGCCGACGGTGATGCGGTCGCCCACCTGGAAGGGTTTGTCGATGAGGATGGTGAGCCCCGAGAGGACGCTGACCGCCAGATCCTTGAAGGCGAAGCCGAGCGCGACGCCCGCGGTGCCGGAGAGCGCCAGCACGGTCTCCTGGCGCAGCTCGACCGCGGACACGGCCGCCAGGAAGATGCCGATGAAGTAGATGCCGAAGCGCGCGAAGGCGGCGATCTGCTGCAGGAGCAGGCGGCGCTCGCCGAGGCGTCCGCCGAGCCGCTCGAGCGTCGTCGTCGTGATGCGCGCCGTGATGTAGGTGATGACGAGGACGACCGCGGCCGTGAACAGGCCGCCGACGCGCACCATCGACATGACGGACTGTACGTTGTCGGTATCCATCGGGTCCCTTCCGTCGCGCTCGCCAGCGAGAGCGCGGCCTCACACGAGCAGGTTCTTGCGCCGCAGGTAGCGCACGGCGCCCTCGAAGAAGACGGCGCTGACCCCGTAGCGGCCGCTGCCCGGCGAGGCCTCCTCGTAGAGTCCGAGGGCGAGCGCGCGCGCGAAGTGGGCGCGAGTGACGTCGAGCGGCAGGCGGCAGGCCCGCGCGGCCTCCGCTTTGGTGAGCGATCCGTGCAGGTACACCGCGGCGAGCGCGAAGCGGTCGGCCTCGGAGAGCGCCTCGAGGTCGTCGGCGGAGGGCGCGGAGTACAGCCGCACGCGCAGCTGCTCGCCGCTCGAGGCGTTGTAGAGCGAGTGCAGCCAGAAGAGCTGCGCCACGCGGGGGTTCCCCTCGGCGAAGTTCCACAACAGGCGGATGTAGCCGTCCTCGGTCTCGACCACCTGCGTCGGCAGCCGGTCGCCCTCGACGTCACGGACGATCAGGTCCTCGAACGAGACGCCGACACCGGACGCGTGTTGCCGCCGCTGAATCAGGTCGCGGATGTCCCCCTCGGACCAGCGCCCGAGCGTGAGCGTCTGGCCGATGTGCTGATCGAACGAGCGCGTCTTGCAGAGGTGGCGGAAGGCCGGCGTCGAGGCCGAGAGCAGCCAGAAGACGTGCTCTCGCGTCCGGTCCATCACCTCGGTGAGAGCGTGGATGGCGCGGTAGCCGTCGAGCGCGCGCAAGAAGAGCTGGTCGATGCCGTCGATGACGATGACCCGAGGCCCGCCCTGCTGGAGCGCGATCGTGAGCTCCGCCAAGGTCCGTGGCTGGCCCTTTACGCCGACGGCCTCGGCGAGCGCGCGGCAGAGCTCATCGACGGACAGGATGCGCTGCGTCGGCGTCCACCAGAGGAGCGGCCGGTCGTCGTCGAGCTGGTGTTCGAGCTGCGATAGCCAGGTGGTCCGGCCCATCCCTCGCTGCCCGTGCAGGAGCATCGAGCTGTGCCCGCTCGGGAAGCGGCGCACGGCCTCGAGCACGCGCGGGACGTCGCTGAAGCGATCGACGAGGAGCTTGCCCTTCTCGAGCGGACGATCGGCGAAGGCCTCACGCACGGCCTGTGGCAGCACCGCGATGTCGACCTTGGAGAGGCCGCGGCGCTGCGCTTGCCGCTCGATGCGCAGGCGGAACAGGTACGCGAGCGCCTTGCGGCTCTGGTCGAACCCGAGCACGAAGTCGCGGCCGAGCACGCCGGCGCCGTGGCCGGCCACCACACCGAAGGCCGCGACGGCGACGAAGAAGCCGTACCAGCGGTCGCGCGCGCCTTCGACGGCGCGGGCCAGCCGCGAATTCGGTTGGTGCGCGAGGTACGCGGCGGCGATGTCCTCGCGCCAGCGCTGGACGAGCACGCCGAGGATCGGCGCCGCGCCGAGGAGCGCGCCCACGCGCACGCCGCCGTAGAGCACCCCGTGCCCAACGAGCTGCCCCATGACGTCGAGCACGTAGGCGACGATGAAGCCGTAGCGCAGGGCGAGGCGCACGCTGCGCAGGATGCGCAGCTTCTGGACCACGGTGAGCGACAGGCGCCGGCGCGCGAGGCGCAGGATGAGCATGTGCAACAGCCGCGACGAGAGCTGGTACGCGAGCACCCAGACGATCACCTCGACCACGATGCTCAGCTCGGGCTCGGGGGCGACCTCGGTGAGCACGCCCTGCAGCCACAAGAGCAGGGCGATCAGGAAGCCGCGCGGCGCCAGGACCTCGAGCACGTTGAGCCACGATCCGACGAAGCGGGCGTATGCCGGCGTCTGGGCCGACTTGAGCGCGAGCTTCTTCACGCGATCGAAGAGCGCCGGCGCGCGCCGCCACACCCACGTCGACAACAGCAGCGCGAACAAGCTGAGGCTGAGCGCCCACACCACCTTGCCGAGCTGGATGCCGTCCGACAGGCGCTCGCCGAGGTGACGGAAGTCGTGCGCGCGCCTCACGACGTGAAAGCGCAGCGAGCACCACACCTGCAGGGTGCCCACCGAGACGTTGTCGGCGCCGACCTCGCTGAGCCCATGCAGGCGCGAACGCATGTCGGCGCTGACCCGATCGAGCAGCGCGTGACGGGCCTCCTGGAGCAGGCCGGCGACCTCGAGCCGCCGCTCCGCAACGCGGTACCAGCGCTCGTGGGTCGCCGTGCGCAGGCTCGAGAGCTCTTCGCTCAGCGAGCGCGCGACGCTGTGCAGCGCCTCGATGCCGCGCTGCACGTCGCCGCGCTCCTCGCTGCCGAGGGCGCCCGCGAGACGGTTCGCGTCCCGGAGGGCGTCCCCGGCCATGGCGTCGGCGCCCTCGAGATCGTCGGGCAGCCGCTCCCGCTCGAGCAGCGCGCCGAGGACGCCGTCGAGCAGCGCGCGTTGCTTCTCGAGCACCTCGAGCAGCAGGGCGTCGACGGCGGCGTCGGCGCCTGTGCGCTCGACCCGCCGCGCCGCGTTCAAGAGGCGGGCGGCGTCCTCCCCGGCCTGGCGCACCTCCGCGAGCTGCGCGCTCGTCTCGTCGTGAAGCGCGGCGCGGTGCCCGGCGATGGTCGCGTTCATGCCCTCCACGGCCGCGACCCGAGCGTAGGCCTGCTCGAGCAGGGCCGAGCGCGCGTTGGCGGCGTCCTCGAGCGCGCGCTGCTGCGCCGCCTCCGCGCGCCGGCTCTCGTCGGCGGCGCGGCGCTGCTCGGCGCGCGCCTCGTCGACGCGTCGCTGCACCAGCGCCTGTCCTGCGCTCAGCCGCTCCGCGATCAAGCGCTCGAGCACCTCGAGCTTCGCGCGCAAAAGGAGGTCCTCGTCGTCACCCGCGTCCGCCACGCCGCCGTCGGACAGCTCGCCCGAGCCGAGCCGCAGCCGGAGCTCGTTGGCCCGCTCGCGCAGCGTCGGCACGCCGGTGTCCTTCACGTCGAGCGCGAGCGCGAGCGTGTCGTCGTCGGGGAGCGCGGCGCTCGGCGCCGCCCAACGCTCGAGGCGCAGCAGCTCCTCCGCGGCGCCAACGGCTGGGTCCGCCTCCGCCCCAGCGTCGTGAGGCGACTGCGCGGGGATCGGGGCGCCGAGCAGCAGCACGACGAGGAGCGCGGGCTTCATGACGGGAGAATCCCGGACGGGGCGGCGCGGCACAAGAAAGCTGCATGCTCAGCGCAGGCGACCCGGTGCGGCGTCCCTCTCCTCGGATGGCGCGCGATCGACGCGCCGCGCTCGCCGGCTGGGCAGAGGTGTCGTCGACCCGTATGCTGCCGCTCGAAGACGCAGCGCCCGGACCAAAGGCGACCTCGTGGCACGCCCTCCCTCGATGAAGTCTCCGTCGACGAAGTCTCCCTCGGCGAAGGCTGCGGCGGCGAAGGCTGCGGCGGCGAAGGCCTCCGGGACGAAGGCGCCGTCGACGACAGACGCAGCTCCGCGAGCGGCGGCGGACCCCTCGGCTCCGTCGCGGGCCGCGCTCGTCGATATGGCGAGCCGCTGCCTGTGCTTCCGCGCGCGCCGCACCGCCCGCCTCATCACCCGCGACTACGACGCCGCGCTCGCGTCGACGGGACTCAAGGCCACGCAGCTGACCCTGCTGTGCGCCGTCGAGCTGCGCGCCGATCTCGGCATGGGCGAGCTCGCGGAGGTCCTCGGGCTCGAGCAGTCGACGCTCTCGCGCAACGTCGCCGTGCTGCGCGAGCGGGGCTTTTTGCGCGTGTCCGCGGGGGCCGACAAGCGCCAGCGCGCGCTGCGCGTCACGAGCAAGGGCAGGGCGCTGGTCGCGAAGGCCTACCCCCTCTGGCTGCGTGCGCAGCGCGAGACCGAGGATCGCTATCTCGGCGGCGCCGCGCGCCTCCTGCTCGGGGAGCTCGACGATCAAGCGGGCCTGCGGCGGCGAAAAAACTGAGGCAGCCGTCCCGGTGCGCGTTGACCGCGTCCCGCGGGCCGATTTATGTATCTACATGCAGGGCGGGGGCTGCTCTGGGCCTCGCACGACGACGGGAGACCGACGCCGCGCGAGGCCGACTTTTTGCGGCGGCTCCTCCTGCGCGCGAAGCCGGGCTGGCTCCGGGTCGTGTCTCCTTCTTCGAGCGCGCGGCGCGACGAGAAAGCCCCGCGGGAGGCGGGGCGTTCAAAGCGGCTGCGGCTTGGCGTGTGGCGCGCGATGCAGGATTCGAACCTGCGACCCTCGGCTTCGGAGGCCGATACTCTATCCAGCTGAGCTAATCGCGCACGTGGCCTCGGCGTAGCGGATCGTCTTCCGGGCCGCAACGGCGACGAGGGGCTGGCCTGTGCGGGCGCCGCTCCCTACGCTCGGGCCATGCGCGCTTCGCTGCCGTTTCTGACCGTCCCTGTGCTGCTCTTGCCGGTGCTGCTGGCGGCCGCGTGCTCGGAGCGATCCGGGCGGGAGGGCGCCGAGGAGGCGCGGCGGCCAAGCGCGGCGGAGGCGGCGGAAGGGCCGAGCGCCGAGGCGGTCGCCGACGTGCGCCTGCCGCGCGTGCACGACGACAACAAGAGCTTGCTGTTCTACTTCCAGGACGAGCGCGGCGCCGTGAAGACCACCGCGAGCGCTGCGGAGGTGCCGCCCTCGCTGCGCGAGCGCGTGCTGGTGGTCGACGTGTCAAAGACGCCCGAGCAGCGCCAGGCGCACCGCTACAACTACTTCGCCGATCTCACGGAGCAGGCGCCCGACGGCAGCTACGCCGTCATCGCCGTCAGCCGCTACGACGCCGCCAAGGGCGAGGGCCTCGCGGGGACGCTGGCCGCCGCGCCCGAAGGCAGCGTCGTGGTGTACTCGGCCGAGTGGTGTGGCTTCTGTAAGAAGGCCAAGGCGTGGCTCGCGAAGAACGAGGTGCCGTTCGTGGAGCGTGACGTCGAGAAGCAGCCGGGCGTGCAGCGCGAGCTCGAGGAGAAGCTGAAGCGCGCGAACATCCGCGGCGGCGGCGTGCCCGTCATCGACTGGGCGGGCACCGTGGTCATGGGCTTCGACCAAAAGCGCCTCACGCAGCTGCTCGACGAGCAACGCGCCCATGCCGGCGGCGCGCTCCCGGCCGGGCATTGACCACGGGGCTCGCCGTCATCACGTTCGCGCCCGAAGGTCTCTCATGACGCTGCCTTTCCTCCTCGCCCTCCACCTCGTCTACGGCGTCGCCATGGCGTTCGTCATGGAGCGGCGCATGCGCTCCGAGGGCGAGGTGCTCGGCCTGCCGCTCGTGTTCGCCATGACGCCGGTGGCGTTCGTCTCGACGCCCATGAGCGCCGTGCTCGCGCGCTGGTCGTCCGGCTGGTTCTTCCACGGCCTGTTCCTCGGGGACGCGAGCCTCGCGTACGAGCGCTTCCACCTCGGCATCATGATGGGCATCGGCGTGCTCGAGGGGCTCATGGCCGCGGCGGCGCTGGTCTTCAGCATCGCCGTCCTGAGCCGCGACGCGCGGCGGCTCGCGCTCGCTCCCGTCGGCCTGGCGGCGCTCATCGCGCTGCTCACCATCGTGCTCGCGGGCAACGACGCCGTCGTCATCGCCGGCACCGGCGGGGACACGGTGTTCACGCACCCGGCGGGCCTCGTGTCGTTGGCCATCGCGCTCGGCCTCGTCGCCGCGTGGCTGTTCGCGCGCGCCCGCTTGTCGAGCCCCATCGAGGTCCGCTCGTGAACGAAGGCTTCGCGGGCCTGTTGCTCGCGATCGAGTCGAGCTGCGACGAGACCGCGGCGGCCGTGCTCGCGCCCGACGGCAGCGTGAAGAGCAGCGTCGTGCACAGCCAGGTGGCCGAGCACGCGCCCTACGGTGGCGTCGTGCCCGAGATCGCCTCGCGCGAGCACATGGGGCGCATCGCCGCCGTGGTCGACCAAGCGCTCGCGGACGCCGGCGTGGGTCCGGGCGAGCTCGAGGCCATCGCGGCCACCTACGGGCCCGGCCTCGTGGGCGCGCTCCTCGTCGGGCTGCAGTTCGGCAAGGGCATGGCGCAGGCGCTCTCGCTGCCGTTCTTCGGTGTGCACCACATCGAGGGCCACTTGATGGCCGCCAGCGTCGACCCGGACGCGCCCGCGCCCCCCTTCATCGGCCTCGTGGCCTCGGGAGGGCACAGCGCGCTGTACCGCTACGACGGCCCCGGCCGCGCGCAGCTCCTCGGCGAGACGCGTGACGACGCCGCCGGGGAGGCCTTCGACAAGAGCGCCAAGCTGCTCGGGCTCGGCTACCCGGGCGGCGCCGTCATCGATCGGCTCGCCGAGGGCGGGGACAAGGATCGTTTCCCGCTGCCCATCTCGCTGCGCGCGCGCAACACCTTCGACTTCTCGTTCTCGGGGCTGAAGACGGCGGTGCGCTTGCTGATCGAGAAGCTCGAGCGGGGCGGTGAGCGGCTCGAGGGCCAACTGCTCGCCGACGTGTGCGCGAGCCTGCGCTTCGCCATCGTCGAGGCGCTGCTCGGCAAGGCCCTGCTCGCGTGTCGACGCAAGCAGGTGCCCGTGCTCGTGCTCGGCGGCGGCGTGGCGGCGAACAGCCTCTTGCGCAGCGAAGCCGTCCGGCGCGGCGCCGAGCTCGACGTGAAGGTCTACCTGCCGCCGCGGAGCCTGTGCACCGACAACGCCGTCATGATCGGCGCCTGTGCGCGCGCGCACCTGCTCGCCGGCGAGCGCAGCCCGCTCGACCTGCGCGTGGATCCCGGCGCGGCCCTCGCGTAAGGCGCGGCGCGCTCACTGACCTTTGAGGTTGTCGAGGATGGCGCCGACGTCGCGGGCGAACTTCCCGCTCGGCGCGAGCTTCAGGTAGCGCTCGTAGGCGCCGACGGCGTCGCTCTTCCGTCCGACCGTCTGGTACACGGCGCCGAGGAGCAAGAACACCTGCGGGTCCTTGCCGTTGAGCGCGCGCGCACGCTCGAGGTGCTCGAGCGCCTCGTTCAAGGAGTCGAGCTCGTAGTAGGCGTTCCCGAGGCCCTTGTGCGCCGCGGCGGAGTTGGGCTTCTCGGCGAGGGCGGCCTTGTAGGAGGCGACCGACTTGCCCCAGCGTCCGGCGCGGGAGTGCGACTCGGCGGTGCGCAGGTGCTTGGCATAGCGCTGTCCCTTGCTCGCCTGCGAGGGTTCGCTCTCGTCGTCGCCCGTTTTGCCATCGCCCGTTTTGTCGTCGCTCTTCTTGTCGTCGCTCTTCTTGTCGTCGCTCTTCTTGTCGTCGCTCTTCTTGTCGTCGCTCTTCTTGTCGTCGACCTTCGCGACCTCGACCTGCTTGTCGTCG
>CAYLZW010000009.1:0-42487 GCA_964388085.1 uncultured Myxococcales bacterium | reverse complement strand
CTTGTCGTCGCTCTTCTTGTCGTCGACCTTCGCGACCTCGACCTGCTTGTCGTCGACCTTCGCGACCTCGACCTGCTTGTCGTCGCCGTTCTTGTCGTCGATCTTGGCGGCATCGGGCTGGGTGTCCGCGACGTCGTCGAGCACGATGATCTGCTTGTCACCGGCCGCGCCACCGTCGCTCTTCTTCTCGTCGCCCAGCGTGCCGTCAGCGAGCACGCCTTCGACGCCGGCGCCGGTCACACCGTCCTCGCTGCCGTCCGCGCCGCTGCCGTCGCTCACCGTCGCCACCCGTGTGTCCACGCCGCGGGACGAGAGCTGGCTCGAGACCACGCCCGCGACCACCGCCACGAGGATGGCCGCGGCGCCGACGGCGACCGCCTGGCGCGGCGTGAACACCCAGATGCGGTGTCGCACCACGGGCAGCAGATCGGCCGTGGTCTCGAGCGGATCCTCGACGAATTCGTCGTCGTCGAGCGCGTGCTCGGCCGGCGCCGGCGCGCTGGCCGATCCGCCCGGGACCGGCGTGACGGCGTCGTGCAGCCCGTCCTCGGACGCGGCGTCGTCGTAGAAGGCGGCCTCGTCCTCGTCGATGGTGCGCTGCTGCGCGGTGCTTGCGGGCGCGCTGCCGTCACGGGTGAGCGCGTGCGCGGGCACCGGCTCCTCGTCTTCGCCCTGGGCCGCTGCGTCGTCGAGGCTCGCCTGGATCTGCGCCTCGAGGTTCTCCTCGACGACGGGCGCGGAGGGGGGGCGCTCCGGCGCCGTGACCGCCTCTTCGCCGCGCACGGCCTTCTCGATCTCGGCGGGCGTCAGCCCGAGGTCGCGCGCCAGCTCGTCCTCGGCCAGCGCCTCGAGCGCCACGTCGCCGCTCTCGGCGGCCGTGCGCGGCTCTCCGAGCGGGCTCGACCCGGGCGCGACCACGTCGTCCCAGTCGTCCTCCGCGAGATCGGCCAGGGCGGGCAGCTCCGTCTCCGGCTCGTCGAGGATCTCGACCGGCTCTTCACCTTCCGCTGCCGCGTCCTCGCCGGCCACCTCCTCGTCGGCGCCCGCCGCCTCCGCGTCCTCGCGCGCGGGCTCGACGAGCGTATCGCCCTCGTCCGCCCCGAGGGGCTCGGGCGCCGCGCTCTCGTCGTCGGACTGCGGGGGCGCGAGCTCGAAGGTCGGGCGCGAGGGCGCGATCTGCGCGTCCTCGGGGGGCGGCGGCGCGCGCCAGGGATCCTCGTCGGCGGGCAAGAGCGGGACCGACTCGCCGGCGCTGGGCTCGGCCGCCTCGTCGCGGGCGGCGGCCTCGAGCGCCTCCTCCTCGCGCAGCCACGCCTCCACGGGATCGGCGCGGCTCTCGTCGGGCAGCTCGTGACGGCGGTTGGCCACGTCGTAGATGAGGCCCTCGAAGTAGAGCTTGCTGCAGATCTCGAGCGCCTCGAGGTCGCCGAAGTCGCTGTCGTCGACCACCTCGATGAGCGAGCGCGCGCCGTCGAACAGGCGCAGGATGCCGTTCACCTCGTCGGGGATCTCGGCCAGGCGCTCGATGAGCTCGCCGTAGTCGATCTCGAACACGCGCTCGAGCGGCGGCAGCTGCTCGAGCAGACGCCCCCACTCGTCGACGCGGCGCATGCCCTCCATGAGCAGGCCCTGCGTGCTCAGCTCGATGACGTCGGGCTCGTCGTGGGCGCCGAACTCCATCGAGAACGTGCCCTCGTTCCACACGAGCATGCGATAGAACGCCCGCTCACCGCGCAGGCGGCCCATGCGCGCGCCCGTCACCTTGCCGTCGCGGAAGGCGACCGCGCCCTTGGACGTGCGGGTGTGGATGAACAGGTGGCCGGTCTTCCGGCCGATCTCGACGGTCTGCAAGAGGTCCACGAGGCCCATCTCGCCGATGGATCCCTGCAGCGTGGCCGAGCGCTCCCGGTGCTCGAGCCGCTCCTTCTCGAGCTTCTCCAGCATCACGCGGACGCGCGTCAGCACCTCTTTCAGGTAGATGGGCTTGGTGAGGTAGTCCTCGACGCCGAGCTCGAGGCCGCGCACCTTCTGCTCGAGGCTGTTGTCGCTCGAGAGAAAGATGATCGGCACATCGCTGGTCTCGACGCTCTTCTTGAGGCTCGCCACCAGCGAGAAGCCGTCCTCGCCGCCGGGCAGCTTGGTGTCCGTGAGCACGAGGTCGGGGGCGGCGAGCCTGATCTTCTCGCGCGCGTCGCCGGCGTTGATCGCCGTCGTCACGCTGAAGCCGGCCTTACGCAAGCTCACCTCGAGCATGCGCAGCGACTTCGAATCGGCATCGACGAGTAGGAGGTTCTTCTTCGCCACGGTGAGTCGCGCGACGCTCGGGTGCGATAGCGCACGGGCACGCTAACGCCACAGGCGCCGAGTCGCCAATCCAAGGGCGAAAAGCGCGCCCGGGCCGCCTGCTCTCTGGGCGCTGGACGCTGGCTCTGGTGCCGGGAGACCGGCCGAGCGCCGCGGCCGCGCACGGCTCGGCGGCTCGCTGCGCTCTCTACCCCCCGACCCCTCGCGTTGATCCCCCCTCGCTCGGTCTTCGCCCGCTGGCTGCGTTGCGTGCCCGGCACGACCAAAAGGTCGCGCCTCCGCTGCGCCTTGCCAGCGAACGCCTGTGCTTTCGAACAGCAGGCCGCTTCGCGATCATGGGACCAACGCAAGCGATCGGGGGTAGCCGCCGTCAGGCCAGCGCGGGCGCTTCCTTCTTGTCTCGCTGGTCTTTCGGCGCTCGCGTGTCGGCATCGGGATCCGGCGCGGGCGGATCTTCCGGCACGTGATGTCCGGCGCCACCCTTGCCGACCTCTCCGGCGCGGGACAGGCCGATCTTGAAGGCCACCGGCCCGATGAGCTCGTTGATGCCGATGACCGCGATCAGCAGCGTGGCGATGCCGACGCCGACGTCACCGAGCTCTTCGCGCGCGATGGCGGCGAGCCCGAGCGTGACGCCGGCCTGCGAGATGAAGCCGGTGTAGCCGTACTTCCGCACCACGGGCGCGTCGTTCGAGAGGCGGTGGCCCACCTGGCAGGCGATCCAGGTGAGGCCCATGCGCCCGACCGCGAGCGCGACCGCGATGAGGCCCGCGGTCTTGAGCGCGCCGATGTCGAGCTGGGCGCCCGCGGTGGCGAAGAACACCACCATGACAGCGGCGGCGGCCCGCTCGGTGGTCTCGATGAGCACCGGCCCTTCGCGCGTCAGGTTCATGATGACGAAGCCGGCGACGACGAACACGAGCAGGGTGTCGTAGTGGAAGTACGTGCAGAACGCCGTCACGCCGTACGCGACGACGACGGTGAACAGCAGCGTCTCCCGGCCGATGGCCCAGAAGTAGAACGCCATGGCGAGGCCGAACGTCGTCCCCGCGGCGACGGAGGCGAAGATCTCGAGGCCGAGCTCTTGAAAGCCCTCGAGGCTGAGGCCCCCGGCGGCCGGGTTCAGGGCGGAGCGAGAGATCATCATGGCGGCGGCGAAGCAGATGATGACGAAGACGTCGATGAGGATGACGACGCCGAGCGAGTACTCGGTGAGCGGCCCCTTCGGCTTGAGCTCGGACAAGATGGCGAGCGCGTCCGTGGCCGCCTTCGACACCGCCATGGCGCCCCACACGGTGGCGATGGCGAACACCGTCGGCAGCGACATGCCGTCGAGGAAGTCGATGTGGGAGCTCAGCGCGACGAACAGCAGCACCATGCCGCCGCCGATGATGACGACGTGGGCGAGCGACGCCCACATGAGGCTCTTGAAGCTGCGCCTCAGCATCGCCAGCGTCAGCTCGGCGCCCGCCTGCAGGGCGATGATCGCGAGCGCGAGCGAGTTCACGAGCGTGAGGTCTTGCACCTCGTCGCGCCCGAACAAGCCGATGCCGTGCGGGCCCGACAGCACGCCCACGGCGAGGTAGCCCGTCAGGCGTGGCAGGCCGAAGAACGCAGCCACCCGGCCCCCGACCGTGCCGGCGATGAGCAAAAAGCCGAGCGCGAACAGCGAGTCGCCCGAGCGCGCGTCCCAGCCGAGGCGGCGCACGACGATCAGCGCCGCCACCAGCACCGACAGCGCCAACACCCCTCTGCCCGTCGAGAGGACGCGATCTCTCGTGCTCACTTCGGCGCCCGGCACGCTGCTCATGCGGCCTCCTCAGCGGCGGCCGTGCCGGCGTCCACGCGCTCGTTTGTCCCCGACACGTCGACGACGGTAGCCCTGCGCCAGAACACCAACGTGAGCAGATCGGTGACCGAGATGCACACCGCGATGGCGGTGAGGACCTGGTTTTCGACGAGCGGCTCCGGCCTCGACAGCGCGAAGGAGAGCGCGAACGGCATCGTCGCTCCGGCGGAGCCGAGCAGCGCGCTCATGGGAAATTCCGCGCGAGCGCCGCCGGCGAGCGCCGCGCGGACCCCCGCCTTCACGAACAGGCGTGCGATGGCGAGACCGACACCGAGCGTGATGGCCTCCGGATGAAAGCCGAGGTTCGCGCCAATGAGCACGAGCAGCACGAGGCGCACGGGTCGCTCGGTGCGGCCGAGCCCGTCCTCGAGGACGGACTGACCGTGCCCGGCGAGCGCGAGCACGGCGCCGAGAAAGAACGCGATCGCCGCCTCGGGCAAGCGCGTGGACGCCGCGAGGCCCGCGCCGAAGGTGATGAGGCCCACGAGCGCGATGAAGCTCGCGGCCGTCCCCCCCATCTTGGAGCCGCCCGAGAGCAGCTGCGCCACCGCGAGCACGCCTCCGAGGGCGACGACGATAACGGCCGCCAGCAGCGGCGTGTCGTACGCCGCCGCCGACGAGGGCGCGATGGGCCAGAGCCAGACCGCGGCGCAGAGCGAGAGCGCGCTGACGAGCTCGTCGTGGCGGGCGAGGAACAGCACGCGGCGGATGCCGCGGCGCGGCGCCTGACCCTGCAGCGCCTCTTGCGCGAACGCGAGGCCGGTCGTCGAGATGATCCCGCCGATGAGCAAGGACGCGCCGATGGTGGCGCGCAGATCACTCGTGACGTCGTCCCAGCCGAGCCCGAGCAGGGCGGTCACGTGCAGCAGGCCAAAGCACACGGTCGCGAGCGCCAGCCAGGTGAGGACACCGACGCTCAAGGACACGATCGTGTCGCGCGCGAACAGCAGCGTCAGCGACGGCTTGGTGCTGCGCATGGCGACGAGCAGCGCGATCCAGGCGGCGGCCACGCGCATGGCAGGCTCGAGCGCGTCCGACGTCGAGGGCGTCAAGAAGGCGAGGTTGTGCGGCGCGATCAGCACGCCGAGCCCGAGCAGGATCGGCGCGGTGACGATGTGGGCGACGAACGCGGCATAGCCACGCCGCGCGAACAGCGTCGCGATGCTGAGCAGGGCGAGGAGCACGAGGATGGAGCTCATTCTCGGACGCGCCTCACCGATCGGGACCATGCAGCGTGGGCAGCGCGAACTCTTGCCGGTCGACGGCGTCGGAGACGGCCACCATGATCTGCTGGCGGACGCCCTCGCGCACCGCCGGCGCCGACACGCGCGCTTTGATCCACGCGTGACAGATGTCGACGAGCTCGACCTTGGCGTCCGACTCGACGGCGACGACCGCTGCCTTGAGCGCGGCGATGAGCTCCTTCGCCGGACGATCGCGCGCCACCGTGATCTCGAAGCTCACCTCGGGCGACTGCTTGAGGCGCCTGAGCGGCTGGAAGAGCAGATAGAGCATCGGGATCGAGATGGTGCCGCCGGACTCGGGCACGAGGTGCAGCTCGGCGAAGCCGAGGCGCGTGACCTCGCCGCTCACCTGCCCCACCTGCACCCAATCACCGGGGCGCACCACCGCGCGCCACAGCGTGACCACGCCGATGATGTAGCTCGCCATGATCGGGACGGCGGCGACGATGACGGCGACGCCGCCCGCGAGCGCCAGCGTCTCGAGCGGGGTACCCCAGCGCCCGAAGGCCGCGGCCACGAGGAGCGGTGCCACCAGGATGACGGCGCCGGCGGTGGCGGAGAAGCGGAACACCGGCACGCGCTCGGGCGGCAGGCGCTGCCAGGTGAGCCGGCGCGACTGGACGCCGTCGAGCAAGATGTTCAGCACGCGCAGACCGGCGCGGACCGCGACGATGAGCAGCGCCGCGAGGATGAGGCCGGGCACCGCGGTGACGATGGCCTCGACGGCGTCCAGCACCGGCCCCGCGCTCCAGCTCACGACGCGGCGCAAGAGCGGGCGCGTGAACTCGAACTGCGACAGCACGGCGACGACGGTGGCGATGACCGTGGCGACGTACGCGCTGACGCGGCCGACCGCGAGACCGAAGGCCAGGGCGCTCGCGAGGGCCTCGCCCGAGAACACCGGGATGCGCAGGATCGAGATCGGCTTGAACGAGCCGCGGCGGTCGTCCATCTCCGCGTCCCAGCGGTCGAACGTGCTGCGCAGGCCGCGCAAGGTCAGAAAGCCGATGACGCCGAAGAGCACCGACAAGAACAGGTGCAGGAAGAAGAGCTGGAAGGTCTTCCGCTGCAGCTGTGCGTCGACGAACGCCTCGAGCCGTGAGCGCATGTGCGGCGCATAGCGCTCGAAGGTCATGCCCTCCGCGCGCGCGTCCTCGGGGTAGAGGGTCGCGATGACGTTGGCGCCGATGCGGACCACGGCGCGGTCGCCCTCGATGAGGACCTCCGGCGCGGGCACCTCCGCCTCCTCGCCGTTCTCGGCGTGCGAAGCGCTCTCGTCGAGCGCCTCGGTGAGCGCCTGGGTCGCCGCCTTCGCGCGCAGCTCGGGAGCGCGCCCGCGCGCGGGCACGCGGAAGACGAGCGGCGAGGGCTGCTCGTGGTAGGTGGCCGCGTGTCCCGGCGGCGGTGCTTCGGGCTCGGGCTCGGCGCTCTCCGCGTCCGGCTCGCCGCCTTGCGCCTCGTCGCCGACGGTCTCCGCGCCCTCGTCCTCAGGCTCCTCGGCCGCGGGCTTCGGCTTTGGCTGGCGCGCCGGCGGTCGTTCGCCGGCGGCCGGCGGCTCGGCGGGGGGAGGCGCCGCCACGGGAGGTGGCGCTGGCTCCGGCGTAGGCGCTGGGGACGGCGCTGGGGTTGGGGTTGGCGTCGGGGCCGTGGTGGTCGGGGCCGGCGTACGAGCGGGGACGGGGGCCGGTGCGTCCTCTGCGTCGCCGCCTTCGCTCGTCGCGCGATCGCCAGCGGGAGGCCCGCCGCCGTCCTGCGCGAACGCGGGGCACGCGAGCGCGAGCGCGACGAAGAGGGCAGAGAGGCAGCGGCGTTGCGTCGCTGTCATGAGTCGATCAGACCCCGCTGGAAAGGTTTGGGCTCGGAGAATGCCACGGATGCGTGGGAGCTTGTGTTCTCGATGCCCGCGCGCCAACACTTTTTGCGATAGCGCTCGCGCGAGCTAGCGAGCGAGGGGCTCTCGTGCCGTGACCACCGTTTCATCGTCCGATGTCGCTGCCCTGGCCGGCCCTGGTCGAGGGACGGTCTCGTCGTGGCTCGAGATCGAGGGCGCCGCCCTGGCGCACAACCTCGAAGTCTTTCGGCGCGTTTGTGCCCAGCCAGGGGAGGAGCGCCGCGTCGGCGCCGTCCTGAAGGGGGACGCCTACGGGCACGGTCTCGCGTGCGTGCTCCCCGCCGTCCACGCGCTCGTCGACTGCGTGTACGTCATCGCGCCGGGCGAGGCCCTCGCCGTGCGGCAGTACGAGGACGAGCACGGCGCCCCCCGTCGTCGCGTGCTCGTGCTCGGCGGAGTGTCCCCGCGCGAAGCGTGTCTGCTCGCCTCGCTCGGCGTCGAGGTCGTCGTGGCGGACCGCGGCTTCGAGGCGCTGGCGGCGCGGCTGCGCGAGGAGCGGAGCCCGCCGCTCGCGGTGCACCTGCACGTCGACACCGGGCTCGGACGCGAGGGCTTTTTGCCTGAGGAGATCCCCGATCTGGCGCCGCGCCTGGCGGAGCTCTCCGACGTGCTGGTGCTGAAGGGCGCGCTCAGTCACTTCGCCAACGTCGAGGACGTCACCGAGCAGGAGTACGCCGTCCGTCAGGTGCGCCGCTTCGAACAGGCGGTCGGCGCGCTCGAGAGGCTGCCGGCGCTCACCTCACCCCTCGAGCGCCATATGGCCGCGAGCGCCGCCAGCCTCGTGTTGCCGTCGTCGAGGCTCGACGCCCTGCGCGTGGGCATCGCGCTCTATGGTCTGTGGCCGTCGACGGAGACGCGGCTGAGCGCGCGGGTCGTCCTCGGCGACGCGCCGGCGCTCAGGCCCGCGCTCTCGTGGAAGGCACGGAGCCAGGTGGTCCGCGAGCTCCCCGCCGGCGCCTACGTGGGCTACGGCTGCACCTATCGCTGCGAAGAGACCACGCGCGTCGCCGTGCTCCCCGTCGGCTACTTCGACGGCTACCCGCGGCTGCTCTCGGGCAAGGCGTACGCCCTCGTGAACGGCCGGCGCTGCCCCGTGCTCGGCCGCGTCATGATGAACCACCTCATCGTCGACGTCACCCGCGCCACCGACGACGCGGCGCCGGTCGTCGTCACGCTGCTCGGCCGCGACGGCGACGAGAGCGTCACGGCCGAGCAGCTCGCGGGCTGGGCGGAGACCATCTCGTACGAGATCGTGGCCCGGTTGGGAGCCCATCTGCGCCGGGTGCTCGTGTAGGGAGATGTAAGTCGTCACTCGGGCAGGCGCACGACGACCTCGCCGGCGGCGGTGTAGGCGGCGGCCGTGACGGCGGGGGACTCATCGAGGCGCAGGCTCCACAGCGCCTCTCGGTAGCAGCGCTCCGCCGGACCGAACGCGTCGAGCGGGCTCACGTCGAGCACCTCCTGGCTCTGGTACTCGAGCTTCATCTCGGCCCCGGAGGCGCCGCAGCGGCCTCGGTAGGCAGCGAGCCACGACTCGATCTCCGCTGCCCGATCGTACGGGGGCGCGGGCCCGGTTCCGTAGCAGGTAGACGACGTGGCGTGGGTGCCGAAGCCGCAAAAGTGCCCGCTGCCGCAGCTGCAGCCGTATCCCCACGCCTCGGCAGGCTCCGCCGGCCGCCAGGGAGGCAGCCCGAGCCGCGAGCTGACGCGGCTGACGGCGCCGCTCTGGTGTGCCAGGGAGCGCACGGCCTCGTCGTCGAGCTCGTCGGAGACCTCATTCACGGCCGCGAGGGCGGGCAACAACGCCGCGGTCGCGTCCGGCTCCGCGAGCGGATAGCGGGCCCGCCGTCCCCACAGTTGGCCTTCCGCGGCCCACGAGACCTCGGGCATGGGCACCAGCGGGCGCACGACGCCGGTGACCCGGAAGCCGGCGCCCGCCGGCAGGTAGCTGGCCAGCTCATCGCGGGTGCCGTCCGCGACGCCCGCGCCCTCGACGACGAGCCAAGGGCCGCGCTGGTCGGCCGCGCGAGGGCCGCCCGCGCGCGCGGAGTCGACGAGGACCTCGGGGCCGCGGGAGCCGACGAGGCGTGGTCGCTCGAGGCGCGTCGGGCGCACGAGATAGGTGGCGAGCTCGATGTCCGGTTGCTCGATCAGGAGGCTGCCCTCGACGAGGACGCCGCCGCTCGCCTCGGCGCCGGCCGCCAGCGCGCCCCCGTCCTCCGCGAACGAGCGCGACCACCAGGAGGTGCCTTCGCCGATGAGCTTCAGCACATGCGTCAGGGCCTCACCCCGGGCGAGCGACAGCGCGACGTCCTGCTCCCTCACGCCGGGGGCGGTCTCGAGATCCGACACGAGCACGACGCGACCCTCGCGCTCGCCCGCATCGGCGGCCACGCGCGCGGCGAGGTCGAGCGCGGCCACGATGTCGCTGCCGTTCGCGAGGTGCGAGTCGGCGGCCAGCGCCTGCAGCGGAGCGACGACGGAGGCCCGCGTCCCGGGCGAGATGACGACGCTGGGATAGCGCTCGAGGGTGATGAGCGCGTACGTGCTCCCCGGCGGCGCCAGCGCGAGCATGCTCTCGAGCAAGCGCGTGGCGGCGGCGAAGCGATCAGCGCCGAAGCTCACGGATCGGTCGAGCACGAACACGAACGCGAGCGGGCGCTCCTCGCGCAAGCGGCGCGGCAGATCGAGCTCGGCGCGCAGCACATGGCGCGCGGGCTCGCCGGGCAGGGGCTCGCTGGCGAAGCGACCGCGGACCTCCTCGGCCAGGCGCTCCACGATGAGCGCGCCCTCCGCCTCGCGGTGCCAGAAGCGACCCGGCACCGCGACGCTGCGCACCTTCACGTCCGCTGTGCTCGGGAGCGAGAATCGCCACGCGTCAGCGACGGGATCGGACGCCAAGCGAGCCTGCAGGTGCACGTCGAGGCCACCGAGGCCGCACGGGGCGGCGACGCGCACGGTCACCCCGGCGTCGTCCCGCTGCACGAGCAGGGCCGCCTGGGGTCGCCCAGCGCGCTTCGGCGGCGGCTCGGTCGCCAACGAGCCGTACAAGAGCGCGCGCTCGAAGTCGTCGAGCTCGCTCGCTGCTTCGTCCGGAGTGACGATCTTCGACGCCAGCGTGCCGCGCTTGCTCGTCAGCCAGGCATTGACGACGACGGCGCGGCCGGCCGGCAGCGTGATCCCATAGCTGCTGAGCGCGACCCCCGCGGACGCTGGGCGCAAGTGATCGCTCAGGGTCAGCAGCGCGGCGCCGTCCTCGACGTCGAGCCGTAGGTCTCGCGAGACGTGGTCATGCGTGGTGACGGCCGTCTCGCCGTCCGGTCCGGCGGGACAGCTCCCTGGGACGGCGGCGAGCAGGAGCAGCGGCGCGAGGGACAGCATGGAGGAGGAGACAGGCGAGCGCTCCCGCGAGTTCCCGCCGCGGGTTGGCCGAGATCCGTGCCCTCGAACGCCGCTGTCCGACGGGCGTCACCTCCCGCCGTCACCCCTGAATCGGGAAGCCGCATTTGTTCGGCACGTCGCCAAAGCCGCAGAACAGCGGGGCGGCGCATTCGCCGCAGTCGACCGCCTCGCCGCAGCCGTCCGCGATGTAGCCGCAGTCCGCCTCGACGTCCGCGCAGGTCCGCGGCACGCAGGAGGTGCCGCACTGGTTCGGAACACCATCCCCACCGCACGACTGGTTCTCGGGGCAGCCGCCGCAATCGACGGTGCCGCCGCAGCCGTCGCCGATGAGGCCGCAGCCGGCGTTTGCGTCCTCGCACGTGAGCGGCACGCAGGCGGACGAATCGCCGCATTGGTTCGGCACCCCGCCGCCGCCGCAGAAGTTTCCCGCGGGGCAGGCGCCGCAGTCGACGCTGCCGCCGCAGCCGTCGCCGACGAGCCCGCACTCCGCGCCGAGCGCTTCGCAGGTCGTCGCTGCGCAGCCGCCCCCGCATTGAGAAGGGACGCCGCCGGCGCCGCAGAGCTGCCCGTCCGGACAGCCGCCGCAATCGAGGGTGCCGCCGCAGCCGTCACCGACCAGCCCACAGCCGGCGCCGACCTCGTCGCAGGTGAGCGGCGCGCATCCACCGCCACACTGGTTCGGGATGCCACCGCCGCCGCAGGTGAGCGGAGGATCGCAGGAGCCGCAATCGAGCAGGCCGCCGCATCCGTCCCCGGCCGGTCCACAGCTCGCGGACGCGTCGGCGCAGCTCCGCGGCGTGCAGGTGCCCACGGCGCATTGGTACGGGACGCCGCCCGCGCCGCAGGTCTCTCCGCTCGGGCAGGGGCCGCAGGTGACGGTGCCGCCGCAGCCGTCGTCGACGACGCCGCACTCCGCCCCGGCCCCGGAACAGCCCAAGGGCTGACAGCCGGGGACGCCGCATTGGTTCGCCACGCCGCCGCCGCCGCAGGTCTCTCCGCTCGCGCAGCCGCCGCAGGACAGGGTGCCGCCGCAGCCGTCCGCGATCACGCCGCACTCGGCGTTCACGTCGGCGCACTCGACGGCGTCACACGTGGGCGTAATGCAAGCGTTGTTGTGGCAGACGGCGTCCTCCCCGCAGTCGCCGCAATCGATGAGCTCACCGCAGCCGTCGGCGATGACGCCGCAGCTCGCCTCCGCCGCGCTGCACGTCGCCACCTGACAGCTCGACAGGGGCGTCGGATCGACGCAGCCCGGGGCGCAGGCGCCGGCAGGGCTGTCGGCCGTCACATAGACGGTGACGTTCTCTCCGTCGTCGCACTCCTCGTGTGCCGTCTGCACGATCCCGTCGCCGCAGGAGGGGCCACGCCCGAGGCAGTCGGCGTCGCAGCGACCGTAGGCGCCGGTGTTGTTCGCGCTGCCGTCGTCACAGACCTCGAAGCGCGTCACGATGCCGTCACCGCACTCGAAATCGCAGACCGAGCGCGCGCTCAGGAAGTTCCGCAGCGTCAATCGGTATTGCGAGGCGGTCGTGTGCCGCTCGGCCTGAAAGACCGCCACCTCATAGATGCCGCCGGTGACGAGGCCGAGAGAGGTCGGGTTCGTCACCCAGTTGTTCGCGTCGTTGCCGCCGCGATCGCCGTTTGCGGGCGCGTCCGGATCTACATTGTCGGGGTCGGGGAGCTGAATCCAGCGCTGAATGGCGCCGTGCACGCCGGAGATGTCGACCGCGAGCTTGCCGTCGATGAACACCCACACGTCGTCGTCGCCGTCGAAGGTCAGGCGCTCACCCCCGCGGTAGGTGAACCAATAGCGCACCTCGCTCGTGAAGTGGAAATTGTGCCCGTTGGTGCGCGCCGCCTCGCAGAGCTCGCCGCCGCAGGGCTGTGCAGGATCATTCCAGGCGAGGCCGTCGAGGGGGAAGAATGAGCTGTCGAAGAACTCGAAGGTGCCGGGCTGTCCCGGAACGGGCGTCAGCGGGATCTCGCCGATGACGCTGCGGTTCACGCCGGACGTGCTGCGGTACCACTGCGCGAAGGTGGCGCTGCTCTCGACACAGCCGTTGCGCTCGTCGAGCTCGGGCTTGCCATCATCGTCGAGGACATCAAAGACCTCGGGCTGACAGCCATTGTACTTCTGGAAGTCGCGGTGCACGGGGCCCGTGTTGTCGCCGTAGGAGCTGTTGCTGCCGTCGCCGCTCGTGCCGACGAAGTCGCGGTAGACGATGGGCAGCACCGGATCCTCGGACACCTCGTCACAGGTGAAGCCCGCCTCGATGCGGCAGGTGTCGGAGCAGCCGTCGCCGGTGCGTTGGTTACCGTCGTCGCACTCCTCGCTGCCGAGCTTCAGGCCGTCGCCGCAGCGCTCGGTGCAGCTGCCCCCGCTGCACGCCGGCTCGAAGGTGCAGGCCGGCGAGCAGCCGTCCCCCGTGTCGAAGTTCCCGTCGTCGCAGCCCTCCGCGCCCTGCCGGTCCCCGTCGCCGCAGGTCGTGAGCGTGCAGGCCTGGTTCGCGGTGGGGCACTGGTGACCCGCCTCGATCGTGCAGTCGGCGGAGCAGCCGTCGCCGCTGTCGTCGTCACCGTCGTCACACTCCTCGAAGCCCGCGAGGAGACCGTCGCCGCACTCGGTGGCCTGGCAGGCGGCGCCTACCACCGGGCAGGTCCAGCCGCTCTCCACGTGGCAGTCGCTGTCGCAGCCGTCGTCGTCGTCGGTGTTCCGATCGTCGCAGGTCTCGGCGCCGTCGAGCGAGCCGTCGCCGCACACGACGGTGGACACACAGAGCGCGCCGGGCACCGGGCAGGTGTAGCCGGGCTCGATGGCCAGGCAGTTGGCGGCGCAGCCGTCCCCCGCGGTGTTGTTGCCGTCGTCGCACACCTCGCTCGCGTCGACGACGTCATCGCCGCAGTCGGGGCCGGGCGGGGCGGCGCTCGACGAGCCGCATTGGCTCGGCTGACCGGCGCCGCCGCAGGTCTCGGGCGATGTGCAGGTGCCGCAGCTGGCGATGACGCCACCGCAGCCGTCCCCGACGGGGCCGCATTCGGCGGCCCGGTCCGCGCATTCGAGCGGCGTGCACGTCGGCGCGCCACATTGCGAGGGCACGCCGCCGCCGCCGCATGTGGTGCCGAGGGTGCACGCGCCACAGTCGAGCGTGCCACCGCAGCCGTCTCCCGCCGGCCCGCAGCCGACGCCGAGATCCCCGCAGGAGAGCGGCGTGCACGCGGGCTCGCCGCATTGGAAGGGGACACCGGCGCCACCGCAGGTGCCGCTCGCGCAGCCGCCACAATTCAGCGTGCCGCCGCAGCCGTCGCTGATGACGCCACACTCCGCGTCCGCGTCGTCACAGCTGCGCGGCGTACACGCTGGTGCGCCACATTGGTTCGGGGTGCCGCCGCCGCCGCAGGTCTCGGGGGCGCTGCAGGTGTCACAGACGATCGTTCCGCCACAGCCATCCGATTGGGCGCCGCAGGTCCCGCCCGCGCAGACGTCCGACGCTTGCAGGGGCTGGCACACGCCTACATTCGAGCCGCAGCGGTCGGGGACGCCACCACCGCCGCACGTCTCGGGCAGCGTGCAGGTGGCTGCGCAGCCGGTGAGCACGCCGCCGCAGCCGTCGGGGGCGACGCCGCAATGGTCTGGATCGACATCGGCGCACGTCTTCAGCACGCAGGTTGGCGCGCCGCATTGGTTGGCGACGCCGCCGCCGCCGCAGGTCGCCGGCAGGTCACAGGTGCCGCACTCGAGCGTGCCACCGCAGCCGTTGCCGACCACGCCGCAGGTCGCGTTGACGTCGTCACAGCTGAGCAGGGCGGGGCAGTCCTCGAGGGTCTGGGTCGGGCCGCCGCACTGGCTCGCGACGCCGCCGCCGCCGCACGTCCCCGTCGTACATTCGCCACACTGCAGGATCCCGCCACAGCCGTCCGCCACCGGGCCGCAGCCGGCGTTCGCGTCCTCGCAGGTCCGCGGAGCGCACGCCGCGGGCGCGCCACATTGGCTCGCGACACCGCCGCCGCCACAGGTCTCGGGCAGCGTGCAGTCGCCGCACTCGACCAGGCCCCCGCAGCCATCGCCTGCCGCGCCGCAGGTCGCGCCCAGATCGGCGCAGTCGAGCGGCTCGCAGAAGGGGTACGGGTCGTCGTCGCCTTCGCCTTCGCCTTCGCCTTCGCCTTCGCCGCCACCATCACGCCTGTCGAGGGGAGCGCCGCCGTCCTGCTCGGCGAGCGCGCTCCCGCCGCCGTCGTCGCCCACGGCGGGCGCTGCGCTGCCGCAGCCCTCGCAGGCGGCGGTGGCGAGGAGCGCGAGGAGGGCGAGCGGTAGAGCGCGGATCGACATGCGGTGTCCTCTGCTGAGGCGCGAGTAGAGCACGCGCGTACGGCGTGGGCGTCGACGGGCGCAGCGCGCCCAGGGCGAGACAGGTAGGGTAGTGCGGCGTCCTACTTCCACGAGGAGAATGGCCGCGGTTTCGTCGGCGCGGCGCGCCCCCCGAGGGCTTGTGTCCCAGGGACACGCCCTAGCGATCGATCTCGCTGCCGATCATCCCGAGGCTCATCAAGATGGGCACCACCTCGTCGAGCCGCGCGCCCACGAGCAGGCGCGACAACGCGCTCGCCAAGCCGAACGAGGGCGTGCGGATGCGTGCCCGCCGAGGCTGAGGCGTTCCGTCGGAGACGAGCAGCAAGGACAGCTCGCCGCCGCCGAGCTCGACGGAGACCGCCGCGCTACCCCGCGCGGGCAACAGCTCACCGCCATGGTCGAGCGGGAGCTGGTCACGCGAGAGGCACACCTCGGCCGGCGCGTCGTCGATGGCGGCCAAGGCGCGCAACACCAGGGCCGACGAGGCGAACACCTCGTCGAGCCGGACACGAAAGCGCGCGCGCGCGTCGCCCTCCGTGTAGACCGGCACGCGCGGGACGAGGTCGGCGTACGCGAAATAGGGATCGCGCACGCGCACGTCGTCATTGGCGCCCGAGGCGCGCAACGCCGGCCCCGTGAAGCCGTAGCCGACGGCCAGGCGCTCGTCGAGCGCGCCGAGCCCACGCAGCGCGTCGATGATGGTGGGCAAGCGCTGCTGCTGTTGTGCCACGAGCTGCAGCGGCGCGAGCGCCTCGGGGACGCCGCGTCGCAGAGACTCCGAGATGGTCACGGGCACGCTGCTGTTCAGCCCGCCGAGCACGGCGCGCAGGCTGCCGTGCTCGTCGTAGGCGACGTCCTCGAGCAGCGCGGCGACCTGGCGCTCGGCGTTCGCGAACACGCGCTGCGCGCGGCGCCCCGCGTGCAGCAGCACGAGGTCGCTCAGCACGCGCAGGTGCTCGAGGATGCGGGAGACCTCGGCCATCACGACGCGCCACAGCTGCGCGCGCGGCGGCACGTCGTCTTCGAGGGCGCCGAGGCGCTCGAGCCCGAGCAGCCACGCGAGCTGGTGGCCCACGGGGTTCTGCGGCGCTAGTCGCTCCATCAGCGAGGTGCCGCGCAAGAACGTCGCCCCCTCGAGGGACTTCTCGAGGCCCTGGTGCAGCCAGCCCACCTCCGGATCACAGCTGATGACGACGTCACCCTCGATCTCGACGCGCAGCTGCAGCAGGAAGGGCAGCGCGCGGTGATCGGGGCCGAAGGTCCACAAGAGGTGCTTCGCGAGCGACAGGCTGCGGCCCTCGGCGAGACCGCCCGAGCCGGTGGCCTGCAAGAGCTCCTCCTCGGCGGCCGGGCGGATGAAGTCGTCGTCGTCGGGCGGGATGAGCGGCAGCGTCTGGCGCTCGGCTTCGTGCTCGACGTCCGGGAGCATGTGGCCGGGCAGGGACTCGATGAGCGAGCGCATCAGCCGCGCCCCGCTGCGTCGGCAGGGACGGCCCGATCGTCTCCGGCAGCGTCGTCTCCGGCAGCGTCGTCGGCGCTGCCCGCCGGCTCGCCCTCGTCGCCGGCCGCGACCACCTTGGGCGACGGCAGCGAGCGCAGGGGCACGAGCGGTTGCGCCTTGGCCGCCGGGTAGTCGCGCCGCAGCGGATGTCCGATGAAGCCGGGGTAGAGGAGCAGCCGGCGCAGGTGCGGGTGTCCGTCCGGGTAGACGCCGAACAGATCCCAGAGCTCCCGCTCGTACCAGTCGGCGGCCGGGAAGAGCTCGCTGATCGACGGCAGCACCGGATCGTTCCCCGGCACCTCGACGACGACGCGCGCGCGGTAGCCGAGCCGCGGGCTCTTCAAGCGGTACACGACCAGAAAGCGGTCGTCGTCGTCCGGCCCCGTCGCGCGCGGCGCGTGCTCGTCGTCCCCCAGCCGATCGATGCAGGTCAGGTCGAGCAGCAGCGAGAGGGACAGGTCGCGGTCGTCGCGGAAGAACGTGAGCAGCTCGAGCAGCAGCTCGCGTGAGACGCCGATGACGTCCTCGCCCGCGTGCGCCTCCGCGCGCCGCAGCACCGCGCCGCCGAAGCGAGCGCGCGCGAGCGCCCGGACGTGACCGGCGCGCACGGAGGGGCCGACGAAGGTCATGGCTCACCTCGTCGTGTGCGCACGCGCTCGCGCAGGAGCGCGAGGCCCGCCTCGACGCTCTCCGCCGTCGGTGGATCGCCTTCGATGACGACGTCCACGGGGACGAGCTCGGCCACGTCGGCGGCGCTGCAGTAGCCGGCGGGGGGCGCGGCGCCGTCGTGGGCGCGCACCCAGAGCACGTAGCTCGGATCGGCCATGCGCGCGTAAAAGCGCTGCAGCGTGGGCGCGGCCTTGTGCGAGATGACGCCGACGACGACGAGGAGGTCCGCCTGCCGTGGCAGGCCCGCGCCGGTGAAGTCACCGAGCGCGCTGCCTTGCTTCACGGTGCCGCTCGAGAGCCAGCGCGCGGACGCCCGGGAGCCCACGTTGCCGACGAAGGGCAGCGGCACGAGGCTCCTCGCGCGGGCCGCGGCGAAGATGCGATCGAGCGTCACTCGCGCCCTCCGTCGTCGCCCGAGAGGCGCGGCGCGCGCGGGGAGCGCAGGGCGCCTCGGCGCCAGGCCCACCAGGTCGCCGCGGCGACCGCGAGCGGCGCCACGATGGCGGCGAGCCGGCCGACGCTGCCGAGGCTCGGCGCCGCCGGCACGAGGAGCAGCACGGCGCCGGTGAGGGTGACCCAGAGCGCGCCGAGCACCGCCGCCTCGAACAGCCGCACGCTGAAGCGCTGCCGGCCGCCGCGCGGCTCGAGCTCGCGCAGCGCGTCCGAGGCGCGCCAGCCGCCGCTACCGCGCGGGCGGCTGACGACATGGACGAGCGCGGCGGCGCCCGCGCCGAGCAGTACGAGAACGCACAGGAACAGGTAGCCGAGGATCGTCTGCATGTTCGCAATCCGCGCCGATCTCCATCTCGCCAAGGGCGTTCGGATGCACAAGGATGAGCGCGGCTATAGCGCGCTGCTCGCCTTCTGACAGCGGCGGCGGGAGAGCAATGACCCACGCCATCGTGACCTTCGCCGAGATCGAAGAGGCCCGTCGTCGCTGCGGCGACGCCATCAAGGTGACGCCGCTCCGGTTCTCGGAGCCGCTGTCGAAGACCGTCGGCTGCCATGTCTCGCTCAAGCTCGAGAACCACCAGCACACCGGCTCCTTCAAGTCGCGCGGCGCCTTGAACCGCCTGCTCACGCTCGACGCCGACGCGAAGAAGAACGGCGTCGTGGCGGCGTCGGCGGGCAACCACGCGCAGGGCGTCGCCTACCACGCGCAGCGGCTCGGCATCCGCTCCACCATCGTCATGCCCCTCGGCACACCGCTCGCGAAGGTGGGCAAGACGCGCGACTACGGCGCCGAGGTCGTGCTGCACGGCGACACCTACGAAGAGGCGCTCGCGCACGCGCAAGGCATCAGCAAAGAGCGCGACGCCACCTACATCCACGGCTTCGACGACGAGTACATCATCGCCGGCCAGGGCACCCTTGGCCTCGAGCTGCTCGAGCAAAACCCCTACGCCCACGTCGTGCTGCTCCCCGTCGGCGGCGGCGGCCTCATCGCCGGCGTCGCCCTGGCGCTCAAGACCGTGAACCCCTCGGTGCGCGTCATCGGCGTCGAGGTCGCGAGCGTCCCTTCGATGCAGCGCGCGCTCGAAGAGGGCGGCCCGGTCACGGTCATCCCCGGCCGCACCATCGCCGAGGGCATCGCGGTCGGCCGCGTCGGCCAGCGCTGCTACGACATCTGCAAGAGCTACGTCGACGAGTGGGTCAACGTCGAGGAGGACGAGGTGGCCCGCGCGATCCTCTACTTGCTCGAGCAGGAGAAGACCGTCGCCGAAGGAGCCGGCGCCGCCACCGTCGCGGCCCTGCTCGCCGGCAAGGTGAAGGTGCCGAAGAACGACAAGGTGGTCGCGGTGGTCTCCGGGGGCAACATCGACGTCAACGTCATCAGCCGCATCATCGAGCGCGGCCTCGTCGAGTCCGGCCGCTTGTTTCGCTGCAAGGTCACCGTCCCGGACCGGCCCGGATCGCTCGCGACCATGCTCCGCGTCATCGCCGACAAGCAGGGGAACGTGGTCGAGGTGCACCACGAGCGCGCCTTCATGCGCGGGGGGCTCGGGCAGGTGACCATCGAGATCGTCGTCGAGACGAAGGGGCACGAGCACGGGCGGGAGATCGTGGCGGGGCTCGAGGCGAAGGAGTTTGTGGTGGCGACTCCTGAGGGGTGAGCGCGTTCGCTCTCGTCCGGCTACGGACACGCCCTACGGTAGTGGCCGCCGCCCCGCGTTACGGCTACACCACCCCGGATTTCCCCCCAAGGAGCCTCCATGCTTCGTTCCCTCCCCCTCGTCGCGCTCGCGGCGCTCTCCCTCAGCGCCTGCCAGGGCGGCCACCAGGCGGCTGCCCCAGCGGCCGCCGGCACGCGCGCGCTCGTGGCGTCGTGCGCCGAGGCCGGCCTCACGCTGCCGGCGGACTTCGTCGTCGCGACGATCGACGGCACGGACGTCACCGCCGAGGACCTCGGTGAAGAGCTGCAGAGCGTCGAGCAGACGGCGCTGCGCGACTACTGCCAGGCGGTGCACGACGCGCGGCGTATGGCGCTCGAGAACAAGGTGCGCGAGACGCTCGTCGAGGGGGCGGCCCAGAAGGAGCAGAAGACGACGGACGAGTACCTGCGCGCGCAGCTCGACGCCAAGGTGCCGGAGCCGAGCGAGGAGGAGATCCGGGCCTTCTACGAGGAGCGCGCGCCGCCCGACGCGCCGCCGGTCGACATGGTGAAGCCGCAGATCGCCGAGGCGATCAAGCGCGAGAAGGCGGCGGCCGCGTTCGAGTCGTTGTTCAGCGAGCTCGAGAAGGGCGTCAACATCGAGCGTCGCCTGCCCGACGTGCGCCCCGCCGCGGTCGCCGTCGACGTCCCCGCGCACACGCCCACGGTCGGGCCCGCGCAGGCGGTCGTCGAGGTCGTCGAGTTCGCGGACTTCGAGTGCCCCTACTGTCAGGTGATGGCCACCGCCCTGCAGGACGTGAAGGCGCGCTTCAAGGACCAGCCGGTGCGCTTCTCGTACCGGCACTTCCCGCTGAGCTTCCACCCGAACGCGCGCCCCGCGGCGGAGTACAGCCAGTGCGCTCGCGAGCAGGGCAAGTTCTGGCAGCTGCACGACAAGATCTACGCGAACATGGACAAGATGGACGCGGACAGCCTGAAGGCGCACGCCGCCGACGTCGGCGTCGAGCCCGGCGCGCTCGCGGAGTGCCTCGCCTCCGAGCGCCCGAGCCGGGAGATCGAGTCCGACCTGCAGAAGGGCAAAGAGGTCGGCGTCGAGGGTACCCCGACGCTGTTCATCAACGGCCGGCCCTTTCAGGGACGTCCCTCCCCCGAGGACATCAGCGCGGCCATCAACGCCGAGCTGGACGCCGCCGGCTGACCCCGCGCGGCGGGCGTTTGCAGTGCGCGGCGCCCTGACAGGGTAGAAGCACAGCATGCCCCCTGAGCCCGCTCGCCCGATCAAGCGCCGCATCGGCCGGCGCCTCGCCCTGTGGATCGGGGCGAGCGCGCTGTTGCTCGGCGGGCTGGTGGCGAGCGTGCTCGTCCCGCTCGAGCGCACGGCCGTCGAGCAGACGGCGGTGGATCAGGTGGGGCTCCTGGCCGAGGCCGTCGCGGCCACCTACGAGGTCGTCGACGAGGTGCGCCGCACGCACCCCTCGCGAGACGTGATCAAGCAGGTGGCGCGCGCACCGAACGTGCTGTTCGTCGACGTCATGGACCACGAGGGCGTGGTGCGCGCCACCAACGTCGACGAGAACGAGGGGCAGCAGCGCCCGCTGGCGACGTCGCTGCGCAAGGCAGAGCTCGCGCCCGACGCCCTGGTGGTCACCTACAACATGCCCTGGACGAACAGCTGCGTGGGCTGCCACGACGCCGCCGAGGACCCGGTCGGCGCCGTGCGCGTGGGGGTCAGCCGCGACGCGGCCCTGCGGCGCGTCGAGCGCTTTCACGTCGTCGGCGGGCTCGGCGTGCTGGTGATCTTCGGCGTGCTGGTGGCGCTCATCCTCGTGCTCAGCGATCGGCTGGTGGCGCGCCCGGTGTTCGCGCTCGCGAACCTCATGCAGAAGGCCGGGCACGGCGACTTCCTCGTGCGCGCGCACGAGCGCGACGACGAGGTGGGCGCCCTCGGCAGCGCCTTCAACCAGATGCTGCGCGCCATCACCGACATGAAGGCGTCGGAGATCGAGCGCGAGGCCGACCTCGAGGACGCCCGCAAGGAGCTCACCTTCAAGCGCCAGCTCGAGGAGGTGGCCGAGCAGCTCAGCGAGAGCAACGTCGCGCTCGAGCGCCGCGTGCGCGCGCAATCTCTGCTCATGGAGGCCGCGCACCGCCTCGGCAGCACCCTCAACAAGGAAGCGCTGCTCGATCGGCTCGCCGAGCTCATCCAGAGCAAGGTGGGCTGCGAGGACTTCTCGATCTTCCTGGCGCGCGAGTCGCCGGGCGGCGATCCCGTGCTGCACATGGAGCGCGCCGGCGGCGTGTACGACACCGACGAGTCTCGGCGTCGCGAGTTCCCCGTCGGCGAAGGGCCGGTCGGCATCGTGGCGGAGACCGGCGCGCCGCTCCGGGAGGGCCCGCTGCTCTGCATCCCGATGCTGCACAAGGGGCGCGTCGTCGGCGTGCTGCGCTTTGGCGAGCGCGCGCAGGGCGCGGAAGGCGACGAGACCACCGAGCTCCTGCAGGCCCTCGGCGCGCAGGTGGCCATGGCCGTCGTCAACGCCGATCTCTATGAGGCCACCGTCGAGCTCAGCGTCACCGACCCGCTCACCGGCCTCATGAACCGCCGCGCCATGAACCGCCGCCTCGACATCGAGGTCACGCGCGCCCAGCGCTTTGGCGTGCCGCTTGCGGTGCTGATGATCGATGTGGATCACTTCAAGCTGTACAACGACCGCATGGGCCACCTGCTCGGGGACGAGGCCTTGACACAGGTGGCGCAGGCGCTCGAGACCAAGGTGCGCAAGGTGGACGCGGTGGCGCGCTTTGGCGGCGAGGAGTTCTGCGTCATCCTGCCGCGCAGCGACGAGGAGGCCGCGCTCGACGTGGCGGAGAAGCTGGCCGAGACCATCCGCGCGCTCGCGCTGCCCGGCGCCAAGGGGCAGCCGCTCGGCAAAATGAGCATCTCGGTGGGCGTGGCCATCTATCCCGACGACATGCCGGCGGCCATGGACGGGCCCGCCATCCAGGTCCTGCTGGACACCGCGGATCGCGCCGTCTACGACGCCAAGCGCGGCGGCCGCGACCGCGTGGTCTCGGCGTCGTCCGCGCTCGGCCTCACGAAGAAGCCGGGCCTGGACGAGCCCGCGACCCCCCCGCACACGGACGGCGGCGCGGGTGGGGCCCAGAACCTTTCGACAGAGGAAGGGCCGAAGAGCACGGACCCCACGGGCAGCAAGGCGCCGCTCCTGTAAGCTCCTAGGTTCTCATTCGCGCGGCGATCGGCTCGCAGGGCGCCAACGTTCGGACTGGAGACATGGAACCCGTCATCGCGGTCATCATGGTGGTCGTTGCAGGCACGGTCGCGGTCTATGGCCCGATCGCGGCCGGCTCGTGGCTCATGCGCAAGAGCCGGCTGCGCGACGCCTGGCGCGTGGACCCGAACCAGCTGCCTCCTCGTCGTCGTATGCAGTACGCGCGGCTGCTCTTTCAGGAGGCCGTGCGCGCGCACCAGCTCGCCGACCATGACCGCGCCGCCGACACCTGCCGGCGCGTGCTGCGCTTCGAGTCGGACGATCCGCAGGCCAGCCGCTTGCTCGTCGCGAGCCTGTTCGCGGGCGGCCGCTTCGACGAGGCGCGCCAGGCCCTCGAGCGCCACCTGGCGGCCAACCCGCACGACGAGGCGGCCAAGCTCGTGCCGGCGGCCATCTACTGCGAGAAGAACGATCTCGTGGCCGCGCGCGAGGCGCTCGACGACATCGACCCGCAGAAGCTGCCGACCGCCGACCGCGCGCTGTGGTTCAACAACTACGCGTTCACGCTCTCCGGGCTCGAGATCGATCTCGACCTCGCCAAGGAGTACGGCGAGCGCGCGCTCCAGCTCGCGAGCCAAGCCGATCGCCAGTTCGCCCTGCGCACCCTCGGCGTCGTGCACCTCGCCCGGCGAGAGCCGGACGCCGCCATCGAGCGCCTCGACTCGGCGCTGAAAGAGCGCCAGCACCTGCGCCCCGGCGACATCGAGTTCACGCGCTTTCACCTCGCGCGCGCGTACCTCGACATGGGCAGGGAGCGGGAGGCGCGCAATCAGCTGAGCCTCATCGAGCAGGGCAAGACGCTGTACGCCGAGCGCGCGCGCCAGCTCCTGAAAGAGCTCGACGCGGGGACGTACCAGAGCTCCTCGCCGGTGCGGCAGCTCCCTCCGAAGGCCGCGAACTCATGAAGCGCGCGGGAGGGCGTCACGAGTCACGAGGCACGAGGCACGAGGCGCAGGGCCAGGGAGAGCCTGTGCCCCTTTGAGGACGCCCCGATCGGGGGGGTAGCGCCGGTTCCCGTCGCTTGAGGGTCTGCTAAACCGCGGCGTGAGCTTCACGCCCCCCTACACCGCGCACACGGCCCGCTGCCTCCGCCTGGCGTTCACGACGGCGGGGGCGCGGCCGGCAGCGAGCGCGTTGCTCGACGACGACGCGCTCGCGTGGAGCGAAGGGACGGGTCCCTTCACGCTGGCGCTCTCGAACCGCGACACGGCGTTTACGGTCCACGTCGCCGGCCGCGCGCTGCTCGAGGCGAAGCTCTCCCGCGACGACGACGGACCGGGCGTGAAGCTGCGCGGTCCGGCGGGCGCGCGGCTGTACGGCTTCGGCGCGGCCACCGGCTCGCTGCCAAAGAGCGACCAACAGTTCGAGCTCTGCACGCTCGACACGCTGTTCTACGAGATCGAGGGCGCGAGCTACACGGCCTTCCCGTTCTTCTTGTGCGCGCACCCCGAGGGCGCCGTCGGCGTGCTCTTGACCTCGAGCTATCCCGCGCGTGTGACGACGGGGGCGCTCGACGTAGACATCCGCTACCGCGCGCGCGGCGAGCGCGACTGCGTCGTCGACGTCATCTTGCTCACGGGCAGCGTGGCGCAGATCCTCGATGACTACACGAAGCTCACCGGCCGCCCCTTCATGCCGCCCTTGTGGGCGCTCGGCTTCCAGCAGTGCCGCTGGTCGTACAAGACGCAAGCGAAGGTGCTCGAGATCGCGCGTCGCTTTCGCGCCGAGGACCTGCCCTGCGACGTCATCTACCTCGACATCCACTACATGGACGCCTACCGCGTGTTCACGTGGAGCGAGGACGCGTTCCCGGCGCCGGACGTGCTGCACGAGCGGCTGCGCGAGGACGGCTTCCGCACCGTCACCATCGTCGATCCCGGCGTCTCCAAGGCCCCCTACGCCGCGTACGACGACGGCAAGGCGAGGGACGTGTTCCTGAAGACGTCCGCCGGCGCGGACTATGTCGGCCGCGTCTGGCCCGGTGAGACCGTGTTCCCCGACTTCTCGCGCGCCGACGCTCGCGAGTACTGGGCGGAGCACCACGCCGCGCTGTTCGACAAGGGCGTGAGCGGCGTCTGGAACGACATGAACGATCCGGTGCTCAAGGTCGGCAAGGTCTACGACCCGTTCGCCGAGGACGTTCAGCACGAGGGCGGCTCGCACCGCCGGCAGCGAAACCTCTACGCGAACCAGATGGCGGCGGCGAGCGTGCGTGCCTTCGAGCTGCACAGGCCCGACGAGCGGCCCTTCGTCCTCACGCGCTCGGGGTTCTGCGGCATCCAGAGGCACGCGGCCGTCTGGACCGGCGACAACTACTCGTCGTGGAGCCAGCTCGAGGAGAACCTCGCGCACGTGCTCTCGCTCGGGCTCGCGGGCGTGCCCTTCAGCGGCGCTGACATCGGCGGCTTCGGAGGCCGCAAGGGCAGGCTCGGCGTCTTCAAGCTGCGCGTCGAGAAGGAGCTGTTCGCGCGCTGGCTCGAGCTCGGCGCCTGGATGCCGCTCTGTCGCGTGCACACGGTGCTCTACTCGCCGGCACAAGAGCCCTGGTCCTTCGGCGAGCGGGTCACCGACGTCGCGCGTCGCGTGCTCCGGCGCCGCTACCGCTTCCTGCCGTACCTGTACGCGCTGTTTCGAGAGGCGCACGAGACGGGCATGCCCATCGTGCGGCCGCTGTTTTTGCATCACGAGGACGCGCCGAGCGACGCGCGCGTGGATCAGTTCCTCGTCGGCCGCGACGTCATGGTGGCGCCCATATTGGCCCGACGACGACGAGCGCGAGAGGTCTGGCTGCCCAAGGGCGCGTGGTACGACTACGACAGCCACGAGCGCGTCGCAGGGGGGGCGCGCGTGCGCCGTCCGGCCGGCCTCGGCGCGGCGCCCGTCCTCGTGCGGGAAGGCACCGTGCTGCCGCTCGTGGCCGAGGCGCGCAACGCCTGTGACGCCATGGCGGGGCCGCTGCGCATCGAGCTGTATGCGGGGGCGCACGCGGCGACCTTGTCCGGGCGGCTGTACCTCGACGACGGCCGGACGCGCGCGCATGAGCGGAGCGAGTACCTCGACGTACGCTTTCAAGGCGAGAGCACGAGCGCGGGGCTCGAGCTCGACGTGACGCGCGTACACGACGGCTATCAGCCGCCGCACGAGGCGTACGAGCTGCGCCTGCTCGAGCGCCCGGCCGAGGTGCGCGTGGACGGCCGCGTCGTGCCGACGACCTCGCGGCTTCTCGATGACGAGGATCGCAAGGCGGGCGTGTTCATCGCACGCGTGCCGCTCTCGGCGGAGCGCGTCAGCGTGCGCTGGGCGGGCGGATGAAGCGGGCGGTCGAACGAACGGACTTTGCACGGATCAACGCGAGTGGTCGGGGGGGAGCTCCGTGGGCTCCCCGGACGAAGAGATCGTCTGCGCCGTTCGCTGCGGGGACGGCTTCCGGGGCCCCGGCGAGGAGTGCGACGACGGCAACCTGATCGACGACGACGGTTGCAGCACGCGCTGTGAGGAAGAGCGGAACTTCCGCTGCTTCGAGCCCGTGCTCTCGCTGATCAGCGAATGCGAGAACACCTGTGGTAACGGCCTGATCGACGAGAACGAAGCGTACTTTTGCGATCGCGATCTCCCCGACTGCGGCAGCCTGCCGACGAGGGGACGGGGCAGCGCCTTCGGCTTCTTTGTGCTCTGCCTGCCCGCGTTCGCGTTGCTGCTCGGCTCGAGGTGGAGACGGAGACGACGCGCGCGACGGTGAGCCAGCGCGGCGCAGGAGCCGCGCGGGCGCGGGCGCTCAGGGAGAGAACACCGAAGCGGGCAAAAAGGCGCGCTCGACGATGGTGTAGCTGCCGGCGCCGTCGGGCGTAGGCTGCCAGATGATGTAGTCGCCGACGACGTCACCGCGCTCGTCGAAGTCGAGCTCTCCCGACGGCCCGACGTAGTCGATGTCCTCGCCGGCGAGCAGCGCCTCGGCCATGGCGCCGAAGAAGTAGTCGTCGCCCTCAAAGCGGCGGCCGCCGCGCGAGACGTCGAAGAGCGCGTCGCGAATGGCGCCGCCGTCGGTGCTGCCGCTCGCCGTGATGGCGAGCCCGACGAGGACCACGGCGTCGTACATATTGGAGGTGAGGTTCACGGGGTCGACGCCGAAGCGCGCGCGGTGCGCCTTCAAGAACAGGCCGTACTCGGGGTTGTCGGCGTGTGACGGCGCCGTGCCGATGACCTTGGCGGAGTTGCCCTGGGCGGTGATGGCGAAGGCCTCGTCGAACAGCCCGTCGGTGGCGAGGTAGCCGTGCTCGAACGCCGTCGTCGCTTGCTCGGCGACGAGCGCGGGCTCGAGGCGCTCCAGCAGCGCGGCGCCGTCGGGGGCGAAGGAGATCAGCACCACGCAGAGCTGCTCGACGGTGGGCTCATGCTCGGCGCGAAACAGGGTCAGCGCGCTCTGCACCGCGAGGTCGGCCTCCGCGCCCGCGTCCGCTGCGCCGGCCGCGTAGCTGACCGAGGCGACGACAGCGCCGCTGCCGCCGCTCGCGATGACGCGCCCCTCGTACTCGGCGACGAACGCGTCGCGCAGCCCGACGCCGTACGCGTCGTCACGATAGATGATCATGGCCTCCGGGCAGGGCTCGCGCTCGACGTCACCCGTGAGCCCCTCGGCGGCGAGGTAGGCCACTGCGCGCGCCTGCAAGAGGTCGTGCGGCGTCGTGCGGAAGAACCAGTCGTCGGCAGCCGACAAGGTCGGCGCCGTGGCGCAGCAGGAGATCTGCGGCTTCTCGAGGCCGGCGATGACGTCGCGGGAGGCGACCGACTCCCCCGATGACGAAGGGCCCACCACGGCGACCGCCCCGTCGGCGACGGCGTCGCTCGCGACCTCGCGCGCGCGCTCGGGGTTCGTCTCGGTGTCGTAGAACACCAGCTCGAGCGGTTGTCCGTCGAACAGGCCGCCGGCGGCGTTGATCTGCTCTTCGGCGAGGCGGGCGGCGTCCTCGCGCGCCGGACCGAGCGAGCCGCGCTGGCCGGTGGTGGCGTTCAACACCGCGACGCGGATGGGCTCGAGCGGCGCGAGCTCGGGCGCGCAGCCGAGCGCGGCCGCGCAGAAGACGACGGGGAGCACGAGGCGAGAACGAGCGTAAGACATGGCGCGCGACTGTAGCAGGCGCGTGCCTCAGGCGCTGACGTCCACCTTTCGCGCCGTGGGCGGGAGCACGAGCTGCTCCTGCCCTACGAGGTCGTCCCGCCGCTCACCGTCCACGACGACGAAGCTGGCCGGCGCCGGCAGGCGCCAGACGATGGCCTCGGGCGTGCGCCGCGCCTCGAGCTCGAGGCGCAAGGACAGCTTGCCGGCGTCGTCGCCCTCGATGCTGAGCGAGCAGCGGCCGAAGTGCGTCGGCATGTCCATGGCGGCGACGCCGCGGCGCCACTCGTCCGGGAAGACGGGGGTGATGACGAGGCGCTCGCGCTCCTCGACGAGCAGCGCGTTGCGCACGAAGAGCACGAGCTCGGCGGCGCTCCAGCCGTGACAGCCATCGCCCATGCAGCCGCCCAGCGTGCGCGGGTGAACGGCCTCGGGCCAGGTGCCCGTCGAGGTCGCGAGCTGCTGGACGCGGCGGAGCAGGCGCCAGGCGCTCTCGCGATCGCGTCGCGCCAGATAGACCTGCGCGCACTGCAAGGTCAGGTAGGGGTTGTAGCCGCTGTGCACCATGGCCTGCAGGAAGGCGTCGTCGACGAAGAAGCGCTCTTCGAGCAGCTTCAGCGTGTCGGTCACGCGCGCGTCGTCGGGCTCGAACAGAGAGAGCGGATAGACGCTGGCCACGTTGCCGATCATGCCGGCGTCGAAGCGCCGCTGCGGCGCGGCCGGCATCGCGTCGCGACCGGGCTCGGACGCGGCGCCCCGATCGCGCGCGAACTTCAGCGCCAGCTCGATCTCGCCGAGGAAGAGATCGGCCTCGTCGTCGAACAGCTTGGCGAAGCCTTCGTGGCCGAGTCGTCGCGCGCTGTAGGCGGCGCCGCGCAGGCCGGCGACGCCCCAGAAGTCGTCCCAGAAATAGTAGTCGTGCGGGCCGAGGTGCTCGGCCGAGATGCCCGCCGGCAACAGGCCGCTCGCGCCGGGGGGGCGGGTGCCCTCGCGCCGCTTCATCATGATCCAGCGCGCGCCACGCTCGATGGCCGCCCAGTTCTCCTTCAGCAGCTTCTCGTCGCCGAAGAGCTTGTCGTGCTCGACGAGCGTCCAGATGGCCTGCCCGTTCGAGTCCCACTCGCCCTCTTGCGATCGATAGAAGCCGTCCTTGTCCTGCCGCGCGTTGTAGTCGGCGAGCTTCTGGCGCGCGGCGGTGCGGTGCCCGAGGCGGGCGAGCGCGGTGACGAGGTACGCCGAGTCGCGAAACCAGTGCTGGTGGTAGGTGAAGGGGCCGGGCTTGATGCTGTCGACGTCGTCGAGCACCAGCAGCGTCGTGTGCGCCTGCTCGAACACGCGCTGCAGCTCGCGGTCGGGCAGCTCGATGCGGCCGCCTTCGTTTCGCTTCTCCCGCCAACGCGAGCGCACGTCCCGCGAGGGGCCGGCCTCGTCCTCGGGCATGGCGCTCAACATCGCGCGCACCTGGGACGCCGTCTGCGCGTTCGCCTCGAGCGGATCGATGAAGGCCGCGGCCCGCACCACGCGCTGCTCGCCCGGCTTGAGATGAAGCTTCCAGAAGGCGGCCGCGCTCGCCTGCCCGGCGGCGCACTCGATGAAGGGCAGCTCGTCGTTCGCGGCGCTGAACAAGGCGTCGCCGTCCCAGAAGGTCGACAGCGTCATGCGATCGGCGTCGCCCTCGAGCACCACCGCGGGGACGCTCTCGACGAGCCAGCCGTCCGCGCTCGCGTCGATGCGGTTCACCACGGCCGGCCCCTCGGGGTTGTAGGGCCGCAGGCTGAGGGCGAGCCAGGCCTCCGCGCGCGCGCTCGCCTTCACGGTCACCGTCAGGCGCGCCATCTGCGCCGCCCCCATGCGCTCGGCCCAGGCTTGCTGCGTGACCTCGAGCGGACCGGCCTGGAAGCGGCCGGTCACGAGCGGCAGATCGGGCGCCATGGTCTGCTCGTAGCCCTCCTTCAGGCGCGAGGGCGCGCACAGCGCGGCACCCTTCAGCGCCTTGCCGTCCAGCGCGCTGGCGTCGGGGGCAGGGCTCTGTGAGGTGACCGCCTCGTCGGCGCCGGGAAAGAGCACGGCCGTGTCGAGCGACCAGGCCCCCCGCTGCGCCATGAGGAGCCCGCGCGGATCGACGACGCCCTCGTGCAGCCCGTCCGGCACCCCGATGGCCGTCCAGTTGCGGTGGGTCAGGTTGTGCCAGAGCGGACACATGGCGCGCGGCAGGTAGGCCGGGTCCCGTGGATCGAGCTGACGCTCCACCCAATAGGGCCAGACGTAGTGCGGCCCGGCTTGAAACACCTGCGCGGCCAGGAGCGCGCGCGCGGACTGCGTCGCCAGCATCGGCACGAGCTCTTTCGGGAAGGCCACCTCCGGCGTCCGCGCGAGGCCCGACAGCGCCGTGATGTAGGGATCCGCGCGCCCGAGCCCATAGCGCTGGGCGACCCAGCGGAGCAACGCCCCCCGCCAACTGCCCTTGCGTTTGACCGAGACCGGCGGCTCCTGGCTCATGCTTTGCTCCTGGGGCCGCGGCCCATGCACCCTTGCTGGACGGATGGTGTGACGGATGGTGTGAAGCGAGCGATCGGGTGCCCTAGAACATTCTCACCTCGACCTACTCTCACCCACATCGTACAAGTCCCTACATCTGTTCCCTTGGACCCTACAGGGCCAGGAGGCGCCTGATGCGCATCGTGATGTTCCAGGACACCTACCACCCCGCGACCAACGGTGTGGTGGTCTCCACCGACCTCTTCATCTCCGAGCTGAAGCGGCGCGGCCACGACGTCCTCCTCATCGCCCCTCGGCACCCCGACTATAAGGAGCCGGCGCCGGCGGGGGTCCACCTCATTCCGGCCGTGTCGGCGGAATTCATCTACCCGGGAGCGAGCCTCGGCAAGTTCTGGCGCGGGGAGGTCGGCAAGGCCATCGAGGCCTTCCAGCCCGACATCATGCACTCCATGAGTGAGTTCACCATCGGCCACTGGATGGCGTCGTACTTCCGCGAGAAGTTTCATCTAAAGCGCGTGCACACGTTCCACACGCTGTGGACGGAGTACTTCTTCTACATCCCGCTGGTGCCGCACAAGCTCGTGAACCGCTGGTTTCAGTATGTGGCGCCGCGCGGTTGCAGGAAGCGCTTCGATCACGTGCTCGTGCCGAGCGAGGCCATGCGCGAGACGGTCGTGAACGACTGGCGCGTGGACATCCCCGTCGACGTGCTGCCGACCGGCCTGCACCTCGAGAAGTTCAAGGGCGGCGTGGGTGAGCGCTTCCGCCAGCGGCACGGCATCGCGGCCGACGAGCGCGTGCTGCTCTACCTCGGCCGCCTCGGCGACGAAAAGAACGTAGAGCTCGTGGTCGACACCATGGTCGAGCTGCGCCGCCGCGGCGAGCCGAACCTCAAGCTCGTCATCGCCGGCGGCGGACCGGACGCGTACCTCCGCAAGCTGCACAAGCGCTGCGAGGCGGCGGGCCTCCAGGACGTGCTGTGGACCGGCTTCGTGCGCGGCCAGGACTGGCTCGACACCTACGCCGCGGCCGACCTCGTGCTCTTCCCGTCGGTGACCGAGACCCAGGGTCTCGTCGTCGTCGAGTCGCTCGCGGTGGGCAAGCCGCTCGTCAGCGTCGAGGCCATGGGCCCCGGCAGCGTCATGAAGGGCGAGAAGGGCTGCCTGTTCGCCGAGAACGACGCGGTCGACTTCGCGGACAAGACCCAGCGCCTGCTGCATGACGACGTGCTCTACCAGCGGAAGAAGCGCGAGGCCTCTGATCTCGCGCTCAGCTACTCCATCGAGCAGCGCGGCGCGGAGCTCGAGGCCATCTATCAGCGCGTCCTCGGGCGGACGCCGGTCGAGCTGTTCAGCGGCAACGAGCCGGTGTCGGCGGAGCCCCGGCGGCCGTCGCGTCGTCGCAGCGTGGTGTAACGAAGAAGAAATTCCCGCCGCGCGTCGAAGGGGCGGAACCCCGGCGCCGCGGGGATTCACTGGCTTGGACCGATAGGTAGGGTCCGGTATGCTTTCGTCATACCTACGGGGCCCACACGCATGACCTACCAACGCCACACACCACCCAACGCAACGCGTCAGCTCTCGGCGGTCGCTCTGGCGTGCTGTGTTGCGGCTTTGACGCTGCCCTCGCTCAGCTCTGCTGCGGACGCTTCCAAGCCGCACGAGCACAAGGGCGTGCTGACGCCGTACCCGGACGAGTTCAAGCCGGTGTCTCTGTCCGAGGCGGAGAAGAAGCAGGTCGCGGCCGGGACCCCTGTCTTCAAAGAGACCGAGGGCAAGGCCGGCGGGCGCGGTGTCGCCGTCTTCCAGGTGAAGGCCCCGCCCGACGTCGTGTGGGACACGCTGAAGCAATTCGAGCGCTACCCGAAGTGGATCGACGACGTCGACGAGACCGAGGTGTACCGCAAGAAGGGCGAGGACATCGACGTCCGCTTCGAGATCTCGGCCATGGGCGTAACCGTCGAGTACTTCATCGCGCACAAGTTCCGCGACAAGGAGCGCTACGCCACCTGGACGCTCGACTACTCGCGCGAGTCCGACCTCGGGGACTCCGTCGGCTTCTGGAAGGTCGACGCCGTCGAGGGCGACGCCGACGCGTCCCTGGTCACGTACTCGGTCGACCTGCAGGTGAAGGGCTGGGTGCCCGGCTTCATCCGCACGCTGCTCGTCGACAACGGCTTGAAGGCGGCGACCTCCTGGGTGGCGGAGCAGAGCGAGAAGCGGGCGCGCGCCTCTGCCAAGAAGAAGTAGCCGGCCGCCCGTCGCCAAGCGCGCCCCGGCATGGGTATGCTGGCGGCGCTGTCGCTCTCGGAGGTCTCGTCGTGCGCATCCCCGATGCTCGTCCAAACGTCGCTGCTCAGGCCCCGCAGGCCGACAAGTGCGCGCTCTCAGCCGATCAGGTCGGTTCCTTGTTCAGCGGCGTCGATCTCGGCTGGCTGCCGAGCAGCGACGACGTCCGCGCGTTGCTCGGCCGCGCGGCCAACGCGCTCGCGGCGCTGTTCGGCAACGACGACGGCGCGGCCGGCAGCATCGTCGACTTCGGCGACGCGAAGAGCCCGGCGCACAAGGGCGGCGGCGCGCACAAGAGCATCGTGGACTTCGGGGACCGCCCGAGCAGCATCGTGGACTTCGGGGATCGGCCGAGCAGCATCGTCGACTTCGGGGACGGCGCTGTCGACGACGCGGCCGACTGAGCGGGCTCGGGCTCAGCTCGATGGGCCGTTGTCCTTCTTGAACGAGAAGCGCGCGAGCGGGCTCGCCTTGGTGGAGCCGGCGGGGGCCGCGCCGTGCCCCACGGGGACCTTGGCCACGGCCTGGCCGAGCGCCTTCGCCGCCGCGGCAGCGTCGACGCCGCCGCTAAAGACGAGCTCCGCGCGCAACAGGTCCTTGACCTCCGCGAGCAAGCGCGCGTTTACGGGGTGCTGCTCGTAGTGCTCGCGCACCCGCCGCTCGACGTCGGCGCTCGCCATGTCGGGAGAGAGCCCGAGCTGCGCCGCGAAGTCGCGCAGGACGTCCGTGAGCGCCTCCGACATGGCGCCGGAGCCCTGGGCGCCGAGGGCGAGCAGGGGCAGGAACGCGCGCACGTCGTCGCGGGAGTACAGCGGCCGGCCGTCCTCGTCCTGCTGGGCGAAGACCCGGAGGAGGCGCTCGAGCGCGGCGTCGTCGCTGGCGGTGGACATGGGGCTCCCTTTGCGACGTCGGACGCCCGTGCGCAAGGCGGTTGCGAGCGCTCCCGTCACCGCCGGCGGCGGGCGCTTCGTCGACGACGCCAGCCGAGCACGAGCAAGAGCCCGCCGAACAGGCCGCCGGACGGCGCGCTCAGCGCGGCGCAGTGACCGCCCGGTTGCTCCTTCGGGGCCTCGGGCGGCGGCTGCCCGGGAGGCGGACGCTCGTCGTGCGCGGGCTCTGATCCATCATCGCCGGCGGCGCCGCTCGGAGGCGTGCCTTCGTTGTCGTGCTCCTCGACAGCGGGCACGGGCACGGCGGGCGGCGGCTCTCCGCGCGCCAGGGCGTCGAGCGCCTCCACGTCGCTCTTGGCGCTCGCGAGCGGGCTCGTGCGCGTACACAGGTTGTCGTAAAGCGCGCCGCCGATCTGCTCGGCGTACACCAGGTAGCGTTCGCCGACCTCGAAGTTGCGCCCGCACGCTGCCGGTTGGTCCGGCGTAAAGAGCGTTACCGCGGCGGCGAGCGTGCCCTTGAAGGTGCGCTCGACGCGGAGCTTCACCGCGTTGCCCCGCGCGCGACGCGGCTCCACGGAGAGGACCTCGCCGACGAAGGTGGCGGCGGAGCGCTCGAGCGCCGTCGCGGGCGGCGGCGAGGGCACGCACGAGCACGCTCGCGCCTCCCGAGGAGCGAGCGCCAGGACGAGGAAAAACAGCGAGAGGGGCGCCGCGAGGGCGAGGGCGAGAGGACGCTTCATGAGCCGACTGTAGCGCAGCGCGGTGTGGGGCTCTTCGCTCCGGCCCCACACGGCGCTCCTTGCCGATCGATCGCTCAGCGGTTCGGCGGCGCGGCGCTGATCTCGCCGAGGGCCGAGCGCGGATCCCGCGTGGTCGCGAGGTCACCGAGCGAGACCACGCCGATGGCCTTGCCGTTCTCCATGACCGGGATGCGCCGCACCTTCTCGTCGCGCATGACGCGCACGGCGTCGGCCAACTCCTCGTCGGGGGAGATGGTGATCATCTTCTCGCTGCAGATGTCGTCGAGCTTCGTCTTGTCGGGCTTTTTGTTGTCGGCGAGCGCGCGCACCACGATGTCGCGGTCGGTCACGATGCCGCACAGCTCGCCGCCGTCCTTGGTCTTCGTCACGAGCACGTCGCCGATGTTCGCGTCGCGCATGCTGATGGCCGCCTCGATGAGCGTCGCGTCGGCCGGCAGCGTCAGCGGGTTCTTCGTCATCACGTCACGGACTTTCTGACCCACGTCGCACCTCCACGATGGGAAGCCCATGGGACTGCAGCCAGCGTGCCGGCGACCTCTGGCCCGCGTCCTGCGCTATTTGCGCTCGGCGTCCCCGGGCGGGGAGAGCCAGGCGAGCACGGCCACCGTCATCAGCAGGTCGTACAGCATGGCGAGGAAGAGGCACAGGGCCATGAGCATGCCGAAGCTGGCCAGCGAGGCGAGGATCGACGGTGTGACGACGAGGAAGCCCGCCACGAGCACGCCGCTGGTGACGAGGATCGCGCGGCCAGTGGACATCAGCACCGCGCGCGCGGCCTGTTGTGCGTTCAGGCCGGCGCCGCGGTTCAGGCGATAACGCGTGCCGATGTGGATGGTGCCGTCGACGGCGACGCCGAGCGCGGCCACGCCGATGAGGGCCGTCAGCCAATCGACCGCGATGCCGGTCCAGCCCATGACGCCGTACGTCGCCACGATGGGCAGGATGTTCGGCACCATGACGGCGAGGCCAAGCTTCACGCTGCGCAACATCAGCATCATGAGGATGCTGATGATGAGCGCGGCCAACGCGAACGAGCTGAGCTGGCTGTCGATGACGTACTGGGCGAGGTGCACGAAGAGCTGCGAGGTGCCGGCGAGCTCGATGCGGGACGCGCCGGGCGCGAGCGGTGGGTCGGCGCTCGCGGGCGGCTCGTCGTCCGCCTCCGCCTCCACGAGGTGACGCGCGGCCGCCCCATGCTCGACCTCGACCTCGACCTCGGCCGCGTCGTCGTCGATGATGACGATCTCGTCGTCGTTGCTGGTGCCGGCGCCGGCGTTCGCCGCGGGCGGCTGTTCGGCCGGCGCGCTCGTCGCGGGGGGAGCGGGTTGCTGCCAATCCGCGAACAGGGCCTCGGCCTTCCCGCGCAGCGCCGCCTCGAGCTCGAGCGAGCGTGTCGTCGTCGTCTGCCGCGTACGGATGCTCATGCGCGCCCGGCGAGCGCGGTGGTCCACGACGAGGCGCGGGTCACCGTTGCCGGACTCGTACAGCAGCATGAGCTGCGCGGCGCGCGCGCGGCTGTCGGGCAGCTCGCGCTTGCCGGTGAAGGCGAAGTTGATCTCGCGCAGCAGGTCGGCCAGGGACAGCACCGAGCCGACGACGTCGCCCTGGGTCTCGGAGATCCAGGCCTGGAGCTCCGCCAGCCTGCGCAGGAAATCCGCGTCGTAGACCCCGCCGGGGACACCGCTGTCGACGATCAGCTCGACGCTGGTGGAGCCGCCGAGCTTCTGGTCGACGTGCTCCACGGCGCGGCGGAACTCCTGCTCCGGCCGGAAGGCCTGGATCATGTGGCTCTCGACCACCGTGTACTTGAGGCCGAAGCTCAGCACCGCCGACGCGACGACGAACGCCATGGTGACGAGGGCCGCGCGTCGCACGACGACGTCCGCGACGCGGCCGAACCCCGCCGTGAGCGCCGACTCGACCTTGTGCTCGCGCCTGTGCCGGGCGATGTCGTCGGGGCTCTCGGGCACGTCGTCGCCGAGCGCGAGCACCGCGGGCACGAGCGTGACGGCCAACAGGTAGGCGAGCATGACGCCCGTGGCCGCGAAGATGCCGAGCTCCCGCATGGGCACGACGGGCGCCGTCAGCATGGCGAGAAAGCCGATGGCGGTGGTGAACGCCGTCAGGAACGCCGGGGTGCCCATCAACCCGACCGCGTGCACGACCGCGTCGCCGCGGCGCGCGCCGGAGAAGCGCTGTTCGCGGAACTCGTTGATGAGGTGCACGCCCGAGCCGAGGCCCATGATGACGACGGCGAGCGGCAGGATGATGGACACGAGGCTCATCTCGAAGCCGAGCAGGGCCATGATGCCGACGGTCCAGATCACCGAGATGACGACGACGGCGATGGCCGCCGCCACCTGACGCTTGCGCCGGAAGATGAGGAACAGGGCGAGCACCGAGACGAGGATGGCCGCGCTGCCGAAGAGCGAGGCCTCCTCGACCGTGGCCTGGTCCATCTGCTTCTTGAACACCGGGTTGCCGACGAGCAGCGCGCCGAGGCCGTGCAGGCCGTCGGTGTCGACGAGGTGCTCCATCTGCTCGGCCAGATACATCTGGTAGGCGTTGTCGTCGTCCATGGCGCGCACGGTGCCCACGACGGCGCCGGCGGTGCCGTCCCGGTTGACCAGCAGGTCGCGATAGACCGGGTGCTGCGTGGCGTCGCGCTTCGCGCGCGCGAGGTCCTCGGCGCTCGGGTCCTCCTGGTTCGCCAGCAAGGGAGCGATCTGGATGCTGCCCCCGACGTCGCGCACGGTGGGCGCGTGGAACGGCGTGATGATCCCCGTGAAGGCCTTCTCGCCCTCCCACGTGATCTGCCCCATCTGCTTCACGAGCTTGTTGATGTGGGCGAACGCCTCGGGGGTGTAGAGGTCCCCCTCCACGTACACCATGACGAACTCGTCGCTGCCGAAGCGCTTCTCGAAGCGGTTATGCGCGACCAGCAGCGGGTCGTCCTCGACGAAGAAGATGTCGTTCGAGTTGTTGACGTGGATGGTCGACGCCGAGGCGCCGAGCAACGCGGTCAGCAGCGCGATGCCGGCGAGCACGAGCTTCGGCGCTCGCACGACCTGCCGGCCCAAGGCCGCGAAGATGCGGGAGAGGGGGAGCTGTTCGGACGCCATGTGGGGCGCGTTGTAACAAGCCCCCGCCGATCGGCGAACGACACCTTCGGATCAGCGCCGCGGGGGGGGCACTTCGCAAAAGGGAGCGTCAGGAGCGTCGCCGGCCCCGCCGCGAGAAGTGCGCTCTCGGAGCCCCCGGCACCCCGCCGTGGCTCATTCGCTCACCACCAGCGCGATGTCGACGTGTCCATCCGCGGGGATGACGACGTCGTCGTCGCAGTCCTGCGAGAGCACGGCGCCGCCTTCGCTCGCGCGCGCGTAGAAGGTCAGCCCGACCTCGGCGGGCAGCTCCTCGAGCTCGAAGCGCAGCTCGCCGCCGGCGTTGAGCCCCCGCGCGGGCCGGGCCTCCGCCGCGTGGGCGACGAGGCTCTCGTCGTCGGGCGCCAGCGAGCCGCCCATCAGCGCCGGGCAGGCGGCCGCGGCGGTGTCGAGGACGAAGAGCTCGAGCAGGGCGTTGGCGCCGAAGTCGAGCGCGAGCGTCACCCGCGGGTTGTCGACGTCGATCTCGCTGCCGCAGCCGCTCACCAGGGCGGCGGCGATCAACAGCAGCGCGCGCGCGCGCGGCGTGTTCACGGTGCCTCCTGGGTGATGACGACGGTGGCGCTGCCGGTGCTCGGCCGCAGCAGGAAGACCGCGGCCACGACCGCGACGGTCGCCACCGCGGCGGCGGCGATGGCGCCGCCGATGGCGACGGGCAGAAACGGGAAGCCTTCGTCCTCGAGGCCTTCGCCCTCGCTGGTGCTCTCGGGCACGACGAGGAAGGTCAGGGGCAGCTCGGCGTTGCCGGCCCCCGCGACGCGCGCGTCGGAGCCTCTGCCGAAGGCGTCCAGGTAGTACTCGACGGCGTAGGGCTCCGCTTCTTTCGACAACAGGTAGGGCGGCACGCGCGCGATGAAGGTCGGTGCTCCGGCGCCGTCCGCGCGCGTGGCATCGATGGCCGCGTAGTCGCTCGTGCCGAGGCGTCGCACGTGCAGCACCACGCGCTCCACCTCGGCGCCCCGCTCGCGGTTGCCGAAGGCGAGGCGCGCCTCGGCGTCCTGCCCGGGCGCGAGGTTCCCGAGCGGCGTGTGGTGGACGTCGTAGATCGACTCGAGGTCCCCCGAGCGCAGCATCTCCTCTCGCGTGACCTCGAAGCTGTCCCGCACCTTGCGGGGCACCCGCGTGCCGAGGCGAAAGGCCGGGTCGATGGTCAGCACCTTCGCGTAGGACGAGCGCGCGCGGCCGCGTTGCCCGAGCGAGACCCACACGGTGCCCTCGAGAAAATAGAGCTGGCGCAGCACGTCGTCGTCGAGGCCGCGGCGCGCCAGACCTCGATCGATGATCTTCTGCGCGCGCGTGTACTCCGCCTCGTCCATGAGCGACTCGGCCCGCTCGATGTACGGGTCCGCCTCGGCCGCGCGCGCGGTGCCAGGGAGCGCCAGGGCGAGGGCGAGGAGCACGGGGAGGGCACGGGCGCGCATGGCGCTCGATTGTTCGACGACGGGACGATGCGCGCAAGGCGCTCGCTGCCTGCCTCGGCGAGTGCGATAAGGAGAGACCTTCGGAGACTCCTCCCACATGAACCTGACCAGACGTGAAGCTTGGGTTGCTCTCGGTTCGGCCGCTTTCGCGCTCAGCGCGGTGATGGCCCTGGCCGCGCACGGCGACGGACCGCCGCGGCTCATCCCCTACCAGGCGCAGCTCGAGCGCGACGGCGAGCCGGTCGACGGGCCGGTGGACCTGCAGCTCGCGCTCTTCGACGATGCCAGCGCGGGGACACAGCTCTGGCAGGAGGCTCGCACGGGCGTAAGCGTGCGCGACGGCAAGCTCGGGCTCGTGCTCGGTGAGGCGACGGCGCTGCCGGCCGGCGTGTTCGACGAGAGCCAGCTCTGGCTCGAGGTGACGGTCGGCGGTGTGGCGCTCGAGCCGCGTCAGCGCGTGCTGCCGGTGGCGCAAGCGGTGGCCAGCCTGCAGGCCGCGTCCTTCGACGTGGCGCACGAGCTCCGTTGGTCGACGGGCGGGTGGCTGCGCGACGACCAGGGAGGCGTGCTCGAGCTCGGTGACGGTGCCCAGAGCTCGACGCCTTACGTCGACTTTCACGCAAACGATGGCGGGGGCGATTACTCGAACCGCATCATCGCGAACGGCGAAGGCGCGCTGACCGTGAAAGGCAGCGGCGGCCTGTGGGTCGACGAGGGGGTGCAGGCGAAGAGCGTGACGGTGACCGAGACGCTCTCCACCGCGAAGCTCGCCGTGGGCGCGACGAAGTACTGTAGCGCCATCATCGCGGGCGTGTGGCGAAGCGATCTTCCCGTCCCGGACACGTGGACGAACGACGATTGCATCACCTTCGCTCAATCCGTGGGCGCGACCAGCCACACGATGGGATGCCTGTTCCGCACCAACGTGACGACGACAGCGCAAGGTCGCGCGGCGAAGTTCAGCGTGAGCGCTACCAGCAGCTCGACGCCGCCGAACCCCAACTGCGGCTGGTAGCTGGCTCAGCCCTCAGGCCCTCCACCAAACCCAACTGGTGATCCTGCTGGAGTCGCATGACCCTATTGAGGATCTCGCTGCCAAGCTGTCGAGGCTCTCCAACGATTTCGCCGATGAGTTTCTGACGCTGGACATCCCGGTGAATGTGCAGCGTTCCGGTTCGGTGTGACGAGCGGCTCCCTCAGCGCGTCGCGACGTCGAGCAGCGCCATCGCCGCCACCGCGGGTGACATCTTGCCCGAGCGCACGTCGTCGCGCGCGGAAGCCAGCCGGCGCTTCACCTCGGGGTGCTCCCGGAAGCCCCGCAACAGCTCGTCCTCGACGAGACGCCAGAGCCAACGCTCGGCCTGATCGGCCCGTCGCTCCTCGAGGCGCCCGCTCGTGCGCAGCTCCTCCCGCAGGGACTCCGCCGTCTGCCAGAGCTCAGCGAGACCCTTCTCCTCGAGGGCGCTGACGGCCAGCACCGGCACCCGCTCGCGCGAGCGCAGCAGGTGAAGGCCCCGGTCGTAGTCGAGGCGCGCGCGCTTGGCCGCCTCCGCTAGATCGCCGTCGGCTTTGGTGACCGCGACGACGTCACACATCTCGAGCACACCGCGCTTCACGCCCTGGAGCTCGTCACCGCCGCCGGGCTGCACGAGCAGCACGAAGGTGTCGACCATGGACGCGACCGCGTCCTCCGACTGCCCGACGCCGACGGTCTCGACGATGACGACGTCATAGCCGGCGGCCTCACAGAGCAGCATGGCCTCGCGCGTCTTCTTGGCCACGCCGCCGAGCTCACCTGACGACGGGGACGGCCGGATGAAGGCGCCTTCCTCGCGGGACAGCCGCTCCATGCGCGTCTTGTCGCCGAGGAGGCTGCCGCCCGAGCGCGGGCTCGAGGGATCCACCGCCAGCACGGCTACGCGCTTGCCTTGCTCGACGAGAAACAGTCCGAGGGCTTCGATGAGCGTGCTCTTGCCGACGCCCGGGGTGCCGCTGATGCCGAGCCGGTGCGCGCCGCCGGTGTGGGGCAACACTCGCTGCAAAAGCTCCTGCGCCTTGTCGGCGTGGTCCGGCCGCTGGCTCTCGACGAGCGTGATGGCGCGCGCGAGGGAGCGACGCTCGCCGGCGAGCAGACCGTCCGCGAGCTGCTTCGGATCGTCGCGGGCGGCTCGCGTCAACCGTCCCTCGCTTCGAGCACCGCCAGCACCTCGAGGGCGGCCTTCGGGATGGGCGTGCCTGGGCCGAACACCGCCGCGACGCCAGCCGCCTTCAGCACGGGCTCGTCGTCGGGGGGGATGACGCCGCCGGCGACCACGAGCACGTCGGACGCGCCCGCCTTCTTCAGCGCGTCGAGGAGCAGCGGCACGAGCGTCCTGTGACCGGCCGCCAGGCTCGAGACGCCGACCACGTGCACGTCCGCCTCGACCGCCTGGCGCGCGGCCTCTTCGGGTGTCTGAAACAGCGGGCCGACGTCGACGTCGAAGCCGAGGTCCGCGAACGCGGTCGCGACCACCTTGGCGCCGCGGTCATGTCCGTCCTGGCCCATCTTGACGACGAGCATGCGCGGCCTACGTCCCTCTTTGTCGGCGAACGCGGCCACGCGCTCGCGCACGTCCTTCACCGCGCCGTCGTCGCCATATGCGTTCGCGTACACGCCGCTCACCTTCCGGGTCTCGGCCTTGTGCCGTCCGAACACGCGCTCGAGCGTGTCCGAGATCTCGCCGACGGTGGCGCGCGCGCGCACGGCCGGGATGGTCAACGCGAGCAGGTTGCCGTCCCCGCGCGCGCCCTCCTCGAGCGCCCCCAGCGCCTTTTGCAGCTTGCCCTCGTCGCGGCTCGCCCGCAGCTCACGGAGCTTCGCCACCTGCTCCTCGCGCACGGCGGCGTTGTCGATCTTCAAGATCTCGACCTTCTCTTCGCTCGGCGGCGGATACTTGTTCACGCCCACGATGACGTCGTCACCGCGATCGATGCGCGCCTGCTTCTTGGCGGCCGCCTCCTCGATGCGCAGCTTCGGCATGCCCGACTCGATGGCCTTGGCCATGCCGCCGAGCGACTCGACCTCGCGAATGATCTCGCGCGCCTTGTTCGCGAGCTCCGCCGTGAGCGACTCCATGAAGTACGAGCCGCCCCAGGGGTCCACGACGTGCGGGATGCCCGTCTCCTCGGCCACGATGAGCTGGGTGTTGCGGGCGATGCGCGCGGAGAAGTCCGTCGGCAGCGCCAGCGCCTCGTCGAAGGAGTTCGTGTGCAGCGACTGGGTGCCGCCGAAGACCGCGGCCATGGCCTCGATGGTCGTGCGCACGACGTTGTTGTACGGGTCCCTGGCCTGCAGGCTCCAGCCGCTCGTCTGACAGTGCGTGCGCAGCATCTGGGACTGCGGGTTCTTCGGCGCGAACGGCGCCATCAGCTCGGACCACAGCAGCCGAGCAGCCCTGAGCTTCGCCACCTCGACGTAGAAGCTCATGCCGATGCCGAAGAAGAAGCTGAGGCGAGGCGCGAAGGCGTCGATGTCGAGGCCGCGGGCGAGGGCGGTCTTCGCGTACTCGACGCCGTCGGCGAGCGTGAAGGCGAGCTCGAGGGCCGCGTCGGCGCCGGCCTCCTGCATGTGGTAGCCGCTGATGCTGATGGAGTTGTAGCGCGGCATCTCGCGCGAAGTGTGCTCGAGGATGTCCCCGACGATGCGCATGCTGGGCACGGGCAGCGAAGCGACCTCAACCTGGCAGCGCGCTCAGAGCGTCTCG
>CAYLZW010000008.1:0-55781 GCA_964388085.1 uncultured Myxococcales bacterium | reverse complement strand
AAGCTGCCGCTCACCATCGCCACCTACGAGAACCTCGAGCCCGCGCACTTCGTCACGCCGAACCTCGTCAGCGAGGTCACGAGCGTGCTGAAGACGGTGGTCGACGCGCGCACGCGCATCCGTGTCTGCCTCGAGCAGGTCGATCTCGACACGCTGAAGCTGCTCGAGATGTTCAAGGGCGAAGAGGGCATGGGCGACGCCGCCGACCTGCTCGACCTCTACCGCGCCCTCGTGACGCCGGAGGTGCACGACATCGTCAACTTCTCGCTCGACCTCATCCCGAGCGTGCTCGAGACCAAGCGCAGCACGGGCGTGCAGACCTTCAGCATCGACGGCTACGCCAGCATCGAGACGCGCGGCAGCCTCGACAGCCTGCTGCCGAGCGAGCTCGCCTACGGCGACGACCTCTTCGACCAGCGCTACTCCGATCAGGAGCTGTTTTATTACGGCCGCGAGAAGCAGGACACGCAGCGCGAGCGGCTGCACTACATCCTCATCGACGCGTCCGCCTCCATGCGCGGGCTGCGCACCGTGTTCGCGCGTGGCCTCGCGCTCGCGCTCGCGAAGAAGATGACCCTGCGCGGCGAGGCCGTGTGGCTGCGCTTCTTCGATTCACGCCTGTACGAGCGTCAGGAGCTCAGCACCTCGAGGCTGCGCATTCCGTATCTGCTCTGCTTCCGGAGCGAGCGCGGCCGGAACCCGAACCGCGTGTTCCTCGAGCTCGAGCGCGAGCTCGGCCGCCTCATGCGCGAGTCGCCCAAGGAGGTGGTCGTCACCTTCATCACGCACGGCCGCTGCCAGCTCGACGTCAAGGTGGTCGACAGCCTGCGCGGCAAGGCGACCCTGTGCGGCGTGTTCGTGATGCCCTCGGGCGGCGAGGTCAAGCTCGAGTATCTCGATCGGCTGCACCAACATTATGTGATCCAGCAGGACGTGCTCGCCGACAAAGGCAAGCGCCAGAGCGAGGCCCTGCGCATCTTGGGCGATCGCTAGGCGCGTCCCCAAGGACGCGCCCGCTATGCCCTACGCTCCATGCCCTGTGCCCTCGAGCTCGGGCTGAGGCAGAGGCAGACGACGAAGGCGCACGTCGTGTCAGCCCGCCACGCGCAAGCCCTTCCCCGTGGCCTTCATTGCCGCAGCGCAAACGGCTCGTGATCCGCCGCCGCACGAAAGGGGACGCGAACCGTGCCCATGACGGCGCCGCTCTCTGCGTTCACCAGCTCCGCGACGAGCGTGGCGTGATCATCGAGCGGCGAGATGCCCTCGAAATAGAGCAGGCCGTCGACGCTGCCGCCGGGCTCGAGCACGCCCTCGGGCAGCGCGCGCGCGATCATCTCGGTGGTGGGCAGAGGCTCGGTCCAGCGCGGGTAGTAGGTCAGCGCGTAGTAGGGGTCGGTGTCGAAGGGGCCGTCCCAGCGATCGAGCGCCTCGTAGAAAGGCTCATAGCCGGGCGCGAGCGAGAAGCGGGTCGAGCCGAAAGCGTTGCGCACGCCGAGGGGCTCCCCATCTGTCTTGAGCGGCGGCAGGGCCACGCGCTGCTCGCCCGAAGCCTCGACGAGGACGAGCTCGCGGTAACGGATGCGCAGCGGCTCGTCCCCCTCGTTGTCGATGACGACGCGCACGGGGGTCACGTCGCTGGCCGCGTGGCCGGGCAGCGCCAGGTCGGGATCGCCATCGACGCGCACGCGCACGCCCGCGACCTGCTCGCTGGGATCGTCACCATCGCGCAGGTGGGCGACGGCGTAGGCGCTCTCGTCGTGTGCGCAACTAGAAAGCAGGCAAGCGGCGGCGAGCGAGAGCGCAAACAATGACGGGCGACAGCGCATGAGGGACCTCCGGTTCGTCCTGCGGCGTCCCTCGGCGAGCAGCGCGTCGGTGCTGATCGCGGGGCCAGCAGAGGAGCGCGCACGACGGAGACGGCATCGACAGAGCAGGGCGCGCGCCAGCCACCGGCGTGCAGCCCGTGCGTCTCGCGTTTGACGTCGCAGAGGTGCGCGGGCGAGCTTCCGGCCATGCACTGCCCTCATCGCCTCGCGGCTCGCAGCTCTCTGTCCCTCTCCCTCGTGCTCGCCCTCGCGCTCGCGAGCGGCTGCGCCGGGCACCGCCCCGAGCACATCCCCTCGGTGCCGCCCGGCGCCGACGACACCATGGTGGAGGCGCACGCCACCACGCGCGCGGCCTACGACCGCTGCCTCGAGGACCTCGCCGCGGATGAGACGCCGTCGTCGCTCTTGCTCGCGAGCGGCTCCGGCGTGCTCGGTCTCGGGCTGCTCGGCGGCGCCACGACCGCGGCCGTGTTGGCGGAAGACCCTGCCGTCGCCGGGGCGCTCGTCGCCGCGCTCGGCCTCGGCGCGGGCGCCGCCTTCGCGAGCACGGCGTTCTTCGCGAGCGACATCGCGCCCGCCAACGAGCGCGCGCTCGCCGAGCGCAGCCTCCTGAAGGACGCCAAGGAGCGCAGCGAGAAGGCCCTCGCCGAGAACGACAGCGAGGAGATGGCCGCCGTCGGCCGCGAGCTGTACGAGAACTGCCGCGCGGTGCAGGCCGCGCGCGACGGGCAGCAGGCGGGCACCATCATCCGCGATCTGCAGCGCTACCGCCGTGACCTCGAGGCGCGCGACGCGCAGCTCGCCAGCGCGCTCGAGGGTCAAGAGGCGCTCACGGCCGAGAAGCGCGCTCTCTCGGGCACGCTCGAGACGCAGGCGAAGGAGCAAGCGGAGCGCATCAAAGCGCTCGAGGGCCTCGCGGCCGAGAAGGAGGCCATGAACCAGACCCTGGCCGCGCACGCGCGCGAGCTCGAGGAGGAGCGCGCCTCGCTGTCGGCCAAGCAAAAGCGGCTGCTCGAGGAGAAGCGCAAGCTCGAGGAGAAGACCACGCAGTACGAGGACGTCGCCAAGGCGCTCGAGGCCGAGGTCAAGCAAGGCAAGGTCATGCTGCGCCGCCTTCGCGACGGCGTCGTCGTCGAGATGCCGAACGCGGTGCTGTTCCCGTCCGGCTCGGCCGAGCTGAACGCGGCCGGGCAGGAGACGCTCGCCAAGGTGGCCGCGGCCATCTCCGACCTGAAGGATCGCCGCGTGCGCGTCGAGGGCCACACGGACAACGTCCCCGTCGGCAAGAAGACGCCCTACCAGGACAACTGGAACCTCTCGGCCCAGCGCGCGCTGACCGTCACTCGCTTCCTGCAGGAGGCGGGCGTCGATCCGTCACTGCTCTCGGCCGAGGCGCGCAGCGAGTACGCGCCCGTGGTGCCGAACAAGACGACGGAGGGGCGGGCGAAGAACCGGCGCATCGAGATCTATTTGGTGCCGAAGGCGGCGGGCGCTTCCGAGACCTGGCGGGGCTAGCCCCCAGAGGCTGCCGGCGGCTTGCTCTCGGCCGGAAGCAACGCGCCCTCCGGCATGGGCGCGACGAAGACCTTGCGGCCGTACACGTCGAGGCGCCGGTCCGCGAAGGGCCGCACGCTGCCTGCGTTGCGCGACTCCACGAGGAGGTCGAGGTTCACGTCCGCGACGACCAGCATCTCCTGGTTGGCGTTCCCTTCGGCCGCGATGCCGTCGCGCGCGAAGGGGAAGTCGCTCGGCGTCAGGATCGCGGAGCACGCGTAGTTCGTGTACATGTAGCGCACCTTCGGCAGGTTCCCGACCGTGCCCGCGGTGGCGACGATGACCTGGTTCTCGATGGCCCGCGCCTGCGCGCAGCTGCGCACGCGGATGTAGCCCTGCCGGTCGTCGGTGCAGTAGGGGACGAACACGATCTCGGCGCCGGCGTCGGTCAGCATGCGCACGTACTCGGGGAACTCGCAGTCGTAGCAGATGGCGATGCCGACCTTGCCGAGCTGCGTGTCGAACACGCGCACGTCATTGCCGGGGCTCATGCGCCAGTAGTCGGCCTCGGTGGGGGTCGCGTGGATCTTGTCCTGCGCCGCGTAGCTGCCGTCGGGCCAGAAGAAGAAGCTCGTGTTGTAGAGGTTGCCGTCGACGACGCGCGGGTGCGTGCCGCCGATGATGTGCATCTTGGCGCTCTTCGCGAGGCGCGAGAGCAGCGCCACCACCTGCTCGGTGTACTCGGCGAGGTGGCGGATGGCGTTCACGGGCTCGCGCTCGGGCAGGAAGCTCATGAGCTGCGTGGTGAACAGCTCGGGCAGGAGCGCGAAGTCGCAGTCGTAGTCGTCGGCAGACTCGACGAAGAAGCCGACCTGCTCCTCGAAGGACTTGAAGTCGGCGATGGGGCGTAGGTGGTACTGGATACAGGCGATGCGGGCTCGTCTCATGGTGCGGACCATACCGGTATCCCAGCAACGGTGCCGGCAGCGATCCAGCAGGCCGTCGCCGTCGCCGTCGCCACGGCCACGGTAGGGAATCGCGGCGAATCGCGGCTGCAGATCCGCGCCCTTGCCGGCCCTAAGCATCTGAATATGCTAAGCTCACTAGGCAAGGCTGGAGCGGGCCGACAGGCGCTCGCTCGACCGGGTAGACTCAGGCCCGGCTCGCACCGAAGCGGCGCGCGGCCCCAGCGGACGTCGAAGGTCAACCGAAACGGCCTTCGATGATCGCGAACGAAACGTGGCGAAGGCTCACCGAGCGGGAGGCGGGGCGATGAGGCCCCACCCCCCGGCGGCCGGGCGCGCCCGACGACAGAAAAGGTGCTCTGTGGCCTCCGTGCAGGTCCGCCAGGCGGAAATCGACGACATCGCGCAGCTCGTAAACCTCCAGTTCGAGGTCTATCCCCCCTCGAGGTTCCCGCCGGTGAACCGCTGGGGCGCGTCCCATCTCGAGGCGCACCAACGGGTGTTCCCGGCCGGCCAGCTGGTGGCCGTCGCGAAGGGCCGCATCATCGGCTCCACCACGACCATGATCACGACGAAGGAGCGCAGCGAGGCCGCGCACTCCTTCGCCAGCATCACCGGCAACGCTCGCCTGCAAGCGCACGATCCCGACGGCGACGCGCTCTATGGCGTCGACCTGCTCGTCTCGCCCTTCTTCCGCGGCATGGGCGTCGCGCGCAAGCTCTACGACGCTCGCTTCGCGCTGCAGGCCCGCCTTCAGCTCCAGGGCTTCTACGCGGGCGCCCGCATCCCGGGGTACGCCGCCGTCGCCGAGGAGATGAGCGCCGAGGAGTACCTGCGCCTCGTGCTCGCGGGCGAGCTGAGCGACCCTACGCTCAGCCGTCAGCTCCACGTCGGCTTCGAGGCCCTCGGCGTGCTGCCCGGCTACCTGTCCGATCCGCAGACGCGCGACTACGCCGTGCTCATCCGCCGGCAGCTGCCGCGCGTCGATCAATCACCCGCCCTGCTCCGCCCGCTCCTCGCGCCGGGCAACGTGGCGAGCCGCACGCTCTGACGCGCGCTAGGGCGTCGGGGCGCCGAGCACGACTCGATCCGAGAGCCCGCTCGAGAGGTGCACGCGGTTGTCCGCGTCGACGATGACGGCCTCGACGCCGGCGAGCTTCTCGACCAGCGCGAGGCCGTCCTTCGGGCCCATGACGAAGAGGGCGGTCGAGAGCGCGTCCGCGCTGGTCGCGTCGACGCTGAGGACGCTGACCGTGCGCGTCTTGTCCGCCGGGCGGCCGGTGCGCGGGTCGATGATGTGATGGTAGCGCACGCCGTCCAGCACGAAGAAGCGGTCCTTGTCGGAGCTCGTGTTGAGCGCGCGATCGCGCACGTCGAGCAGCGCATAATTCTTGGCGCTGCGCGGGTCCGGTAGGCCGACCTTGCGCTGGCCGCCGCCGGGAGCGCCCGACACGAACAGCTCGCCCCCCGACTTCAAGATGAAGTCCTCGATGCCACGCTCGCGCAGGAGGGTCACCGCCTTGTCGACGACGTAGCCCTTCACGATGCCGCGCAAGCCGAGCTTCATTCCGGCCCGCTCGAGGAAGACCGTGCGCGCCTTCGGATCGAGCTTCACCCGCTGCCAACCGATGAGCTGCTGGCGCGCCGCGATCTCCTCGGCGCTCGGCAGCGTGTGCGTGTCGGTGTCGAATCGCCACAGGCCCGACATGGCCGCGAAGGTGGGATCGAAGGCGCCGTTCGTGTGCTGCGCGAAGCCGAGCGCGAGCTCGATCAGCGCGTACAGGTCGTTGTCGACGACGACGGGCTCCTTGCCGGCGGCCGCGTTGATGCGCTGGAGGGCGCTGTCCGGCGCGTCCTCGTCCGTGAGCCGCTCGAAGCGATCGAAGAGCGCGAACACGTCCTCGTAGGCGGCGTTGGCGAGCGCGCAGGTGACGCCGGAGAGGCCGAGCTCGACCCGCGTGCCGAGCTTCGTGCTGGCTCTGCGGATGATGCCCTCGGGGACGACGGTGCCCTGCGCGCTGCCGGTCCCGGCGGCGCAGGCGTCCTTGGCCGCGCTCTCTTCCGCCGCGAGCGGCAAGGAGCCGAGCAGCCCGAGCGAGAGGCTCGCGGACACGAGCCAGGAGCGCGCGGAGGAAGGGACGGGCCAGCGGGACGACATGAGGCAGGGCTCCTGGGCGAAGGCGAGGAGAGGAGGGCACAGGGCGGGCAGAGGGCAGAGGGCAGAGGGCGCGCGCAAGCGCTGCGAGTGCCCGAGATAAGCACGAGCTTGCGTGCTGCCGCTACCCGCGCTCGCTCGGGAGACAGTCGGCGGATGGCGCACCTTTGACGACGGTGGAACACATGTCGGCGCATGTCCTGCCCTCTTCGCGAGCTGGCCCGCTCACTGCTACGCTTCGTGGCCCCGAAGGTCGCCCGAGGAGGATCGTCCGTGGCGGTCACGACGATGCACAGCCCGCTGCTCGTGAGCCTCGCGCTCTTCACGCTCGTGTCGTTGACACCGGCGAAGACGAGCATGGGCGACCTGCGCGTGCTCGCGCTCGCGCCGCGCATCGGCGACCGCCCACGGCCCGAGCCGCCCGGTCCTCTCGAGCTGTTGCGACAGCAAGGCCGGCTGACGGCGACGGTCCGCATCGACACCTATGACGAGCGGCTCAACCCGCACCCGGTCATCGAGGAGGCGGCCGCCATCCTCGTCGAGGGGCTGAAGCCGCACGCGGCCGGCGTGTTCTTGACGAGCCTGTCGCGCGCGCCCGACGAGCAGCGCGAGCTCATGCGCAAGCGCCGCTATCGCTTCTGGGCCATCGAGCGCAGCAAGCACCTCATGGGCGGCTTCGCGGCGGACATCGGCTTCGTGCGACGCCGCGCCTCCATGGCGAAGCTGCGCGAGCTCGCCGAGGGGCTCTTGCGCGAGCGCATGGGCGAGAGCAAGGCCGCGCTCGTGCGCGTGGTGGCGGAGTCGCGCTGCCTGCACATCGAGATCGACAGCCGCACCGGCCGCGAGGACATCGAGGCGCGCGCCAACGTCATGCACCGCTGGGGCATCCTGAAGAACCTGCCCGGCGACGAGAACCCGGTGCCGCACCTCAAGGACTACGTGTCCGAGGCCGACTGGACCAAGCGGCCGAAGCGCCCCCTACGTCCGGCGCCGGGTTGAGCGGCTTCGCTCGAGCGCGGCTCAGCTCGCGGCCGACAGCGGCGAGCGCGCCAGCGATGACGACGACGACGACGGCTGGCGCGCGAGGGCGTCGGCCACGTTCGCGTGCGCGCGCGCGCGCGCCTCGTCCCCGAGCACCCGGTAGGCGTGCTCGAGCGCGCGGTGCACGTCCAGCCGATCGGGCGCGAGCACGAGCGCCTTGGTGAGCGCGCTGAGCGCTTCTGGACCGTCCCCGCGCTCGAGCAGCGTGACGCCCATGGCGACCTGCGTGTCGGCGGAGCCTGGCTCCTCCCGCGCCTTCCGCTGCAGCTCGACGAGGCGGTGCTCGCCGGTGGCCTGCTGCGCGCGCAAGGCGGCGGCGCCGGTCTCGATGAACTCCACGAGGCGCGAGAGGCGCTCTCCCGTCAAGGGATCGAAGCGGATGCCGAGCCCGCGCCGCTTTTCGTCCGCGTGGTCGACGACCCGCACCACCGTGCCGGCCAGCGGGTACTCCTGCTGCGTCTCCGGGTGCACGACGACGAGCTCGACCAGGTCACCGCGCGCGCGCAGCACGGGGGTGCGCAGGAACATGCCGCCCTGGCTGACGTCCGTGGACAAAAAGTCCCTGAGCCGGCTCTTGTCCGCCATGCGCACGACGAAGCACGCCTTCTGGCGCACGTGTTGGCGCTCGACCGGCGCGCGCGCGGGGACGTCGGGACGCGCCGGCGCGCGCTCGAGAGAGGGCGCCTCGGCGCGCGGCGGTTTCGCGGCGCGCGCGCCTCTCGTCGTCGCCGGGCCGCCGATGCCCGCCGGCGGGCTCAGCACGCTCGGGCCGAGCGCGCTCGGGCTGACCGGCGAGGCGCCGCTCTGGCCGCGATCGTGGCCGCGGATCTTCACGTCGGCGACGAACGAGTCCCACAGGTCCTTGGCCTCCTTCGAGATCGCGAAGAAGTCGACGCCCATGCCGGGGCCGCGCGGGCCGGGCTTCGAGAGCGGATAGGCGCGCACCACCATGCACATGGCGTCGAGCGCGCCGACGGGCGTCTCGAAGTGGATCTGGATGAGCTCACGCTCGGGCCTCGGCGCGTCCGTACGCAGGAAGGCGCCGTGGCGGCTGACGTCGGAGGTGATGAGCTGCAGCGGCCCCTCGCGGAGCTTCAGCGTACAGACGATCGATGCCTCGAAGCGCGGGTAGCGCCGCTGATCGCGTCCCTCGTTCACGCGGACCTCGCTCATCGCTCGTTCATGGCAGAAGCGCCGCCGACGAGGAAGAGGCCGCCGTCACCGCCAGCGCTACCACCGCGAGCGAGATGTGCTCAGCCGAGCAGCGAGCGATGCCATTTCGGCGCACGGCGAGGCGCCCCGTCCTCGGCCGCGGCCGCGAGACGCAAGAGCAGCGGCTCCTCCCACGCGCGGCCCATGGCCTGAAAGCCGACCGGCATGCCGTCGTCGTCATAGCCGGCCGGGAACGAGATCGCGGGCAGCCCGGTCATGTTCGCCGCCGGCACGAAGCGCATCACCTTCGAGAGCAACGACAGGTTCGACTCGCCGCTCGTGAGCGCGTCGTCGTGGATGAGCGGCGCGGTGCAGGCGTTCGTGGGCGTGACGATGACGTCGACCTCCGTGAGCAGCCGCTCGAACTGCTCGCAGATGAGGTGACGGTGCCGCTGCGCGTGCACGTAGTCGCTCGAGGGCAGGCGCTCGAGGCCGGCGAACAACAGGCGCACGTCGGTGGCGTAGTCCTGCCGGTGCTGCTCGAAGTGGGGGCGCTGCGCGGTCAGCATCTCTACGCCGATGGTGATGAGGTGCGCGACGCGCAAGCTGTCGAGGCCGCTGACCTCGATCTCCTTCACCTTGGCGCCCTTCGCCTCGAGGTGGGCGAGCATGCGCCGGCACTCGCGCACGACGCCAGCGTCCGCGTCCTCGAACCACTGCCGATAGACGCCGAGCGTGACGTCGGACAGATCGTCCGTGCGCTCGAGCCCCTCGAGGTGAACGGGCGGCTGGTGCTGCGTGTGCCGATCGTGCTCGTCGGGGCCGGCCAGCAGCGCGTAGCCGAGCGCACAGTCGCGCGCGCTCGCCGCGAGCGGGCCGAGGTGGGCGACGCTCCAACACACGGGCGGCACGCCGTGCTCGCTGACGCGGCCGAAGGTCGCCTTGAGGCCGACGACGCCACAGAACGAGGCTGGGTTTCGAATGGAGCCGCCGCCGTCCGCGCCGAGCGAGATCGGGCAGAAGCCGGCAGCGACGGCAGCGCCCGGTCCCGCCGACGAGCCGCCGGTGAAGCGGCCGGTGTCGTAAGGGTTGCGCGCGGTGCCGTGGTGCGGCTGAAGCCCGACGGGGCCGATGCCGATCTCCGTCATGTTCGCCTTGCCGAGCAGGATGGCGCCGGCCGCTCTCAGCTTGGCGACGGCGGTGCCGTCTTCTTGCGCGGGGCTCTTGCCGAGAAAGCGCGTGCCCAGCGTCGTCGGGTAGCCTGCCTGATCGACCTCGTCCTTGATGGCGACCGGCACGCCGTCGAGCGGACCGATGGGCTTGCCTTCATCCCAGCGCGCCTTGGACGCCGCCGCCTGCGCGCGCACGTCGTCGGGCCGATGCGAGAGGAAGACGCGCAGCTTCGGGTCGTGTCGTTCGCTGTCCGCGATGGCGGCGATAACCCGCTCGGCGACGGTGACGGGATCGCTGCGTCCCTCGCGATAGGCCGCGCGGAAGTCGGCGGCGCTCTCGAAGGCGAAGCCGTGCGCTGGCTGCCGCTGCTCGACGAGGGCGTTCAGGTCAGGAGGTGCGTGCTGGCTGTCGTCGTGCGCGTGCGGCAGCACCGGCAAGGGCGCGATGGGCGCGTTGCCGACGGGCGCGGCACGAAAGGCCGGGAAGCCGAGGTTGCCGACCATTTGCCGGTAGACGACGCCGCCGAGCGTCTCCGACTCGGCGAGCTTGGCGACGAGCCGCAGCGACTTGCCCGCCAAGCGAGGGACGTTGGGCGCCTTCAGGTCATAGGTCACGGCGGGGGCCTCCGGCAGCGGTTCGCGCGGACCATACCTCGGCTTCGCGCTTCGCTGCGCCGTCGTAGAGGGGTTTCACGCAACGCCGCAACGCCGCAAGCCCGCAACGCCGGACGGAGCACACCGGCCCAGCCTCGCTGCGCCGCTGGGGAGGGGATTTCACGCCACGCCGCCACGCCGGAACACACCCGTGTTCCTCGTTGCGGCGTTCTTGCGTTGCGTGAGAATTCTCCTACGGCGCGAACAGGTCCCGCTGTCCGAGCCCGCGCGTCGGACGCAACACCGGCGGCCTCCACGACAGCGTGCGGCGGGTGCTCCTCGTCGGCCGGCGGGGCAGGGGGCGCGCCGGCGTGTCGTCGTCGAGCGCGCGCGTGTCGAGGTCGAGCGCGAAGCGCTGCTGCCGGCGGACGAAGCGGGCCACCGGCTGGCGTGACGCGTAGGGCTCCGCTCGGCTGAGCTCGTCGTAGAGCGCCACGAGCGGCGCCAGCCGAAACCGGCTCGCGCCTCGCCTCGGCGAGGGCCCGTGCAGCATCCGCTCGAGCGAGCGCAGGACGTCGTCATAGACGAGCAAAGGCACGCCGAAGGGCTCGCCGGCCGCGCTGCCGAACGCGAGGCGCAACAGCTCCGGCGGCGCATCGTCAGAGGCCACGAGGTCCGCGAGCAGGGCGAGGGCGAGGCGCTCTCTCGCGCTGCGTCCGGGAGCGCGGTGATCGAGCGGCAGCGGCTCGCTCACCCCCGGGCGCGAAGCGTGCGCGAGCAACAGCGCCGCGCCGAGGCGTCGCTCTACGTCGACGACCGCGCGGCGAGCGCCGAGCCGCACCACGCGCTCGCCGTCGACGCAGAAGAGCGGGGTCAAGGTGCCGTCCTCGAGCGAGACCACGCCGGCGGCCGGATCGACGACGACACCGAGCCTGCGCTCATCGTTCGAGAGCCCTCGCTGCAGCACGCGCGCGACGGCGCCGAGGTCGTTCTCGTCGGGCAAGGCGAGCGCAGCGGCCAGCGCGCGGCCGAAGCGCGCGTCGGCCAGGCGCTCGAGCAAGCGCGCGTGGCCGTGCACCTCGAGCACGGACTCCACGACGGCGGCGCCGAGCCTGGCGGCGCGCGCCTCGAGCCAACGCGGATAGCGGGCGGAAGACGTCAGCACGCGCCGGTCAGTAGCACATCGGATCCGCCCGGCGACGCCCTTCAGCGACGCCCTTCAGCGACGCGCTTCAGCGACGACGACGGCGGCGGACCAGCACAGGGCCGATCGCGATCAGCAGCAGCGCGAGGCCGACGTCGGCGCGCGTCCCCGAGGCCGCGTGGCACGAGCAGTCCGGCGGCGGCGGCGGGATGCTGACGCGATCGACGCTCGCGATCTGCACCTTGCCGTCGTCACCCGCGTCCTGATCGTCCCCGTCGTCACCGGCGTCGTTCGGTACCCCATCCGGTCCCGCGTCCTCGGCGGGGAGCGGACCGGCGTCGTCCTCGGGCAGCGGACCGGCGTCGTCCTCGGGCTCGAGCTCGGGCAACAGCCAGCCGACGGCGAGCGCGAACAGCTCGCGGCGGGCGGACGCAGGCACCACGGCCTCGAGCGGCACGCCGACGAACAAAGCCTGGTCCGTCAGCGTGGCGGCGGCCGTGCCGTCCGGGTACTCGAGGGCGACGGAGGCGCCGGCCGCGGGCGAGAGCACGTCCGGGTAGACGACCTCGTAGACGCCGTCGTTGCCGTCGCCTAGCTGCGCGCCAGCGAAGTCCGCAAACGGGCCGGTGTCGTGCGCGGCCAGCGAGTAGGTGTCGGCGTCGTCCGCCACGTAAACGGCGCCGAGCACCTCGGCGAGGAAGCTCTCGTCGTCGGCGTCGTGGTCCGCGTTCGGGTCCGCGAGCGCGTAGCCGACCTCCTCGCCGGACAGGATGAGCCGGCCGCCCTCGTCGACAAATGTGCGCAGCCGGCCCTGCATGGCTTTGCTGACGGGCTCGTGCGCGACCGAGTCCTTGCCGGCGACGAAGTCCACCAGCGCGTAGTCCGCGAGCGTGACGCTGTCGTCCGTGACCCGCTCGTCGAGGGCGCCGTCGAAGTAGAGGCCGCTGATGGCGCCGAGCGCGTCGCCGTGCTCGACCGCGTAAGCGAGGTCGTTGTCGCGCACCTGCACCCAGGCGTCGCGGCGGTCGTAGGCGTAGAGCAGCAGCGCTTGCGCGGGGGCGCTGCCGTCGCTGACAGCGCCACGCACGCGAACGGCGACGGCCTGTGACGGGAAGCCCTCGCCATTGGAATTCAGCGCGGCCACGCGGAAGGCGTACACGGCGCCGGCCGGGAGCGAGTCGAGCGCGAGGGAGGTACCGTCCTCGACGACCACGCCCTCGTCGAAGGCGCGGCCGTCCGTGGCGCTGTAGAGGCGGTAGCCGTCGGCGTCGTCGGTGGGCAGCCAGGAGACCAGCACGCTGCCGTCCGGCTGGTTCACGGCCATGAGCCCGGCCGCACGAGGAGGAGGCGGGCCGGCGCCCGGCGTGAAGAAGCGCGCGAGCCCGCCGGCGACGCCGTAGGCGAACGCTTCCCGCCAGCGCGGATCGTGCAGCGCCTGGTTGTCGGACATGCGACGGCCCGGCTGGGTCGCGAGATTGTCGAAGAAGCCCGTCTCGATGAGGGCGCCGGGCGTGTCGTCGAGCGTGCGCAGCTCGCCGAAGTTGGCCACGAGCCTGCCGCGGTCATTGTAGCCGGGATCGAAGTCGCTGCGGATGCGCGCGAGGGCCCCGCTGTGCACCTCGTCGAGCAGGTCGCGCGAGCCCGGCGGATCGTCGCAGGCAGTCGCGCCCGCCGACGACGAGTGGTCCGAGTACTGCTGGCACGAGTAGCGGTAGGTCGAGATGCCGTTCGCGGTGGTGCCGCCGGCGCCGCCCGAGCCGGCCGCGTTCGCGTGGAAGGCGAGGTACGCGTCGGCGCCCACGTACTCGGCGTAAGCCGGCCGGATGCTGACGTCGCCATAGCCGGTGACGCTGTCGGGCGCGCCCGCCCACGGCGTGTAGATGACCGCGCCCATCTGCCAGAAGGGCTTGTCCGCCGGCTCCCACAGGCCGCCGCCGACCTTCAGCGCGTCCGCGATCAGGTAGCCGTCGGCGGGGCCGTGCGCGAGGGTGACGGAGCCGCCGCCGGCCGGGAACCAATAGCTGCCGAGGTCGAGCCAGTGTCGGCCCATGCGCGTCTGGTCGAGGTTCAAGGTGCGCACGCCGCCCGCGTGCTCGACGCTGACGACGGCGAAGGGCGTGCGGTTTTGGCCGTCGACCCAGCGCAGCGAGATGCGATGCAGTCCGGCGCTCACGCCCGTTAGCGAATAGGTGGCGCCGCCGAGGTCGTCGGGCGAGTTGGTGCGGTAATCGTCGCCAAAGCCGCCGGCGCTCGAGCCCGTGAGCCAGCTGCCCTCCTCGCTGTAGGCCGCGTCCCCGTCGTCGAGCACGACCTCGGGCACGGGCGAGAGATCGGGCTCACGCACGAGCACGACCTCGGCGCCCATCTGTTGCAAGAGCGGGATGATGAAGTTCGAGACCAGCTCGGCCGAGAAGAAGTCCTCCGTGATGCCGCGGCAGTTGCCGCAGCCGTTGAAGGCCCAGCGCGAGCGCTGCGTCGCGTAGCCGCCCCCCGACGGGATCCAGCCGTGCCCGGCGCTGATCGCGATGCGCTGCCCGACGAGCGCGCCGCCGAAGGGGAGCGCCGCCGTCCGACGCTGCTCCTTCGGGATCGAGCCGCGCGCTCGGGGAGGCTTGGGCCAGCGGTCCTCGGCCGGGATCGCGGCCTCCTCGGGTCCGTCGAGGGCAGGCGCGAGCTCGCCGTCGCGCACCTCGAGGAGCGAGAGGCCCCCCTGCACCTCGAAGGCGGACAGCGCGCCGAGGAGCGTCTCCCGCCGCAGCTCCCGCACCACCTCGGCGTCCTGCGGCCGCGCCGGCACCGGCAGCGGCTCGGCCAGCACGACCTCGACGCCAGCGTCGGACACGCTCACGTCCGCGATGGCGAGGTCCGCGGGGAACAGCGGCTCGCCGAAGGGATCTTCCATGCCCGAGCTGGCGAGCGCAGAGAGCGCGTCCTGCACGCGCTCGGCGTCGGCAGGAGCGGGAGCCAGGGCGAGGGCGAGGAGGACGAAGATCGGGGTCATGCGCCGCTGTTAGCCCGCTCTCGGGTGGCGTGACTCGGACGTCTGTCCGAGGTCAGCCGCCGAGCTGCGCCGGCGTGTACGGGAGGCGGTCCGGCATCGGTGGCGCCCGGACGAATGTCCGCGCAAGTCGGCTTGCGTTGCGCCCCGGCGCTCGCCGCGCCTACGGTTCGGCACTCGTCGCTTTAGGCTCTCCGCGGCCGACCTTGGAAACGGAGAACGCAGCATGCTTCAACTTCATCCACGCCGCTGCACCATTGCGGCACGCGTTCTCCTTGCCTGCCTTTTCGCCGCACCCACGCAAACGCAAGATCTGTTCCTCTGGGAAGACGTCGGCTCCATGGAGTTCCCAGATTACACCTCCGTGCCTGGCGGCGGCTACACTCCTGGATTGACCAGTGACGAATATTCGTACGCGGGCGCGGATTGGGACGGCGAGATGTCCATGGGTCGCGTGGTCGCGCCAAGAGTGAATACCTCAAAGTTCGACTTCTCGGATACGGACTGGAATAAGGCTGGTGTGGCCGATGAGGATGTCGGCATGTCGCTTGTGCCGCCGCCCGACTCGAACGTGACCGCCGACCCCTCGTTTCAGTCGGTGGACGTGGCGGGCGATGCTATCGGAACGCACGCAGCCATCCATGCCGCTACAGTCTCAGACCTGCCGGCCGTGCGTGAGGACGCGCGGCGAGACGCTGACGGCCTCACGCCTGGCGCGAAGCTGTCCGAACAAGGGCCGGGGACCGATCCTATCGATCCCGGCTCGGGAGCTTTTGCGGAGACCTGGACCGATGCTGCGGTCCAGGGTTCTGGCGTGGATTTCGAACTTCGTCGAACGTATAGCTCGCGAACCGCGTTCCGCGGCGTGCTCGGCGTTGGATGGGACCTCTCCTACCACGAACGCGTGGTGGTTGATGATGGTTGTGACCGGACTGCGATTCTGTGGGCGACCGGTCGCGGCTACTCCGAAAGGCTCATCGCCCGGACGCACAGCACGTATGCTGGCAGGGACGGAACTGGAATCCGCGCATCTTCCACAGGGACGGGGTGGTCTATTGATGATAGCTCCGGTCTCACGCGGACGTTCGACCAGAATGGCAAGCTGCAACGTATTTACGATCAGAACGGCAACGGCCTCGATATTACTTGGAGCGTCCGGCAAGACGGCGTCGACGTCGTGGCTGAAGTCGTTGATAGCTTCGGTCGCACGTTCGCGTTCGACTGGGTAATGAATGGTGGCTCGGAACGGTCTCTCACCGTCAGCGGCCCCGATACCCTGGTCGTGAGCTACGCCATTGATTCGCACGACGATCTCATCGTGGTGACGGACATGTGGGGCCGCACAACAGAGCTTGAATACGACGCGGGACATCCAGTTCAACCTCATGTCGGGACGAAGCAGCTTCAGGCATCATGCGAAGCGGCATGCGGGCTGCGCGAGCACGAGTGCGTCGACGAGCCGCCCTGCCGCCAGATTATGTGGGATGAGGTAGAGGTGTGCGAGGACGACTGCTCGGCGTCCTGCGCTGGCGGTTGTCGAAGCGAGTGCTACGCAGACTGCGCGCCGGGCTGCGACGCCATTTGTCCAACGGAGACCGAGTGCGAAGATGTCTGTCTAGCGGATGCGCCGGCGTTAGCTGCTTGCCTGCAGTGGGACAAGGACGAAAACGGCATTGGCCCGAATCTTATAGAGTACTGTGACAATCAGTGCATCCTGCATGCCGCCGGCCTGTGCGCGCAATGTGTACTCGACAATGGAATATTTGTATCTGTTGGCGATTCCGCGGCATCGACAGGTGGGGCGACTTTTATTCAGAATGCCCAGACCGCGATTCGCTGCAGCACGTGCGTGCCGTGCCTTCTTGGTGGTGCGCTTTGTCCCGACGAAATGCGGTACAGTTGTCAGTCTCGTGGGCAATCGTGCCGCGACGAATGCATCAACTATAGCCTCATCGGTCGAGACGCAGTTCCGGAGCGTTGCCAGGGCTACTCCCCGTCAGGTGTATGCACCTCGACGTTCAAATATTCCTGCGATAACGCTTGCGAGGATTTTGCTTTTGATTGCCCGCAGACGTGCATGCAGAACTGCGAGGCGGGCTGTGCGGCGCCTTGCGTCGCGTCGTGTGCAGAGCCATGTCGCGAGGCGTGTTCACCCTCTAGCCTCCTGGCCACCTGTGAGGGCGCGTGTATGGATGCGTGCATTGCGGATGGATCGCAACTCGACGGTATGGGAGCGCCCGTTCTCACCTACGGCGCAACGCAGCAACTGAACCACAACCTTCTGCGCGTATATCTCGGCACCGGAGCCACCAGGAAGCTTATGCTTCACAACACCTACGGGCAGGACATCTACGCTCCGGACTTCGACCGCGTCGTAAGCCAGACGTTTGGGTCGAGCCTAACAACGCTGAGATATGAGGAGATGATTGCCCCGCTCGGGGAACCGCGGGATCTATGTCCACAAGACGAGCCGTACTGCCCCGGGGGCGCGCGAGAAGTGGGCTATGAACGCATTGTACGCCTCTCGGATGAGCTTGTCGCATTCGTTCGAGTCGGTCCCGGTGCGACGCTCGCCGAACACGCCGAGTACCGGATCGATGGTCTTGGCGGAACCATTCCCGTCATCACCGCCACGATTGAGGGTGATCTGCTTATCCTTGAGCCGCCGGTACCTTCCGGCGATAGAGTACTCATTAGAGGCGAAGCGTCGACCCTGTTGCTCCTGCCGACAAACGTGCCGGGCGTCTTTGCCGGTCCGTCAGGTGGAAGCATGGCAGACTTGCCGAGCGAGATCACGATCGCTCGCACGGACCTGGGGACGACAGGCCACGCAGGGCGCCTTCTGGGCTTGGCGGCGGTGCTAGAAGGTAGGGTCTCTGCGGCGGTGACCCATGTAGAGGCGGCGCCCTCTTCATACGCCCTGCTGACGCCCGGCGCGCTGCACGGGCCGGTCCGACTGCAGGAGGTCGCGCGACGCTGGGCAAGTGTTGACCAGTCACAGCTCCTCCATCCATACGGGGTCGTCGAGCTTGAGCCCGACGTCGATGGCTTGCCTACGCTGCAGGTGACATTCCCCAGCCCGGACGACCTGTTCGAGCCAGAGGCGCCGCTGCTTCCGGCCGACGGTCGCAACTTCCTGGCCAAAGACCCCCAGCTCCAGCCACAGTCCGCGGTCGACCTGGCTCAGTTCGAAGCGGAACTGCAGGCGCAGGCGCAGACGTCCACAACCATGATCGGTGACCTGATCGACGCTGCAGTCGTCTTGCGCGGCTGGTCGGGAGATGGCGCTATCCTGAGAGCTGGTCTAGATGCGCAGGCACGGCTGACAGGAGAACGCGCTGGAATCAGGACGACCGTCACAAATCTCCTCGCTTCGGCGACTACTGAAACTCAAGCCATCGAGTCAAGTCTCCCGAGCGGAACCCCCGAAGAGGAGATCGCGCTCGAGCTGCTCGACGCGCTTACCCTTGCTGAGCAGGTCTCTACCCATAGCGCGTATCAAGGGGCATGTGACATCGTCATCGATGCGACGGACGTCCTGAATCCGTACCTCAGCGGTACGAATCTAACCAGGCTCGGCAATATCGTTTGCACGGTGACCGCTGCGCGAGCGAACAGCTCGCTCGCAACTGATTTCGCTGGTTTCGAGAGGGATACAGACGACGCGGCGGCCGCGTTGGACCTGCTTCGCGGCCTGCGCGCGCAGAGCTCCGCCGCCTACCAGTCTGCGTCGCGGTGGCTCTCGCCGACAATGCGGCTGCAGGCGGCCGAGGCTGATCAGACGCTGGACGGCTATGACACCGGGGAGGCCCACCTTTGGGCGCTTGCGGGGATCAAGACGCTAGAGGAACGTTGGCGCGCGGTGCGCGACGCCTTCCCCCCGACCCCCGACGTTGCTGGCAATCTTCGGCGCGGCGCCGGTACGCCGGTGACGTGGCAGCCGCCGGTGGACAATGGCTGGTGGGTCGACGATCTTTTCGGGATTCCCGACCCGATTACAGACTACCAGAATCTGTGCTTGCACGAAGGCGCCTACCGGTCGCCAGAGATTGAGAAGCTTGCGCAAGCGGCCGTACGGAAGACGACCATCACGGACGGGAACGGCCATGCGTGGGAGTACTACTCCGATTCGGATGGACGGGTCGTCCGACAGCTAGATCCACAAGGTGGACAGATTGATCTCAACTACACCGAAGAGGGGCATGTCCGGGGAGTTCGCGGAGTCTTTGGCGACCGTCATTGCTACGAGTACGACCCCGATGGCAACCTGGCTGCCGACAACTGGTTTCCTATCGAGGGCTACTACCAAGCCGCGCAGAGCGTGCGACGAAGCGAATACTGGTGGACGGAGGGCAGGCGTCTCTCGGCCGTATACTTGCCAGATCCGACTACGGGTGAGGTCGAGAGCTCGCCGGCCTACAGTTATGTCTGGGATGCAGCCGGCAACCTGGACCTCGCAACGACCCCGTCGGGGACCTACGATGTGGTCTCGGTTGACGGGCGCGGCCGTCCGCTTGAGGTAACCGGTCCCGCCGGTTACCGCGCGTACTCGACCTACGATTCTCCAACCGCACAGAGCGTGAGCACAACGATGCACACCGCGCTCACCGATGCTGGTGGCGCATATCCTATTACCGTGACCAGCGAAGCGGATCCGCTGGGGCGTCTGGTGCGCACCACCCGCACGGGAGGTCCAACCATCGACTACATCTGGCTGAACCAAAAGCTGGCCGCCATCGACCGACACGCTTCTGGGCCGCTGGCCGCCTCAGAGACCGCCTTCGCCTACGAAAACGGCGACCTGACCAAAGTGCTTTACAAGGGAGCGAACGGCTCCACAGTGCAAGAAGTTTCTCGTGAGTTCAACGCGCGCGGCCTCCTGACTAAGCAGACGACGACATCGGGTTCGGACGAGCGGGTCAAATGCTTCAAGTACGATGGTCGGCACGAGCTGGTTGAGGAAATTGACCCGACAGGACGAAGGACTGCCATAGTTCGCTCACCCGTCGGCGCGCCGCTGAAGCTCCAGCGGGGCTACTGGACGGCGAGCAACGACGTCCCCGGTTGCCCACTCCTCGGTGGGGCCACGTCTGTGCAGACAATGCGTGAGCAGGTGGTGGGGGGGCAGACGGCAAGGTATCGTTCGCACGAGACGGCCTGACAAGCCATACGTTCGAGTACAACGGTTATGGTGAGCCTATCCAGGCGACGGATGCCGGCGGCGCCGCATGGCAGTTCGACTTCGACGGGCGCGGACGTCAGGTCGGTCGCGCCCGTCTCGAGGCGCCAGCCTCGAGCCCACAGCAGTTTCCCGGCCCGGGCGTGGTCAACAAGACGGTCCTCACGCTCGACGACGCGAATCGCCCTCTGTCGGTCCGCCGACCCCACTACGACCACACCTCATATTCATACAACGATGTCACTGGACGAGTTTCTGTGTCCCATCCGTTTGCCGGCGGCGAGACCATCCACTTCGATCCGCTGTTCGGCCGTTACCGGACAGATCGAGATGATGGGAGCTACGAGGCTCGATCGTTCCAGGCATCTAGTTCCCCCGGAGTGAATCGGTCGATCGTGGAATTCCTCGCTCCCGACGGGTCGGAAGCTGTGCTTCAGGCGGTCGCGACCTTCAACGTCCTCGGGCAGCAGCTCTCATTTACCGGGGCAGACGGGCGTTCGCGGTCCGTGCGTACCTATGATGAGCTAGGCTGGCTCACCAGCGACACTTCGTTGGGCGTCACCAGCGAGTTCGTCCGGAACGGGTTTGGCGAGGTCACACGCATCGATCAGACCGGATTGAATGGAACCACGGTTGTTGCGCAGGAGATCGTCCGAGCCGTCGACGGTTTCCCGACCGCGGTCGTTGGGGCGGATGGCGTTACACGGGGGGATAGCCTTCGTGACGCGCAGGGCCGTGTCTCCGACATTCTCTACGCGAACGGACGGGCCCTCTCCGTCGACTACACCGCGGGTACTGAGGTCGTCGAGGCGGCTTATGGCGATCGCGAGTACAGATACGAGCACGACGCGTGGGGAAACGTCACCCGGATCTACAGCGACGAGGACGATGCAACGTATCGCGAGTTCACCCACAGCGTCTACGGTCTCGAGACGGCCAGAGCGTACGATGCGTTCGGCAGTGTCGATCTTACCTTCACCATCGGGCAAGCCGGCAGGCTGCTGCAAGAGCAGAGCTCCCTGTTCCCCGATCCTGTTGGCTACGACTACGCACCCATGGGTGCCGTTGGAAGGCTTGACCGGGGAGCCCATCAGGTTGTGCGCACCCTTGATTCTGACGGCTACCTTAGCCACCTCGAGGCGGATGGCACCGAGATTGGCTTCTGGGAACGGCCGGGCATTGGCGCCGCCCCACAGGCTCAGCTCGGCAACGGCGTGGAGAGGATACTATTGTTCGACGGGGCTACCCATGTTGGATACGCGGAAGACTCAATCTCGCGGCTGCTGGCGGTGGGGCTGACGGACGAGGGTAACGTCGCTGCGATAGCTGACCTCTATGGGGGCAATCCACACACAAGCTATTTCGGCACGGACGAGTTCGGCAGAGTGACGCAAGAAGCCCACGGCCTCTTCGAAGATGACTTGGAGCTCACGCCGGGGGACGTCTGGCAGGACGCGCAGCGCTTCCACGCTCGCGGGTTCGACGACAGCACCAACTGGTCCTCCATCGAGCGGCACGACTTCTCTCACGATACCGTGCTCTCGTACGCCGATGTCCCGTCACACTTCTACGGTGCCTACGGCGTAGACGATAGCGGCCGCACCGAATGGTACACGCGACCCGATGGCGTCGCTGTTCGAGTCGAATACGGGCCGTTCGACGAGATCTCTGTGGTCTGCGATGACGCAAATGGATCGGAGGACTGCTTCAACGTCCGCGTCGATGCGCTCGGCCGAGTCGCTCAGATTCTGGACGAGAACGGTAACGAGGTGCGGGCATACCAGTACGCAGAAGGCCGCGTGCTCATCGAGCGCACCCCTGCAGGCGAGACTCTGCTGGTGATGGCCGGAGGCGAGATCCCGCAGGCAATCGTCCCCGACGGAGAAGACCCGCTCTGGGTCCACCCGGGGTGGAACGACAGGGTCGCGGCGCTGTCGAACGCAGACGGTGAGATCGTAGCCAGGTACGAGACCAGCGCGTTCGGCGAGGTCACGGCTCTCGACCCCGATGGGTACCCGTGGGCTGACCCCTATGACTTCTGCTTCGTTCTGGGCGCGCGGCCGTCGCTGCCCGTCGTCGGCCTTCAGCGGTTTGGCGCCCGCTGGTACATGCCGGAGTTTGGCAGGTTTGCGACTCCGGACCCCCTCGGCTTCTACGACGGACCGAATGTCTACGCGTACGTCGGCGGACGGCCGCTGCTGTTTAGCGATCCGACAGGGTTCGGCCGCCAAGGGGTGTGGACCCGCGGGGCAGCTGGTCTCCTCTACGGTATTGGCACCGGCGGGGCGCTCCCGTTCTTTGGTGCTCTTGTGCCGAACCCCACCGGGTACGAGGACGACTTCGCGTTCACTTTCTGGCGCGGCGCCGGCGAAGCGGGGCATCCAGGGGGGGGCCACCATGGTCCAGATCCATATTGGCGGGTGCTCGATGGCACCACGAGCTCCGACATTATTCCGGCGGCGCCATGGCCACGATGATGGAGCAGTTCCGGCAAACGCTTGTGCGTCTAGCCTCGTCGGCCAGCGAGCAAGAATCGTATCTTCGGACGCTAGGCACGGCCCCGTCGGCGGACGAACTCGCGTTGGAGTTCAGCGATGCGTTCGCTGTCGTTAAGGAACAGTTGGGCGAAAGTGCTCGCGCCGTATCGTCTCGGCTCGACCGGCACCTTGAAGAAATGAGCGGCCGCGACTACGGAGACATCTGGACGGTGGATGCTTTGCACGCCGCTCCCGTATGGGGCCAGGTTCGGCGACTTGCGCGCGAAGCCTTACATACGCTAAGTGGGCCAGAGTAAGATTGCTCTGTGTCCTCTCCACGTCGGCGGGAGCAGAGGTCGGCCAACCTGTCCCCCGTGACCACTCGCGTTGAGCGGGGCCTCGCCGGATTTTTCCACCCGCCGCCGTGCGGCGCGGCCGCTCACAAGACCGACGCGGCGAGCATGTACCCCTGAACCGGCACTCGTTGGTTTCGCCGTGACGGGCCAGAGAAGCCCAACGCCTAATGTCGGCGCAGAGCGGCTCGCGGTACGGCGTCCCGTGCCTTCGCCCTGGCCCGGATGTCGCCCGCGATGTAGAACGCTGCATGCTGGGGCTTCGCCACTCCACGCTCTTCTTCGTCTTCGTCGTCGCGCTATCCAGGCCCGCGGCGGCGGGGGCGTTCGTGTTCCCGACTGCTGCGAACGGGCAGGCGCGCGTCGGGGCCGTCGAGCTCGTCGCCGCCACGCTCGTCGGGCCGGCGAGCGCCGCAAGCCCGGGACTCATCGGGGGAATCGGCGCACCCCGGACCAGCTACTTCGGCTGGGACGAGCTCGCCAGGGTGGCACAAGCGGCCCACGACGTTGACCGAGACGACTTGGAGCTCACGCCGGGGGACGTCTGGCAGGACGCGCCGCGATTCCACGCTCGCGGGTTTGACGACAGCGCCAACTGGTCCTCCATCGAGCGGCACGACTTTGCTTACGATACCGTGCTCTCGTACGCCGATGTCCCGTCACACTTCTACGGTGCCTACGGCGTAGACGATAGCGGCCGCACCGAATGGTACACGCGACCCGATGGCGTCGCTGTTCGAGTCGAATACGGGCCGTTCGACGAGATCTCTGTGGTCTGCGATGACGCAAATGGATCGGAGGACTGCTTCAACGTCCGCGTCGATGCGCTCGGCCGAGTCGCTCAGATTCTGGACGAGAACGGTAACGAGGTGCGGGCATACCAGTACGCAGAAGGCCGCGTGCTCATCGAGCGCACCCCTGCAGGCGAGACTCTGCTGGTGATGGCCGGAGGCGAGATCCCGCAGGCAATCGTCCCCGACGGAGAAGACCCGCTCTGGGTCCACCCGGGGTGGAACGACAGGGTCGCGGCGCTGTCGAACGCAGACGGTGAGATCGTAGCCAGGTACGAGACCAGCGCGTTCGGCGAGGTCACGGCTCTCGACCCCGACGGGTACCCGTGGGCTGACCCCTATGACTCCGCTTCGTTCTGGGCGCGCAGCCCTCGCTGCCCGTCGTGGGCCTTCAGCGGTTCGGCGCCCGCTGGTACATGCCGGAGTTTGGGAGGTTTGCGACTCCGGACCCCCTCGGCTTCTACGACGGACCGAATGTCTATGCGTACGTCGGCGGACGTCCGCTGCTGTTTAGCGATCCGACGGGGTTCGGACGGATCTCCGTGCTGCAGTATGGGCTCGCGGCCTCCTTCGCGCTCTCCAACCCATGGACCACGCTCAAGGTCGTCGCTCCGGCCGCCGCGTCCTACGTCCGCGACGCCGTCGACTTCGCGGAGCTCGTTACTGGTGCGACCACCACAGCGTATGGTCTAGCCCAGATTGTCGTAGGCATTGGTGGAGACGCGGGCGGTGGGATGCTGGTCGCCGGCGGACCCACTGCGGCGCTCGGCGGGCCGGTCATTGTTGCTAGCTCGGGACTTATTGCGACGGGGGTCGTGACTACGGGCGTCGGCATTGGCTTGATGTCCCACTCCATGTCCGGGGATGGGAGCGGTGGCGGCCCGTCCGATGGGGCCTCGCCTTCCGAAGGCGGTGGGGGGGCTCTGCCTCGCGGGGGGCCTGGTCGCCCGGGAGAGCTGCGGACGGCAAAGTTCCTTCAAGCTGGGGCCCCGGTTCGTCGACTAAGAAGGGGGTCGGCGTACGCTGGACTGATCCTGTCAACAAGGGGAACGGCATTAGGATCGATGCGGGAAACCCAACAAATAGCCAGGTGACGCAGCAACTTGACCACGTAATCGTGCGTCACAACGGTCAGACAATTGGCAGAAGTGGGAAACCGATCAACGGAAGCATCGCGGACAATGCAGCCGAGGCTCACATTCCTCTCTCCGAGTGGCAGAGATGGTCGAGCTGGTTTTCTCCGTGAGGCAGACGATGACCGACCTTTCGACAACGCTACGGGCACGGGTGCTCGAGACCCTCTCGCTGCTCGCTAGCGAGGAGAAGCAGCGGGAGTACCAGCGGACGGTTCCTCATGTGAACGTTCCCGCGGAACTGTTCAACCAGTGGGAGGACTGCTACTTCCCGGAGGACGTGAATTTTCGGTCAGGTTTCGCCACCTTAGAACTAAGTGTGCTTGCGAATTTCGACAGGGTGTTGAACCAGGTTTGCGATGACACTCCCCAGGAGCTTCCGGCGCTTGAAGACTTCTTGACGACGAAGGCGTGGCGTACGCTAGCAGCCGCGGCACGTGACGCCTTGTCGTCCCTTGGTGGATAGCTCCCCTGCGCAGTGTCTCCTACTTGTCTGGAAACATACCGCAAGCAGCGGCGTCCCATTTTTGGGGTCCGTCGATTTGGACGAACGTGCTCGTCGATTCGGTGGACATCGTCATCGGCGGCTCGTGGCTTAGCCCCATCCGACTCCAGAACGTTCTGACGCATGGGGGTTGTCAGTACATGCTCGCCGCGTCGGTCCTGACGCCCTGGCCGCCGCGTGCTGAAGCTGCCTCCGCCAAAGGAGGCTCTGCATGCCCGACGAGACCCGTAAGCTTCGTGCCGCCATCGCCGCCCTGCCTACGCGACGCCGTCGCTTCCCGCCCGCTCTCCGCGCGTCGCTGCGCGCCTACGTCAAGCGTGAGGTCGCTGGCGGCGCGTCGAGGTCTCGCGTCGCGGCGAGCTTGGGCGTGAGCCAGCCGACGGTTTCACGGCTCCTCGCCGAGGAGTCATCGGCGACGCTAGTGCCGATCGTCGTCGTCTATGAGCAGCCGCCGCGCGCCCCGAAGGGCATCGTCGTGCGCGGCCCGCGCGGCCTTCTCATCGAGAACTTGGACGTCGACGGTCTCGCCGCGCTCATCCGGGCGCTGTCGTGATCGGACCGTCGGGCCGCGTGCGCGCGTTCGCCTATCCGCGGCCGTGCGACATGCGAAAGAGCTTCAACACGCTGTCGGGCCTCGTCGCTGAGATCGGGCACGACGTCGCTGCCGGCGACGTGTTCGCCTTCGTCTCCAAGCGGCGTACGCGAGCGTAGGTCCTCTGGTACGACGGTACCGGCCTCTGCTGTTGAAGCGTCTGGCGGAGGTCAGCCGCCGAGCTGCGCCAGCCTCTACGCTCCGCCCCTGCGGCGTCGCACGGCGCGCATCCTCTCGAGCGTGGCCTCCTCGCGTGCCCGCTGCGCCTCTTCGATGCTGCGGAAGCGCGTGACGCCGGGCGGATAGAGCGGGGGAAGGGTGTGCGCCGCGATCGCCCACAGCTCGCGGATAGCGGCCCACGTCGAGGGATCTTGGGGATCCCGTGGGGGAGGTGGCGGCATGTCGGAGGCGCTCTTGTAACGCTCGATGGGCATCAGCGCTCCTCCGGGTCGAGGCCGAACGCGCGTGCAAGCCGCGCGGCGTCGGCGTGGTCGAGCGGGCGCACTGTGCCGCGCTTCATTCGATAGAGCGTCATCGGCGTGGCGACGCGCACCGCCTGTCCATCGACGTCGTAGCGCTCCGACTCGAGGTCATCGAAGGAGAACGCGGTGCCAAGGCGAGTGAGGATGTCGAGGGGCGGCCCCTCGGGCGGGACGTAGCGAACGGCGGGATACTCGCCGAGCAGATCGTCGGCGGAGATCTCATCGATGGCCTCGTCTTCATAGATCGCTCGCAGCGCGCGCTTCAGTCGTTCGACGTTGTCGCGCGTAGGCGCGATGAACACATCGAGGTCCGCGGTCGCGCGCTCGAGGCCATGCAGGTTCACAGCGACGCCGCCCACGAGGACGTAGTCGACCGCCGCGGCTTCGAGCGCGCCGAACACGCGCATGACAGCGCTCCACTCCATCCGGGCAGCATAGCGAGAAGCGCCGCGCGCGACGTCCCCTCCGTCGGATCTCAGGGCGAGGTCAGCCGCCGAGCTGCGCCAGCCGCCGCTCGAGGTAGTCCACCACGCGCTCGAAGGGATCGAAGCCGAAGGCCGCCGCGATGGAGGGCCGCAGGTTCGAGTTCGCGTTGATGTCGTAGAACACCCGCCGGCCATCGGGGGTCTCGAGGTACTCGATGCCGCCCACGTCGAGCTTACCGGCCGCGATCAGCTTCTTCGCGTCGGCCACCGCCTCGTCGGGCACCTCGGGGAAGGGATAGAACTCGACCGGCTTGCCCGCGAGCTGCGGCACCTCGCAGGCGCCCTCGCTGCCGTCGTCGGGGTTACACACCGGCGCCGGGCAGAGGTTGAAGCGGCCGTGCGTGACGACGCGCATGGCGTAGAGCAGCTCGCCGCCGAGGAACTCCATGCGCACGATGCCGCGCTCGGGATCGTGCGGCAGATATTCCTGCAAGAGGAACAGGTTGTCGGGCGCCCAGATGTCAGGCGCGCTCGCAAACACCCGCTCGACGTCGGCGAAGCTGTCCACCGTCTGGATGCGCGCGCCGCTGCCGCCCTGCTCGGGCTTGAGCAGCGCCGGCCAGCCGATCTCGTCCGCGCGCGCCTTGAGCGCGTCGACGTCGTTGAACACGAGCGAGCGCGGCCCCGTGACGCCGACCTGCCGCATCAGCGCCGCCTGCGCGCTCTTCGACAGCTCGAGCGCGAACACGTCGGCGCCATTGAGCACCGGCGCCCCCAGAGTCTCGAGGAAGCGCAGGTACGCGAGCGCGAACGGCACCGCGCGGACATTGCCGCGCACATAAGCGCTCGGGCTCGCCTGGTTGAAGGTCAGCCGCGCGCGCGGCGGATCCTCGTCGCCAAAGCTGGCGGCCTTGATGTCGAGGGCGGCGTAGGAGAGCCCCCGCTTCTCGAGCGCGGCGAACAGCGGCTTCTGCCACTCAGGGTGCTCATAGACGACGAGGAGGTCCTTCATGGCTCACGCTCGGGCTGTCGCGCCGCGGTATCCTCCGCCAGCGCGGGATGACGACACTCCGTATCGCCCGCCGCGCGCGGAAAGAGAATTCGGATGAAGCAGCACTACACGATGTTCGCCGCTTACAACGCCTGGGCGAACGAGCAGCTCTACCGAGCGGCCGCGGCACTCTCGGAAGAAGCCTTCGGCCGCGACACGGGCGCCTTCTTCGGCTCGCTGCGCGGGACGCTGAACCACATCCTCGTCGCCGACCGCATCTGGCTGCAGCGCTTCACCGGCACCGGCGACGCCCCCGCTCGCCTGGACGCCCTCCTGTACGAGGATCTCCTGTCGCTGACGGCAGCGCGCGAAGCGGAGGACGCGCGCATCCGCCGTTTCGTCGACGAGCTCAGCGAGGAGGCGCTCGCCGGCGACTTCCGCTACACGACGGTGAGCGACAAGCGCACGGTGCAGCAACGACTGGCGCCGGCGTTGGCGCACCTGTTCAATCACCAGACGCATCACCGCGGGCAGGCGCACGGCATCCTGTCGGTTCTCGGGGGCGCGCCGCCGTCGTTGGACCTGATCCGCTTCCAGCGCAGCGACGAGGGGCGCGTGTTTGCTTGAGCCGGAGGAGGGCCACCAAGCCCCCGCCCTGCGACGAGCCTGCGTGTCCTCGTCGGCGCTCGGCGTGACCAGGCCCCCCAAACCCCCCGAAGCGGGGGGCTTTCTATCCTCGCGCTGCGCGCTCGGGCCTCCTTTGCCGCTTCGCTGGGACAGAAATCCCGCGCCCTGGTCCACGGGCCGCTCAATCCGTCAACCCGATGCGCGTAGCGCGAGGCGTCAAAGCCCCCCGCCTCGGGGGGTTGGGGGGTTGGTAACGTCGACGCCTGTAGATGTGACGAATGATCAGCACCCGAGAGCAGGTACGGCCTTGCTCCCAAAACGGGATCGCGCTATGCTGCTCACGTGCACATCATCAGTCGCAAGCGGCTGAAAGACTTCTGGGAGGCTGGCCATGCCGACGCGGAGCAGCCGCTGCGCGCTTGGTTTGCGATCACGCGGGCCGCTCGCTGGAGTGCGCCCGCGGACATAAAGCAGCTGTTCCCCCACGCGAGCTTTCTGGCCGACAACCGCGTCTGCTTCAACATCGGCGGCAACAAGTACCCCCTCATCGTGAGGGTGATGTACTCGACCCAACGTGTGTACGTCCGTTTCGTGGGCACCCACGCGGAGTACGACAAGATCGACGCCAACGAGGTGTGACCATGGAAGTTCGACCGCTGCGGACCGAGCAGGACTACGGGGAGGCCCTCGCCGCCATCGATGAGCTCCTCGACGCGGAAGAGGGCAGCGCGGACTTCGATCGCCTCGACATCCTGTCGGTGCTCGTCGAGAAATATGAGGAGGAGCACCATGCCATCGAGGCTCCTGAACCCATCGCGGCCATCGAGTTTGCCATGGAGCAGCGAGGTCTCACCCGCAAGGACCTCGAGCAGTGGATCGGTAGCCGGGCACGCGTCGCCGAGGTGCTGAACCGTCGTCGACCCCTCAGCATCAATATGATCCGAGCGCTCCACGACGCGCTCGGCATCCCGGCGGAGGTCCTGATTCAAAAGGTGAAGACGACGAAAGCGAAGAGCCGACGGAGCCCCGCGCGCGCGACGCGCTCCGGTAGCAAGGGCGCCAAGAAGAAGACGAAGGGGTAGCGCGACGGCGTCGGCGGGATGCAGCCCCTCAGGTGCTCGACTTCGTCCGCGGCTTCGGCGCCGCCTTCCGCATCATCGCCTCGGGCGCCACCTTCATGACGCCGCTGAGCAGCCGCATCTGCCAGGGGAACGTGAACGTGCCGCGCTCCTGCGCGATGGCCCGCGTCATCTGCTGCACGGCGGTGTCGACGTCGAGCACAAAGAACATCTGCGGGTTGTTCGCCGTCAGCGGCGTCTCGACGAAGCCCGGCATCAGCGTCATGGCGTGCACGCCGCTGCCTGTGAGGTCCATGCGCAAGCCGTCCATGAACATCTTCACGCACGCCTTCGACGCCGAATAGGCCGCGCGCCCGGGGAGGGCGCGATGACCCGCCACCGAGCCGATGGCGACGAGCGTGCCCGAGCCCTGCTGCAAGAGCGCGGGCACGAACGGCACGATCGTATTCGTCACGCCAATGACATTGACACCCATGAGCCAGGCGACCTCACTGGCGTTGCCCTCGAGCAGCCCGCTCTTGATGCCGACGCCGGCGTTGGCGATGACGAGGTCAGCGCCGCCCGCACTCGCGAGGAAGGACTGGATGACGCCGCCCATCCCGGCGGTGTCCGCGACGTCCTGCGCGTAGACATGCACCTCGGCGCCCTGCTGCTCGCAGAGCCCCTGCAGCTCCTCGAGCAGCTCTCGTCGTCGAGCGACCAGGCCGAGCACGGCGCCTTGGCGTGCGTAATGGAGCGCGAGCCCGCGGCCGAGGCCGGTGCTGGCGCCGGTAATGAATACGCGATGAGGCTCGCTCACGGCTCTTCTCCGGCCGGCATCTCCTCCGGCAGCTTCGGGGGCGTCGTCGTCGGGGGCGGCGTCGCGGAGGCCTTCGCCGGCGGAGGCTCGCCGGTGTCGGCCTGCACCTTGGCGAGCAATTCGACCTGACGCTCGGCGGTGCGCCCGGCGGCGACGCGAATGGGCGCGAACGAACGCGTGGCGCCGCCTCGCCTGACGGCGAGCGCGTACGAGCCCGGCGGCAGATAGGCCTGCTGCCCGGCGGCGACGCTCAACAGCGGCGCCGAGGCGCCCTCCTGGAAGAACAGCACCTCGGCGGGCACCGCGACGCCGCGCTCGAACACCTGCACGAGCGCGCTGCCGATGTCGAGGTCGAGCACCTTGCGCGTGGGCCGGCCGTACTTGAGGAACACGCTCGCCTCGGTGACGACGAGGCCCTGCGGCGCGTTCAGCGTCGCCGTGACGCGATAGCGGCCTGGGGCGAGCGAGAAGCGCACCTGGCCCTCGTCGTCGGTGCTCTTGGTGGAGAGCGCCGCCTCCCCGCTCGGCCGGAACACGGCCACCTCGAGCTTCTTCGCCTGGCCGCCGATCTTGGTGACGACGTCGAGCTCGGCGGCGGCGAGGTCGATCTGCACCTTGGCGTTCCTGCGGGCGCTGACGCGCGCGTCGGCCTCGCCCTCGTAGGCGCTGCCGTCGTCGAGCTTCTTGCCGAGCAGGCGCGCCTTCAGGCGGTACTTGCCGGGCGCGAGCGTGGCGACCTCGCCCTTCTGCAGCGTGTTGAAGGGCTTCGGCGCCGCGCCGAGGAAGAGCTCAACCTCCACGTCCTCGTCGTCGGCGAGCGGTCGGCCCTCGAGCGTGACCAGCGGCGTGACCTCGCCGGTCTTGTGCGCCACGCGCACCTTGACGACCTTGCCCGGCCGAATGGTGACGTTGCGCTTCACGACCTCGCTGAAGTCATGGCTCGTCGAGAGCTGCGTCACGAGGTCATAGGTGCCGGGCGGGACGGGCGCGTCCTGATCGGCCTGCACCTCCACGAGGCGCTCGCCGCTCTTCGGCAGTCGCAGCGCGCCGACGCCCTCGGCCGGCTTGCCGTTGTTGGTCAACGCGAGCACGAGCGTGCCGTCGCTGGTGTCGACCTCCTCCACGAGCTTCTTGCCCTCGCGCGTGGTGACCGTAAGCGCGCCGAGGATGGGCCGCCCAGAGACCTTCTTGTCGAGGCGTGCGAGCACCGACAGCTTGCCCGCCGGCACCGGCAGGACGACCTTGTCGCGCCCGCGCTGCACCTCGTGGCCGCTCTTGTCCGCGACGACGATCTCGGCCGCCACCTCCTTGCCGTCGCGCAGCACCTGCACGAGCAGGAACGCGGGCCGGAGCCGCACCCGCGGCGAGACGTTGCCGCGCCGCGCGTCGACGCTGAGCGTGGTCGCGAGCGCGCCCTCGCTGCTCGGACACGACACCACCACGTCGTAGCGGCCGGGCGCGAGCTCGGCGGGCTCGGCCGTGTCCGGGTGCTCGAGCACCACGCCCTCGGCGCCGGTCTCTCCCGCGCGAAAGAAGCTGGCCGAGCAGGGGCCGTCCCACTTGAGGCCGTCCTTGTCGACGGCGATGGAGACCGAGCGCGTCTCCTCGGCCGCGGCGGGCGTGGCGCCGAGCAGCGCGAGCGCGCCGACGAGCAAGAGCGTGAACGGACGAGTCGAGCGCGGCAGCACGGGCATCACGTCACTTCCCCTTGGCCTTCGCGCGCGCGTCCTTTTCGAGCTGCTGGAGCTCGTCGAGGCGCGCGCTCACGGCCTGGTTCTTCGGCATCAGCTCTTTGACCTTGCGATAGCGAGCGACGGCCTCGCGGTAGTCACCTCTCTTGGCCGCGATGTCGCCGAGCAGCGCGTGCCCTTGCGCGAACTTCGGGTCCGCGTGCACGGCCTTCTCGAGCAGGCGCTTGGCCTTGTCGTCTTGTCCGAGGCCGGCGAGCGCGACGCCGAGCTTGGCGCGGGCGCGCGCGTGCTCGGGATCGATCTTGAGCGCCTGCGTGAAGTGCTTGGCGGCCGCCTTGCCGTCACCGCTCGAGAGCTCGAGGAGCCCGAGGTGGTACAGCGCCGGCACGTGCATGGGGTCGTGCTCGAGCGCGGTCTCGTACGCGTGGCGCGCCTTCTTGACGTCGCCGAGCGCGGCCTCCGCGTCGCCGAGGTTGTAGAAGGCGTCGGCCGAGCGCGGGCTCAGCGTCGTCGCGCGCGTGGCCGCGTTCTTCGCCTCCTGGTACTTGCCGACGATGAGCAGCGCGTAGGCCTGGTCCGTCAAGAGCTCGGCGTGCTCGGGCTGGATCTTCACCGCCTGCGTCAGCGCGCGCACCGCGTCCTCGGGCTGACCGGCCTCGAGCAGCGACATGCCGAGCTCGTGGTGCAGCCGGTAGCTCTTCGGCAGCTTCTTCGTGCCGCGACGAAAGGCGTCGAGCGCCTCGGCGGCGCCGCCGGCACCGTCGTGCGCCATACCGAGCAGCAGCCAGGCCTTCTCGTCGCTGCCGTCGAGCGTCACCGACTTCTCGAGGTGCACGACGGCGTCCTTCGGCTTCTTCAGCTGCAGGTAGGAGAGCCCGAGCGCGGCCTCGGCGTCGGCCGTCTCCGCCGGCTTCAGGTCGCCGGCCTTGAGCGCCTTCTCGAGCAGCGGCACGGCCTTCTTGCCGGCGCCCTGGTTCGCGTAGTGCTCGCCCATCTTCACGAGCTCGCGCGAGGACTGCGCGGGCAGGACGCTGAGAGCGATCGAGAGCGCGATAGCGGCGTTCATGGGCACCTCACGGCTTCTGGGACGGGGGGGCAGCGTGCTTCGGGCGGAACGCTTTGACGACGTCGTCGTGCGTCTCGAGGTACGGGCCCTCGATGAGGTCGATGCAGTAGGGGACGGCGGGGAACACCGCGATCAGGCACTCGCGAATGGCCTTGGGGCTGCCGGGCAGGTTCACGATCAGCGCGCCGCCGCCGTCGTCGGCGAAGCGGACGCCCGCCTCCTGGCGCGACAGAATGGCGGTGGGCACCTTCTCGAGCGAGACCTTGCGCATGAGCTCGCCGAAGCCCGGCATGGGCTTGTGGCAGACGTTGAGCGTGGCCTCGACGGTGACGTCCCGGCGCGCGGGGCCGGTGCCGCCGGTCGTCACCACGAGGCAGCAGCGCTCCTCGTCGACGAGCCGCATGAGCTCGGCCTCGATGACGGCCTGCTCGTCGGGGATGACGACGCGCACGGCCTCGAAGCGCGTGCTGAGGAATTCTTCGAGGCAGGCCAGCATCGCCGGGCCGCCCTTGTCCTCGTACACGCCCTTTGCGGCGCGGTCCGACACGGTGACGAGGCCGATCTTCACCGGCCTTCGGACGTCGGGGGAAACGGCGGTCTCAGTCATGACGCGGCGATAGCAGAGGGCCGCCCCGCGCGCGAGGCGGCCGGAGCCCTTGAAGGGCGTCGCCTCCGAGGAATCAGACGTGTTGAGGTCAGCGAGGCTTCACCTTGAGCCAGCCTTCGCGCTTTTGCTCGATGGCGGCGCGCTCGAGCGGGATGTCGAGGAGATCCCCCGTCTCCCAGCGCGGCAGCTGGTCCTCGAGGTGACGGTGGCCGTAGTGGCCGCTCTGTCCGCCGTCGATGACCATGCGCACCTTCGGCGGCGTGGACATCTCGGCGCTGATGCGCGTTCCGGAGCCGGCCGTCACCGGCGTGCCACGCTCCGAGCGCAGGCAGGCGCGGCAGCCCGACTGGGGGCGCGGCGAGGTCGCGAACAAGAAGCCGACCCCGGGCGCCTCGGCGAGCCGGCCGCGCACGCTGAGCGTGTGTACCCGTCCCCAGGTCCAATCATTCGGGTTCTCGCCGATGGTGCTCTTGAGCTGCGCGAGCACCACCTTGGCAGCGGCCCGCACGAAGGGCTTTGGCCCCTCGTAGCCGCTCTGCCTCGGGTCATCGAGCAGCACCGGCTCCTCGCCGGCGAGGGCGGCGACAAAGGCGCGCTCCACCGCCTGCTGGAAGCTCGCGAGCCCCGTCACGCTGCCGGCGACCTCCTCGCCGACGAGGCGGATGGCCACCTGCCGCTTCACCTCGGGCCAGAGCCACTCGAAGGCGAGCGCGCCCTTCGACTCCACCGTGAACTTGCCGTCGAACTCCTTCAGCGCGGTACAGAGGCCGGCGGACATCTCGCTCGAGAAGCCGTCCACCTCGTCGGGGCAGTGCGGCACGAGCGCGGGCAGCAGGATGCGCGCCTCCACGGGCTCGATGTCCTGCTGAATGGCGAGCAGCTCCTCGGCGCTCGGCTTCTTGTCGGCGAGCAGCGCCTCGACGCGCTCACTGACGCGCAGCGAGCGATAGGCGTCCGAGCCTTCGCGGCCATAATAGGGCCAACCCGGCCCGTCCTCGTCGGTGAGGCGCTGGTTGGTGGCGTTGAAATAGCCCTTGGCCGGGTTGTGCAATTGCGGCTTGAACTCGCGCGGCAAGGGCTCGCCCCAGCCGGCGCTGCGAGAGCTGCCGTCGCGCGGCCGGTCGAGCGGCTCGTCGCTGAGACGCACGGGCAGCTTGCCCGACAGGCGGTAGACGATGTCGCCGTTCGTGAACGCCATGACGAGGTTCATGAAGGGGGCGGCGAGGTCCCAGGCGGCCTTGTCGGCGTCCTCCACGTCGTCGGCGAGCGCGATGTCCCACAGCGAGGTGATGAGATCGGCCTTCTGCGCGGGGTTGTTGAGCGTGCAGTCCATGACCGCGAAGCGATCGCCCTCGTCGACCTGGTACAGGCGGCCCGGCGGCATCATGGGCCCGAACACGGTGGTCTTCCACACCTCACGATACACGGGCGCGTCGTCGCCGCGGCGCATCTTGTATTCCTGCTCGAAGGTGCCGTAGCTCATGGGCGCGCCGTCGAGCCAATAGAGGTCGTCGCGCTCTTGCACGGGGTTGATGCGCACCATGTCCTGACAATCGGCGCTCGCGTTGGTGATGCCCCAGGCGACGTCGTCGCCCCAGCCGATGATGACGGCGGGGATGCCCGGGAAGGTGACGCCCGCGATGTCGAAGTCGGGGCCCTTCATGTGCGCGAGGTAGAACAAGGACGGGCCCTCGTGCGCGAGGTGCGGATCGTTGGTCAGCACCGGGTGCCCGCTCGCGGTCTTGTCGCCGTGCACGACCCACGAGTTCGACGCGCCGCCCTCCCGCTCGGAGAGGAGCCCGAGCAAGAGCTGTCGCTCGAAGTCGCTGAGCTCGGGCCGCTCGGCCGCCGCGCGCAGCGGGTGCTTGCGCAGCGGCGTCGTGTCGGGGCCGGCCGACGCGCCGGGCGACGTCACGAGGCGCTCGCCGGCGGGCTGGCGCTCGGCCACGAAGCCGCGCGCGCCGGAGTGCTCGTCGCTCGGCACCACGGGCGCGCCGCGGTGGTCCGGCAGGCTGAGCACCTCGGCGAGGCGCGGATCGCCCTTTGGCAGGCGATTCAAAAAGCGCGCGCGCGCGAGCTCCTCGTCTCGGCCGGTGGCCTGGTTGTCCTGCAAGAGGCGGATGCAGGCGAGCACGTCACGCGCCGTGAAGGGCTCGAAGTCGACGCCGAGCAGCACCATCTCGGCCGATCGCCCCACCGCGGCGGCGCCGTCGTTCACGCCGGCCGCGTAGCCCTCGAGGATGGCCATCGAGCGCTCGCTCGTGAGCGCGAGCTGCTCGTCGAGGTTCCAGCTCGTCAGGCGCAGGAACTGATCGGCGTAGAGCATGTCGCGGTCGAGCAGCTCGCTGAGGCGGCCGAGCGCGGCGAACTTGCGGAACATGAGCTGGAAGGTGCGATCGCGGCCGTGCATGTAGCCGAGGCCGTAGGAGAGGTCCGCCTCGCTCTCGCCGAACACGTGCGGGATGCCCCAATCGTCGACGAGCACCTCCACGCCGGCGGCGGGGAAGCGCTCGCTCGTCGACGTCACCTCGAGCGGCTGGTCCTTCGGCAGGTCCGCCGGCGTGAAGCACGCGAAGGGGTGGCAGGCGGCGAGCAGCAGGGTGGCGGCCAGAGGCAAGAAGCGGAGCGGGCGCAGCATGGGTGACCTCGTCGGCTCGTGGGCCCGGGCAGAGCCCACGAGGACGCAGTAGGACAGGGGGCCTGGCCCTCGTCAAGCGGAAGCGTTGACACCCCGCGGACGTCGGAGAAAGACCGTGCTCATGCACTTCAAGAAGCGCCGACCGCCCCGAGGAGCCCGCCCCGGTACGCTCGTCCTGCCCGACGACGCGCTGTCACCGAAGCTGCGTGTCATCCGCTACGACAGCGAGAGCCTCGACGAGCACGACCTGAGCGACGTCGAGGAGCTGCCCGCGCTGCTGGCGCCCGGCAAGGTGCTGTGGCTCGACGTGCAGGGGCTCGGTGACGAGGCGCTGCTGAAGCGCCTCGGCGAGATCTTTCGCATCCACCCGCTCGCGCTCGAGGACATCGTCAACACGCCGCAGCGCCCGAAGTCGGACGCCTATGAGCACAACCACCTCATCATCACGCGCTACCTCGCGCTGCTCGACACGCCCGAGCTCGAGCAGGAGCAGGTGAGCGTGCTCGTCGGCGACGGCTATATCGTCACCTTTCAGGAATATTACGGCGACAATTTCGACCCCGTGCGCGAGCGCCTGCGCAGCGGCCACACGGTCATCCGCGCCGCCGCCTCGGACTACCTCGCCTACGCGCTGGTCGACGCCATCATCGACGCCTACTACCCCGTGCTCGAGGGGCTCAGCGACTACATCGAGGAGCTCGACGAGCGCGTGCTGACCGAGGCGTCCCGCGACTCGCTCGCGGAGCTGACCGAGATGAAGCGCACGCTGACGCGCCTGCGGCACGTGCTCTGGCCGCAGCGTGACGTCATGAACCGCATCGCGCGCGACGAGGTGCCCTTCTTGTCGGCCAAGGTGCGGCTGTTCTTCCGCGACGTCTACGACCACACCGAGCACGCCGCCGAGGTGGTCGAGTCCTTCCGCGAGGTGGTCACGAACCAGATGAACGTCTACCTCTCGGTGCTGTCGAACCGCACCAACGACGTCATGCGCGTGCTCACGATCATGTCGACCATCTTCATCCCGCTGACGTTCCTCGCCGGCGTGTACGGCATGAATTTCCAGGACATGCCGGAGCTCGTCCACCCCTGGGGCTACCCGACGCTGCTCATCGCCATGGGCGTCATCTCGATGGCGCAGCTGTTGTTCTTCTGGCGCCTCGGCTGGATCGGCTGGCCCCGTCGACGGGAGTGAACACCTACGTCATCCAGCCGGGCAGCTTGGAGGCCTGCCGGATCCAGCTCGCCAGCGCCTTCTCGTCGACCGGTTCGTCCTCGTAGAGGTGCACGTAGCGTGTGTTCGGGTCCTTCGACTCGACGGGCGGCAGCGGCTTTAGCTTCGTGCCCGCGAAGAACGTCACCTTGATGTACTTCGTGAAGCAATGAAACGACACGAACCAGCCCTGGCCCTCGACGCCGTAGAACGGGGAGTTCCACTTCACGGCCTTCTTCACCTTCGGCACCGTGCGCACGATGAGCTCGTCGAGGCGCCGTCCGGCGTCGCTCTTCCAGCCGGGCATGGCGGCGAGATAGGTCTGCACGGGCGCGTCGCCGTCGCCCTTCGGGATCTGCGGGTTGCCGCCCGAGAGGAGCACCGGCTTGGTCGAGGTCTTGTTCGCCGTCTTCTTTGCGGGCGACTTCTTGGCGCTCTTCTTCGCGGGCGCCTTCTTTGTCGTCTTCTTGGTGGCGGGAGCCTTCTTCTTCGCTGGTGTCGTGGAGCGCTGGGATGTCTTGCTGGCCATTGCGTTCCTCTCGTTCGAGTCGGGCTGTCGAGCGACGAGCAGCTCAAACTCTGCCGGGCCGCGCGGGTAGTATCCAGTCCGTGACGATCCCCGCCGCCGAGATGCGCGAGGTCCTGCGCCGAGCGCCCGCCGAGGAGCGCGCGCACCCGCTACGCATGGCGCTCGACGCGCTGCCCGACGACGAGCGGGACGGCTGGCTCGATCTCGTGCTCGGCGTAGAGCCCTTCCCCGACGACGGCCCGGACCTGCCCGCGGGATGCGTCCCCTACCTGCCCTGTCCCGTCGCGCTGCTCTTGCGCATGCTCGACGAGGTCCCGCTCACGAGCGATGACGTGTTCGTGGACATCGGTTCCGGGACCGGCCGCGTGCCCACGCTCGTCCACCTCCTCACCGGCGCCGTCGCCATCGGCGTCGAGGTGCAGGCCAGCCTCGTCGCCACCGCTCGCCAGCTGACGAGAGGGCTCGGTCTCGAGCGAGTGACGACAATCCACGCGGACGTCGCCGAGGACATGGGCAGCCTCTCGTCCGGGACCGTCTTCTTCCTCTACTGCCCGTTCAGCGACGCTCGCCTGGAGCGCGTGCTCGACGCGCTGGAGGCGGTCGCCGCCAGGCGCTCGATTCACGTCTGCTGCGTGCAGGTCCCGCCGCTCGCGCGCTCGTGGCTCGAGCCGGTCGCCGCGCCGACGTCGGAGCTGGTCGTGTATCGAAGCGTGGCGTCGAAGGAGACCGCGGTCCGCTGAGGTGAACCGTCAGCCCTCCCTGGGCTGGTATTTCCACCGCGCCTTCGCCGCGCACTGGAACGCGCGCGGTCCGATTTGAAACCGCGCACCGCGCCCTGACAGGGGCAGACCGCAGCGGAATGCGCACGCACGGCTGGCACACAAAGTGGTTTCAGGTACGCACACGCGGCACAGGAGACCACCATGCATGCTTCGCTTCGTCACGTCGAGACCGCCATTCGCCACGCCGAGTCCCTCGCGGAGGAGGCCGAGTCGCTCGGCGCCCTGCAGCTCTCGAGGCGCCTCTTGGAGGCCGCCGGCACGCTCGCTCGTGATCTCGAGGAGGCCTCGGCGGTGCTCGAGCTCGTCGAGCCCGCGCGCGAGTCGCGCGGTCTGGCGCACCGCTCGCTGCAGAGCCTGTACAACGACGTCACCTGCCAGATCGAGGAGCGCGGCTGCCCGAAGACGCTCGCGCGCCTGACGCCGGGCGGCTACCTCGACGTCGTCGAGCGCACGCGCTACCGGGTGCGCCGCTTGTCGGAGACGGAGGACGCCGCGCTCTTGCGCCTGCGCGACCAGATCGAGCGCTCGCTGCTCGCCTACGAGACCTGCGTCGACGCCTATCTGCTGACCGCCAGCGACGCGCAGGTAAAGCGCGACGGCGTCATCGCGAAGAGCCAATTGCTGCGCGTGTCGCTCGAGCGCGCCAAATGTCATCTGCTCACGCTGGCGCCGGCGGGCAGCCCGCAGTGGCATCGCATCAAGCGGCGGGCGGTGCGCACCAAGCGCCCGCGCTGGCTGACGCGCGAGCACGGCGATGGCCTCGTGTCGTCGGAGAAGGCGCTGGTCGCGCGCGGGCAGATCACGCCCGCCTGGGATGAGCCCGCCGCCAAGGCCGCCTAATCGGAATGAAGAGGGTCACGCCGCGTCGCCCTCGGAGATCGCGTCGTTCATGCCCGCGTGAGGGTGAGCAGCGCGATCTCCGACGGCGCGCCGACGCGATAGGGCGGCCCCCAATAGCCTGTGCCTCGGCTCACGTAGATCCACATATCGTGCAGCCGATGGAGGCCGGCGACGATGGGCTGCTGCAGGGGCACGAAGAAGTTCCACGGCCACATCTGTCCGCCGTGCGTGTGCCCCGAGAGCATGAGGTCGACGCCGCCCGCCTCGCGCACGGCCGGCGCGCTGCGCGGCTGGTGGGCCAGCAGTACGCGCGGCACGTGGTCGGGCGCTCCCCGGAGCGCCGCGCTCGGGCTGCTCTTGTGCTGCGGCACGAACGACCCCGCGCTGTAGTCGCACACGCCGGCGATGACCAGGCGCTCCCCCTCGTGCTCGACGACCACGTGCTCGTTCACGAGCGTACGCAGCCCGAGCGACGCGAAGTGCTCGAGCCAGGCCTCGGCGCCCGCGTAGTACTCGTGATTGCCCGTCACGTAGAACACGCCGTGCCGCGCGCGCAGGCCGGCGAGCGGCGCGACGTGCTCGCTCAGCTCCGCCACGCTGCCGTCGACGAAGTCACCGGTGAGCGCTACGGCGTCGGGCGACAGGGACAGCACGCGCTCGACGACGGACGAGACGAAGTCGCGCTTGATGGTGGGCCCGACGTGGAGGTCGGTGAGCTGCGCGAGCGTGAAGCCCTCGAGGCCCTCGGGCAGCCCTTCGATGGGGACGCGCACGCGCCGGACGCGCGGGGTGCGGCGCGCTTCCGCGAAGCCGACGAGCGAGGCCAAGAGCGCGAGCCCGACCACGGCGCCGTTCGTCGTCACGAGCAGGGCGCGGCGCGCCTCCGGATCGCTCGGCAAGAGCGGCTCCTGCCCGCTGGCGACGAGCGCGAGGTCGAGCAGCCAGCACAGCAGCCACAGCGCGTCCCGCGCGACGAGGAGGGTGAGCAGAAAGCCGGTGACGCCCATCTGCCCGTAGGTGACGACCAGAAAGGCCTCGACGAGCGGCCCGCGCCCCGCCCGCTGAAAGCGCAGGTACATGGCCAGCGGGTAGACCGCGGCCGCCAGCCCGAAGGCGCCGAGCGAGAGGCCCTTTACGACGACGCTCGCGTCGAGCGGCAGCACCAGCCGGACGGCGAGGTAGGCGTGCACGAGGAGGAGGATGCTCACGAAGAGGAGGCGGAACATCGGCGGGCGTCTCCGTGGGCAGGGCGCCTTCGAGCGCGAGAGAGCACAAATAAAGGGAGCGAGGCAGGCCCGCGCAAGCGCCGGAGGGTGCGCTCGACGCCATTTGCTACTTCTTGGCGGCCGGCTTGTTCGCCGCCTCCTTGCAGGTCTCCGCCAGGATCAGCAGCGTGCCTTCCTCGACGCCGGTGGCGCGCCAGGTACCGAGCACGTCGAGGCCGAGGGGCCCCGGGACGCGCTCGAACACCACGTTCACGCTCGCGGGCTCGCCGTAGCAGGTGCCCGCGATCATGACGTAGGTCTTCTTCGGGCCCGCGTCGCGCACGAGGCCGATGGCCTCGAAGCCCTCGTAGGGGACGAAGGGGCCGAAGGCCTCGAAGCCCTCGCCCTGCGCGAGCTTTCTGCGCACCTTCATCTCGAGCTCGGGCTTCGCCGCCTGCACGACCTCGTCAGCGACGGCGCCCGCGAGGCCTCCCAGCAGATCGCCGATGATGTTGTCGCCGGCGATGCCCTTGGCCTCGGCCTTGGCGACCTCGGCGCTGAAGCGGCCGACGCTGTCGACCACGGAGCTGATGTCGACGTGCTTCTCGAGCGTGGCGACGTCACCGGCCTGGGCGGCGCGGCCGATCTCGAGGATGGCGAAGTGCACGCTTTGCCGGAACCAGCCGAAGCCGACGGCAGCCACGATGACGAGCAGCAGGAGCAGTCGGACGAGTTTCTTCACGGCGCCTCCGCGGGGCTCGCCCGTTTGGCCGAAGTGTGCTTCTGTGTCGGGCCGGCGAGCGCTGACGGATGTCCCATTCGCCGCGCAGCGACAAGGCCCCGGCCGGCGGGCCCGGACCGGCGAGGCTATGGAATCGAACGTCTTCGAGCAGCAAAAGGTTCCTACGGCCGCCGACGTCGATGCGCTCGGTCACGTCAACAACATCGTGTACGTGCGCTGGGTACAAGACATCGCGGTGGCGCACAGCGACGCCGCCGGCTTCGATCTCGCGACCTACCAGCGCGAGGGCGCCGTGTTCGTGGTGCGGCGCCATGAGGTCGAGTACCTACGCCCGGCCTACGACGGTGAGCAGCTCGTGCTGCGGACCTGGATCGCGGACTGGAAGGGCGCCAGCTCGTGGCGGGAGACGCGCGTGCTGCGCGTGAGCGACGGGCAGGAGGTCGTGCGCGCGCGCACCCTGTGGGCCTACATCGACGCCGTGACGGGCAGGCCGCGGCGCATCCCGAAGGCGATCGTGGAAGCCTTTCGAGAGGCGCCCGGCGCGAGCGCTTGAGCGGCCGGCGCGCACAGACCTCGGCTCGGCTTCGCTCCGCTCGGCTCAGTCGTCATCGAGGAACGCCACCATATCGTTCAGCTTCATGACCTCTCCGGCGGCGCGCTCGCGGGGAGGCTCTCGGGTGTCTCGCGCGGCCGCCGGGAGCTGCTCGAGCGGCGTCGCGGCCGGGTGCGCGTCGGGGCTGGGGGCCGCGGCGTAGGGATGACTCGCAGCGGCGCCCTCCGCCGGACGGAAGGCGGGGACGACGGGGGGCTGCGGCGTCGGCAGCTCGACCATGCGGGCCCCGAGGGCCGACGACGGGAGCGCGCCCTCGGGCGGGGACACCTCGGTCCGCTCCGCGATCTGCTGTTTCAGCATCGCCTCGTCGACGAAGCGGGTCTCGATGGAGGAGGGGTCCGGCTCGTCCTCGCCGGCGCTGGCCGACTCGGTGGCGTGGTCGTCCGCGAGCGTGACGACCTCGGGCGGGGGCGGCGCGCGCTCGCCGCCGGGGGCGCGCTTCTCTTTGGCGGCCTTCCGGCGCGCCCCTCGGCCTCGCTTCTTGCGCGCGCGCTGCGCCTCGTGCTCGGCGCTGTCCGCGCCGGGCGGCGAGAAGGGCGAGACGGTGGTGACGTCGTCGTCCGCGAGCTCTTGGCGGGGCTTCGGGCGCGCCGGCGGCAGGTCGTCGATGGAGGCGCTCGGCGCGTGCTTTCGTGCGCGCTCGCTCGCGAGCTGCGCGGCGGTCTTGCGCACGAGGGCGATGCGAGCGAGCGGGCGCGGCTCGCTGCTGCTCGTCAGGACAGCCGGTGTCGCCGCCGCAGCGGGCGCCGGGATGAGCACCTCCGCGGGGGCCTTCGCCGGCGTCGGCGCGCGCAGGGGAGAGAGCCCGTCCAGCGTGTGCATGTCCTCGAGCTCGTCGTCGTCGATCTCGGGGGCCGGGCCTCTGGTCGCGATGACGTCGGGCGTCGCGATCTCGCCGGAGTCGAGCTCGCGCGCGCGCGCGGGCAGATCGGGCGCGTCCGAGCGGAAAGCCTCCTTCGGCACGCGCGGGTCCGACACCGAGGCCGTGTCCTCACCGTCGAAGGAGAGCGTCGCCTCTGCGGCGGCGGGCGCGTTGACGCCGTCCACCGAGCGGAGCGCCGCCGCGGGCAGCCGCAGGGTCGGCATGGGGGTGGTCGGGTCGAGCGCGTCCTCGTCGGGCTCGTCGTCGGTCCCGTGGCCCGCGCCAGCGAGCTCGCGCTCCTGCGGCGGGGTGAGGAAGCTGATGGGAGCGGGGACGTTGACCGTCTTCTCGTCGTCGTCCGCGAGGGGGCGCCGGCTCGGCAGCGCGCCGGCGCCCTTCAGCGGGGCGGTGGGGTACTCCTCGTGGTCATCCTTGATCGCGGGAGGCCCGCCCCGGTGCCGCCAGCGCGAGCGCGGGTCCTCGTCGTCGCCGAGCGGCTCGGTGTGCGGCATCTCCGCGAGCTCTTCGCGGCCCCCGTCGTCATAGCGCTCGACCTCGGCGGCGGTGGCCTCGTCGGCGAACAGCTCCGCGGAGGCGACCGCGTGACCGCGCCCGATGACGGGGAAGCCGAGGTTCTCCGGCCGCAGCATGCTCGCGAGCTTGGCCTTCTGCTCGGCGTCGCGCTCGCTCTTGCGCACGAGCGCACGCTCGATGACGTCTCGGGTGAGCGCCGCCGTGTCCTCGTGGCGCTCGCAGATGGCAGCGAAGCGCGCGGCCGCCGCGGCGCCGCTCCTGATGCGCGTCAGCGGCGAGGGCTGCAGCAGCGCGCGGATGAGCTCGATGACCTCCTCGTCGACGTGCTCGCCCTCGTCGAGCTCCATGGGCTCCCCGCGCAGGATGCCCGCGAGCACCTCGCGATCGGTCTCGCCCCGGTAGGCGAAGCGGCCGAGCGCGGCCTCCCACAGCACCATGCCGAGCGCCCAGAGGTCCGACGCTGCCGAGTAGGTGTCCCCCTGCAAAAGCTCGGGCGCGAGGTAGCGCATGGTGCCGCGCAAGAAGCCGTCCTGCGTGCGCTCGGCCTGGCGCTCGGAGAAGCGCGCGATGCCGAGGTCGATGAGCTTCGCGTCGCCGTCGCGCCCGACCACGATGTTCCCCGGCGTCACGTCGCGGTGCAGGATGTGGAGCGGCTGGCCGTGCTCGTCGGTGCTCTCGTGCAGGGCGGCGAGCCCCTCCGCGATCTGGCGGCCCACGCGCGCGATGACGCCGATGGGCAGCGGCCCGAGCGGGCGCAGCACCTCGAGGGAGGGCCCGTCCACATAGGCGACCACCAGCACGGGCACGCCGCTGTCGAGCTCGAACAGATCGAGCGTGTCGACGACGGAGGGGTGGAGCAGGCGGGCGCCGATGCGGGCCTCGTCGCGCAGGCGCACGGCCGCCTCGGGATCGACCGAGTGCGGACGCTTCAAGACGACGAGCTGACCGTCGGGGCTCTTCCCGAGGGTCACCGTTCCCATGCCGCCGCCGCGTAGCTCGCGCACGACCTCGTAGCGCCCGATCCGCTTCACGGCCGACAGGGTACAGCGATTCGCTGCAGCACGCCGCCACGAGAGCCGCTAAGCTCGCGCTCTACATTTCCTCGACGACGCGGCGGCCGAAGGGGAAGAGCGAGAGCACGGCGAGCTTCATATGCTGCAGCGCGAACGGGATACCGATGACGGTGATCGCCAGGGAGAGCGCGAGCGCGATATGGCTCAGGAACGTCGTGAAGCCGCCGAACACGAGCCAGATGAGGTTCATCACCAGGGAGAGCGCCCCGCTCGGGGTGCTGCTCGGGTCCTCGTCGACGTGACGGCCGAACGGCCACAGCGACAGGCCCGCGAGCTTGAAGCATTGGAGCCCAAAGGGGATGCCGACCACGGTCAGGCAGAGCACGAGCCCCCCGAGCAGGTACTGCAGCGCGATCACGAAGCCGCCGCCGAAGGTCGCCCAGAGGAGGTTGAGCAAGAGTCTCATCCCGTGATCGTAAGCCGTCCGGCCCGCGCGGCAAGGGCGCCGCTGTATGCCGCCCTGCTCCTCGTGCTCGGCGTCACGGGCTGCGCGTGGGCGAGCTTCTTCGCGCCGGCCCGCGCCGACGGGGACGGGGGGCTCGTCCACGAGGCGCGGGTCAGCGCCGGTCCAGCGCGGCAGGTGGAGGTGCTGCTCGACGAGCACGGCGTGCCGCACATCTACGCCGCGCACGACGAGGACCTCGCGTACGGCCTCGGCTTCATGCACGCGCGCGATCGCCTGTTCCAGGTCCTCGTGCTGAAGCACGCGGCCAGCGGGCGCCTCGGCGAGATCTTCGGCAAGGGTCTCGTCGAGGAAGATCGACGCCTGCGGCTGCTCAGCTACCGGCTCGACGACGAGGAGGCGGCCTTGCCGCCGCAGGCGCGCGCGCTGGCCGAGGCCTACGTGGCCGGGCTCAACGAGGGCGCCGCGCACGCCGGCCGCAGCCTCGAGATGCAGTTGCTCGGGCTGAACGCGTCACCCTTCGAGGTGCGCGACGTGCTCGCCATCGCGCGCCTGCAGAACTGGGAGCTCTCGCTCGACCTGCGCGCCGAGCTCGCGCGCGCCCGCGTCGTCGCGCGCCTGCCGCAGGGCGATCCACGACGAAAGGCGCTGCTGCAGGACGTGCCCTCGGCGGACGTGCCCATCGTGCGCAAGGAGGTGGTGACGCCGCCCGCCTCCTTCGTGCCGCGCTCCTTCGAGGCTGCGCCGCTGCCGGACCGGGTGGGGCCCGCTTCGCCTGCCGAGGAGCCGGCCGCGAAGGCGTCGGTGCCGGCGGCCGGCGGACCGCCTGCGCCGCCGCGCGCGCCCCTCGAGAGCTCGCTCATGGAGCTGTTCTCGTCGCTGCCTTTGCCGGGCGGCTCGAACGCGTGGGCGGTGCACGGCTCGCGCACCGCGAGCGGCCGGCCGATCCTCGTGAACGATCCGCACCTGGCGCACCGGGCGCCGGGCGTCTTCTACCTGGCGCACCTCGAGGGCAGCGACGGGCTCTCGGTCACGGGCGTGACGCTGCCCGGCATCCCCGCCGTCGTCATCGGCCACTCCGACCAGGTCGCCTGGGCCATGACGACGTCCTTCGCCGACACGCAAGATCTCGTCCGGCTCAAGGTCTCGCCCGAGCACAAGGGGCGCTACCTCGTCGAGGGCCGCGAGCTCCCCTTCGGCACGCACGTGGAGCGCTTCCTGGCCGGCGGGGACACGCTGCTGAGCGAGTCCTGGGCGACGACGATGTTCGGCCCGGTGCTGCCGCCCGGCTACGAGACCGAGATGGAGCCGGGCGAGACCTACGCGCTGCTCTGGAGCGGCTTCGATCCGGAGGCCACCCAGAACCAACTGCTGGCCTTCTGGCAGCTCGCGCGCGCCCGCGACCTCGACGAGGCCAGCCGCGCGCTCGGCAATATGGCCGCGAGCCAGAGCGCGCTGCTCGCCACCCGTGACGGGCACATCGCCTACCGGCTGACCGGCAAGATCCCCGTGCGCCGCTCGTCGGAGCCGAGCTCGCTGCCGCGCGACGGCTCGACGACGGCGGCCGGCTGGAGCGGCTACCTGGCGGCCGAGGAGCACCCCGCGAGCACCGACCCCGCGAGCGGCTATCTGGTGGCGGCGAACCAGCGCATCACCGCCGACGACCACCGCGCCGCGCGCAGCGTCGGCGGCTACGCGGCCACGCCGCACCGCGCGCTGCGCATCGACGAGCGCGTGCGGGCCCTGCTCGCGGCGGGCAAGGCCGACGCCGACTCGCTGCTCGCCATCCAGCAGGACATCGTCAGCGTCGAGGCGCGCGCCCTGGCGGGCCCTCTCGGAGCGGCCTGCCCCGAGCGCATCAGCAACCACCCGCAGGCGCTCGCGCGGGCCTTCTGCGACGCCGTACGTCACTTTGACGGTTCCTATAGCGTCGATTCGAAGGGCGCCCTGCCGTTCACCGTGCTGCTGGCGACGGTGCAGGAGGAGATCCTGGCGGCCCACCTCGGCCCCGATGTCGCCCGGCAGCTCTTGCACCAGCCCTTCGTGGTGATGGCCATCGAGCGGGCTCTGCTCGAGGACGGCAGCGAGACGCCGTCCGCGCTGCTCGACGACCAGGGTACGCCGCAGCGAGAGGGCCTCGGGGGCTTCGTGAAGGACGCCGCCGAGCGGGCCCTGACGCGCGTCATCGAGTACGCGGGGGCCGACCCCGAGGGCTGGGTCTGGGGCAAGGTGCACACGCTGGCCGCCGCCGGGCCGCTGGCGAGCGCTCCCCTCATCGGCGCCGCCTTCGCCGCCGATCCCCGCGCGCAGAGCGGCTGGAATCGAGCGCCGCGCGCCGAGGCCGGGCTGCCGGTGCGCAGCGGCGCCGTGCTGCGCTTCGTCGCCGAGATGAGCGAACCCGTGCAGGCCCGCCTCGTCACGGACTTTGGCAACACCGGTCACATCGGCGACGAGCGCTACGGAGGCCTCATCGAGCGCTGGGAGCGCGGTGAGCTCTTGTCCCTGCCGCGCGCCCGCGGCGACGTGGAGCAGCACGCAGAGGGGCGCCTGCTGCTCCTGCCGCGCGCCGAATAGCCCACTCGTGGCACGATCGCCCCATGCGCTACGCGATCGCGCTTTCGCTGGTCCTCTGGGGGTTGAGCTGCACGCCCTCCGTGGCTGCATCGCACCCCTGTAACGACGACGACGAGTGCGCCGGCGACGAGATGTGCGTCGACGGCCGCTGCCAGGCGCCCGGCGTCGTCGCGGTAGGCGAGGGCGAGGGAGAAGGCGAAGGCGAAGGCGAGGGCGAAGGCGAAGGCGAAGGTGAAGGTGAGGGCGAGGGCGAAGGCGAAGGCGAAGGCGAAGGCGAGGGCGAGGGAGAAGGCGAGGGCGAGGGCGAGGGAGAAGGCGAGGGCGAAGGCGAGGGCGAAGGCGAAGGCGAAGGCGAAGGCGAGGGCGAAGGTGAGGGCGAAGGTGAAGGCGAGGGCGAGGGCGATCCCGACGCAGGCCCCGATCCCGTTCCTGCCTGTGGCACCGTCGCCGCGCTCGCCGACGACTTCACCGATCCCGAGCAGGCGCACTTCTGGAACAGCTGGCGCCACGCGGCGATGGCGCGGGCCGAGGTCGACGGCGTGCTGCGCTTCACCCTCGCGGAGTCGGCCGGTGATGTGTTCGCCGGCTACCAGCAGCGCGCGCCGATTTACCTCGGCGCCGAGCCGGTCTCCGTCGAGCTCGTGCGCGCGCCAAACCCGGACACCGCCGCCGAGGCGAGGTTCTCGCTCCGCTCCGAGGGGGTCGAGTCCGTCACCATGGTGGCCAGGAGCGGGAGCCTGCTCGTCGAGGTTCGGCAGCCTGACGGCCAGGACGACACGAGCGCGCTGCTCGGGCTGTCCGACGCCACGCGACACTGGCGCTTTCGCCGCGCGGGCAGCGACCTGCACATCGAGACCTCCTCCGACGGGAGCGCCTGGACGTCACGCTTCGTCACCCCGGCCGCGCCCTACCAGGGGCGCGTCCGCGTGCAGTTGAGCGCCGGTACCCGGCAGGCCGAGGTCGCCCCTGGCGTCGTCGAGCTCGACAACTTCAACGCGGGCGGGCCGTTCGTCCCCTTCTGTCCCATCGCGCAACTGCACGAGGCCTTCGACGCGCCGCTCGCCGACAGCCCTTGGGAGGTGTCGTCGAACCCCGCCTGCGGGCAAGCGGTCAGCGGCGGGGCGCTGCGCCTATCCTGCGCGAGCGGGGTGTCGAGCAGCGGCGTCGCCGTGCGCGTCGGCGAGGCCTACGACCTGCGCGACGGCGAGGTCGTGGTCACGCTGCAGGGGCCGCCCGTGCTGCCGGACGGCGGCAGCAGCAACATGAAGGTGCGCCTCTCGGGGGACGGTGACTACGTCGAGATCGGCCAGACCAACGAGAAGGCGTACCTGTTCTCGAAGGTCGACGGCGCCACCCAGTCGTGGAACGAGGCGCCGCTCGCGAACAACCCGCCACCGGTCGCGTGGCGGGTCAAGCACAGCGGCACGACCCTCTGCCTCGGCTGGCAGCTGGAGGGCTCCGCGACCTTCGACGACGTGGCCTGCTTCGGCGACGGGCCGTGGGACCCGAGCGCCGCCTACCTCGAGCTGAACTACTGGCCACAGGGGACGCTGGCCAGCGAGGGCAGCGTCCGCTACGACGCCGTGAACCCCTGAGCCCCTGCGTCCTGAGCCGTAGAGGCCCTGAGCCGCAGAGGCCTTGAGCCCTAGAGGCCCTGAGGCGCGTACGTCGTCCTCGAGCGAGCTTGCCCATGTTGACCTTCGCCGGCACCGAGCAGTACCTGACCTCCGCCGATCTGCGTGACGCCGTGAACGTCGCGGTCGGCCTCGAGCGCCCGCTGCTCATCAAGGGGGAGCCCGGCACCGGCAAGACGCGCCTGGCGGAGGCCATCGCGGAGGCCGCGGGCGCGGAGCTCATCTCGTGGAACATCAAGTCGACGACCAAGGGTAAGGACGGCCTCTACGTCTACGACACCGTCGCGCGCCTCAACGACGCCCGCTTCGGCGACAAGGACATCAGTGACATCGCGAGCTACATCAAGCTCGGCCCGCTCGGGCGCGCCTTCGCGCACAAAGAGCGCGCGGTGCTGCTCATCGACGAGATCGACAAGGCGGACATCGAGTTCCCGAACGACCTCTAGCACGAGCTCGACCGCATGAGCTTCGTCGTCGAGGAGACCGGCGAGACCGTGGCGGCGCGTCGCCGGCCCATCGTCGTCATCACGAGCAACAACGAGAAGGAGCTGCCGGACGCGTTTTTGCGCCGCTGTGTCTTTCACTGGATCGCCTTCCCCGACGAGGCGCTCATGGCGGACATCGTGCGCGTGCACCACCCCGACGTCGAGGATCGGCTGCTGCGCCAGTGCCTCGTGCGCTTTTATTGGCTGCGCGCGCAGCCCGAGGTGCGCAAGCGGCCGTCGACGAGCGAGCTGCTCGACTGGATCGCAGCGCTGCAGCGCGCGGGCATCGACCCAGGCCGCCTCGAGCAGGAGCTGCCCTTCCTCGGCGTGCTGCTCAAGCGCGAGCAGGACATCGAGGTGGTGACCGGCCAAAAGCGCCGCCGCTTTGGCTGACGTCGGCGGACGATGAGCGGCACCATGTTCAGCGGCTTCCTCTTCCACTTGCGTGCCTCGGGGCTGAAGGTCAGCCTCACCGAGTGGCTCCTGCTCATCCGCGGGCTCGCCGAGGGCTACGGGCACGCGAGCTTGGCGGGCCTCTATCACCTCGGCAGAAACCTGCTCGTCAAGCGTGAGGGACAGTACGACCTCTACGATCGCTGCTTCGCCGAGTACTTCCACGGCGTCGAGGGCAGCCTCGACCTCAGCGACGAGCTGTTACGGTGGCTGGCGGAGCCGATGGCCATGCCCGCGCTCTCCGCCGAGGAGCTGGCGGCGCTCGCGGCCCTCGACCTCGACGAGCCGAAGCGGCGCTTCCAAGAGCGCCTCGAGGAGCAGAAGGAGCGCCACGACGGCGGCAGCCGGTGGATCGGCACCGGCGGCACCTCGCCCTTCGGCCACGGCGGCAAAAACCCCGCCGGGGTGCGCGTGGGCGGCCAGGGCGGCGGGCGCTCCGCGCTGCAGGTGGCCGAGCAGAGACGCTTTCAGAACTTACGAAGTGACCGCGTGCTCGACACCCGGCAGGTGGGCGTCGCCCTGCGCCGCCTGCGTCGCCTCGCCAAGGACAGCGGCCCTCTCGAGCTCGACATCGACGCCACCATCGACAAGAGCGCGCGCGAGGGCGGCGACATCGACCTCGTGTTCTCGCCCGAGCGACAAAACCGCGTGAAGCTGCTCCTGCTCATGGACGTCGGCGGCTCCATGGACCCGCACGCGCAGCGCAGCGAACAGCTGTTCTCGGCCGCGCACCGGGCCACGCACTTCAAGGCCTTCCGGCACTTTTTCTTCCACAACTGCCCCTACGCTCGCCTGTACGAGGACATGGCGAGCTACCAGGGCGTGTCGACGGACGACGTGCTCAAGCAGCTCGACCGCACCTGGTCGGTGGTCTTCGTCGGGGACGCGTGGATGAGCCCCTTCGAGCTCTCCCACCAGGGCGGCGCGAGCTGGCTCTATGAGCAGAACAGCAAGACCGGCCTCGAGTGGCTGCGCTCGTTTCGCGAGAAGACCGAGCGCGTGGTCTGGCTGAACCCGGAGCCGCGCCGCATCTGGGAGGCGCCGAGCGTCCGCATGGTGCGCGCGCTGTTCCCGATGTTCGAGCTCACGCTCGACGGCATCACGGCCGCCGTCGACACCCTGCGCGGGAATAAGCGCGCGGCTTGAGCCGCCTGTCGCGCCGTAGCCTCAACGAAGCGCCTCGGCGAAGAACTCGAGCGCCAGCGCGAAGCCGCAGGCACGAGAGGCCTCGCGCGCCAGCGTGTCCTCGTCGGCGTCGCGCAAAGAACCCTCGGCGCGGCGGCTGGCGCTGACCGAGACGCGCAGCGATCCCTGCGGCTCATGCTGCCGCCGGCCGTTCAAGGCGCAGCGCACGCGCGAGCTGCCGTCCTCGGTCTCGTCGACGGAGAGCACCGCGAGCGAGAGCGCGAAGCCGTAGCCGGACGCGGGCCTCTTCGGCACCACGCCCCAGCGCGCGTGCTCGTCGCTGGCGAGGGCGCTCGTGAACGCCTTCAGCAGCGTCTCCTCGAGATCGCGCGCGCCCGAGCGCGAGGCGTCGTCTACGTTCGCGAAGTAGATGCGCACGGTGCGCTCTCTCCACGCGCCGCTCGGATCGATGGCGCTCCGAGCGCCGGCCGCGCTGTCTCTCGTCGCCGCCGCGTCGTCGGCCGGCGCCTTGGCAAAGGCGCCGTTCTCTGCGCGCTCGGCGCCGCCGCGCTCGTCGTCCCCTACACCGGCGCCGAGCAGGTGGTCGAGGCTGACGCCGCGCTTCGAGAGCGAAAAGCCGATGCCCACGCCGCCCACCGTCACGATCAGCGCGGAGAGCAAGAAGGCGACGAGGGCGAACGGAAAGGGACGGCGAGCCGGCGCCGGCCGGGGCGCGCCGTCGAGCGTGATCTCCGGCCACTCGTCGGACGGCTCGTGAAAGCCAGGGTCGGTGACGTCGTGTAGCGGCCGCTTCGGATCGAACACGCGCGCGGCGCCGATGACCTCGCGCAGCTCGGCGTAGTAGCGCTGCTGCGCGTCCTCGTCGGGCGGCGCGGCGGCCGCGAGCTCGAGCGAGGGAGGCTCGCTCGGCAGCGCCGCGTCCTCGTCGGTGGCCTCGAGGAAGGGCGAGCGCTCGTGTCGCTGGCCGCCGGGGGTGGCGCCGCTGCCGAGGGCGATGGTGTTGTCCTCGAAGCCGCCGTCCGTCGAGCTCGCCGCGCCCGCCTGCGGTTCGGCGTGCAGCCCGGCGTGCAGCCCGGCGTGCAGTCCGGACACTGGCTTCGGCGTCTCCACGTCGGTGGACGTCTCGCTCGGGGGCCCTTCGAGGTCCTGCACGAAGAGGTCGTGATGCGTCTCCTCGCGGGCCACCTCGAGCAGCGCGCGCTCGTCGCTGTCGAGGTCCACGCGGAAGGGGTCGGGGTTCGTCAGCTCGAGCGGATCGTGGGCGTCCGCGATGGCGGCGTGACGCTTCGCCAGGCGGAGCACGTCCGCGGGCTCGAGCGCCTCGGTGGGGGGCGGCGCCGCGAAGTCGGCGGGCTCGTCGCTCCTCGGCGCCTCGAACAAGGAGGCGGGCAGGCGCGAGCGGCTGCCCGGCGCGGCGGCGGCCTCGCGTTCGCGCGCGGCCGGCGGGCGGTGCACGTCGACATCGAGCACCTCGGTCGGCATGGCCTGGAAGGCGCGGGTAGGGGCACGGAAGAACGCACCCCCCGCCGGCGGCTCGTCGTCGCGCGCCGCCTCCTCGCGCGGCGGCGCCTTGGGCCTCCTGCTGCGCCGCCGCTTGGGATCGTCCGCGCTCATCGCGCCGAGTCTACGCCATCCCGCCCGCTTCGCCGCGGCGAGTTGGCAGCCACGCCGCGGCCCTCTATCAAGACCCTGGACTCCGGGAGCGGGACATGACGCTGCACATCCGAGATCAACGCGACGGCTTCGCGGCCGGCTACACCGCCATCACGCGCATCGGCGAGCCGGAGCACGACACCGGGATTGAGCTCGGCGTCTTGCGCCTCGCGCCCGGGGAGCGGCTCGAGCAGACGGCGGCGCGCGAGACTGCCTGGCTGCTCATGAGCGGCGCGCTCTCGCTCAGCGCCGACGACGCCGCGCCCGTCCGCCTCGTGCGCGGCTCGCTCTTCGACGACGGGCCGAGCGCGCTGCACGTCGCCAAGGGCACGCGCGTGTTGCTCATGGCCGAGGGCCCGTGTGAGCTCACGGTCTACGCGGTGGAGAACGACAAGCCGTTCGCCGCCGCCTTTCACCTCCCGCACGACGTCGTCGACGAGCCGCGCGGCAAGGGCACCGTGGGAGACGCCTGCTTGCGCATCGTGCGCACCATCTTCGACGACAGCAACACGCACGAGAACAGCCAGATGGTGCTCGGCGAGGTGCTGACGCTGCCGGGCCGCTGGTCGAGCTACCCGCCGCACCACCACCCGCAGCCCGAGATCTACCACTACCGCTTCACGCGGCCCGAGGGGTACGGGCACGCGGAGCTCGGGGAGGACGTGCTCAAGATCCGCCACAACGACACCGTGAAGATCTTCCCGCCCCGCACGCACGCGCAGTGCGCGGCGCCTGGTTACGGCATGTACTACTCGTGGGTCATCCGCCACCTGCCGGGAGACCGCTACCGCGTGCCCACGTTCGAGGCCGCGCACGACTGGACGCGCGATCCCGCCGCCGACTACTGGCGCCCCAAAGGCAGCGACGAAGCATGAACCCCGTGCAGCGCCCCCTCGACGTCATCTGCCTCGGCCGCGTGGCCGTCGACCTCTATGGGCGCCAGACCGGCGGCCGCCTCGAGGACATGCAGTCGTTCCAGATGTCGCTCGGCGGCAGCTCGGGGAACGTCGCCTTCGGCAGCGCGCGCCTTGGCCTGCGCTCGTCGATGTTCTCGCGCGTCGGTGACGAGCACCTCGGCCGCTTCCTGCGCGACGAGCTGCGCCGGGTCGGCTGCGACACGAGCCACCTGCTCACCGACGCGGAGCGCCTGACCGCGCTGGTGCTGCTCGGCATCCGCGGCGACGGCAGCTTCCCGCACATCTTCTATCGCGAGCGACCGGCCGACATGGCCGTGTCCCCCGACGACTTCGACGAGACCTACATCGCGCTCAGCCAGGCGATCGCGATCACCGGCACGCACCTGAGCCACGAGCACACGCGCGCCACCTGCTACGAAGCGCTCAAGGCCGCCAAGACGCACAAGACCAAGACGATCCTCGACATCGACTACCGGCCGGTGCTCTGGGGGCTCGCGCCGCACGGCCGCGGCGAGGAGCGCTTCGTGCCCTCGGCCGACGTCACCGTCGCGCTGCAGCAGGTGCTGCCGTGGTTCGACGTGCTGGTGGGCACCGAGGAGGAGGTCCACATCGCCGGCGGCAGCAGCGACACGCTCAGCGCCCTGCGCCGCGTGCGTGAGGTGAGCGACGCCTTGATCGTGCTGAAGCGTGGCGTTGACGGTTGCGTGATCTTCGAAGCGGAGATCCCGGCCGCGCTCGAGCAGGGGCTCGTGTGCGCGCCCTTCCGCGTGCCGGTGTCGAACACCCTCGGGGCCGGAGACGGCTTCTTGAGCGGCTTTCTGCGCGGCTACCTGCGCGCGGAGCCGCTGCCCGTGTGCGGGCACTGGGCGAACGCGTGCGGCGCCCTCGTCGTCAGCCGGCCGGCCTGCGCGCCCGCCATGCCGAGCTTCGACGAGCTGCAGGCGTTCCTGCAGAGGGCCGAGACCCTCGCCGGCAAGGACCCGAACCAGGACCCGCACATCCGCCACCTGCACCGCGTCGCCGAGCGCCGCGAGCGCTGGAACGACCTCGCCATCCTCGCCTTCGATCACAGAGCGCAGATGGAGGAGCAGGGGGCCGCCGCGGACGTCATCACGCGCGCCAAGCAGCTCATCGCCGAGGCCGCCCACCACGGCGCGCGCGGCGCCGGGCTCGCGAACCCACACGTCATCGTCGACGACCGCTACGGCGCCGACGTGCTGGCGCAGCTCGCGGGCAGCGGCAGCTTCCTCGCCCGTCCCATCGAGCTGCCGGGCAGCCGGCCGGTGGCCTTCGAGGGCGGCCTCGACGTCGGGCTCACGCTCGAGCGCTGGCCGCGCGAGCACGTCGTCAAGTGCCTCGTGCGCTACGCGAGCTACGACGACGCTCCCCTGCGCGCCGCGCAAGAGGCCCGCGTGCGGGCGCTGTACGAGGCCTGCTGCGCCACCGGCCACGAGCTCATGCTCGAGCTCCTCGAGCCGGAGGGCGACACGACGACGGGCGCCTGGGACATCCCGGCGGCCATGCGCCGCTTTTACAAGCTCGGCGTCTATCCCGACTGGTGGAAGCTGGCCGCGCCGCCGGACGACTTCGGCTGGAACGAGGTGGCGGACGTCATCGGCGAGCACGACAAGCGCTGTCGCGGCGTGCTCCTGCTCGGTCTCGACGCGGAGCTCGACGCGCTCGAGCGCCTGGTCGCGCACGCCGCGCGGGCGCAGGTGTGCCGCGGCTTCGCCATCGGCCGCACCATCTGGCGGCGCCCCTACGAGGCCTGGCTGCAAGATCAGGATGACGAGGCGTTCGTGCGCGAGGTGGCCGCGGGCTACTCGCGCTTCATCGACGTGTGGCGGCAGGCGCGCCTGTCGCTGGTGCGCTGACGGCGAGCGGGGACGCCTCTCAAGCGGCACCCGAGGAGCACCCGAGGGAGACCCGAGGGAGACCCGAGGAGACCCGAGGAGAATTCCATGAGCACGATCCGACTGACCCTGGCGCAAGCGCTCGTGAGGTACCTGGCGGCGCAGCGCACCGTCATCGACGGCGAGGAGCTGCCGCTGTTCGGCGGCGTGTGGGCGATCTTCGGGCACGGCAACGTGGCCGCCCTCGGCGAGGCGCTCTACCCCTACCGCGAGGAGCTGCCGACCTTCCGGCCGCAC
>CAYLZW010000007.1:10098-59969 GCA_964388085.1 uncultured Myxococcales bacterium | reverse complement strand
CTGCACCGCCTCGGCGGTCGCGGCAAAGGCCCGTTCGTCGCCCTCAACTCCGCCGCGCTGCCGTCGAACCTCATCGAGGCCGAGCTGTTCGGACACGAGAAGGGCGCGTTCACCGGCGCCGATCGCGCGCGCGCCGGCGCCTTCGAGCTCGCCGACGGCGGCACGCTGTTCCTCGACGAGATCGGCGAGATGCCGCTCGAGATGCAGGCGAAGCTCTTGCGCGTGCTCGAGGAGCGGCGCGTGCGGCGCATCGGCGGCAAGAGCGATCTGGCCGTCGACGTGCGCGTGGTGGCGGCGACGCACCGGGACCTCGTCGAGCACGTCCGCACCGGCGCCTTCCGCGAGGATCTGCTGCATCGGCTCTACGTCATCCCCGTGCGCTTGCCGCCGCTGCGCGCGCGTCCGCTCGACCTGCCGTTTCTGGCCGCGCATCTGGCCCGGCAGCTGAGCCCCACGGGTGACGACGTCACGCTCACCGATCGTGCGCAGCGGAAGCTCAAGTCCCATCCCTTCCCGGGCAACGTCCGCGAGCTGCGCAACGTCGTGCAGCGGGCGCTCATCCTGGGCGACGGCAAGGTCATCGACGAGGCCGACCTCGAGTTCATCCCGCTCACGCTGGAGGCCCAGCAAGAGGCCGCGGCGGTGTACCGGCAGGGGATGACCATGGACGAGATCGAGCGTGAGGCGCTGCGGGGCGCGCTCGAGAGCTACAAGTCCGCCGCCGAGGCCGCCCGCGCGCTCGGGCTGCCGAAGACGACCTTCTGGCGGCGGGCGACGGCCTTCGGGCTGCTCAGCAAAGGCCCGCTGAGCAACGAGCCACAGTGACGACGAGCGCTGCGCTTCCCCGCGCGCATCCCGTGCGCTAGAGCGTCAGCATGGTCAGCCAAGCGGCCCTCGATCCTGTCGCCGTCGTCGAAGAGCGCCTGCGAAAACGGCTGCGCGCGCTCGGCTCGTGCGTCATCGCCCTCTCGGGGGGCGTCGACTCGACGCTGGTGGCCGCGCTCGCCCACGAGGAGCTCGGCGAGCGGGCGCTCGCGGTCACCGGCGTGTCCTCGAGCCTCGATGGGGACGAGCTCGGTGACATCCTCGCCTTCTGCCGGGAGCGCGGCCTCGCGCACGACGTCATCACCACGGCCGAGCTCGAGAACCCGGCCTACGTACGAAACGCCCCCGACCGCTGCTTTCACTGCAAGAGCGAGCTGTACGGCAAGCTCTCCGCCTTGGCGCGCGCCCGTGGCTTCGCGGTCGTCGTGGACGGTACCCACGCAGAGGACGGTCACGGGCACCGCCCCGGCCTGCGCGCCGCGCGCGACGAGGGCGTCGTGTCTCCGCTCGCCGACGTCGGCGCCGGCAAGGCCGACGTGCGCGCCATGGCGCAGCGCCTCGGCTTGTCGAACGCACAGCGCCCCGCGGCCCCCTGCTTGAGCTCGCGCATCGCCTACGGCGTCGAGGTCACGCCGGAGCGCCTGCGCCGGGTGGGCGAGGCCGAGCGGGCGCTCAAGGCGCTCGGCTTCGACCCGTTGCGCGTGCGCCTGCACGAGGACGACGGCAAGGGCTCCATCGCGCGCGTGGAGGTGCCGAAGGCGCGCCTGCTCGACGCCGTGCAGCGCGCGGCCGAGATCAGCGCCGCCCTCAAGCCGCTCGGCTTCACCTGGGTCACGCTCGATCTCGAAGGGCTGCGCTCGGGGAGCCTGCTGGCCGTGCTGCCAGGCAAGAAGGGCTCGCTGCCGATCCTGGAGCCGCGCCCGTGAGCTCCTCCCGCCTGCGCGGCCTGCTCGAGCGCGTGCGCTCCGGTCAGCTCAGCGCGACGGACGCCGAGCGCGAGCTCTCGTCCCTCTCCGTCGTCGAGCTCGGCTTCGCCCGCGTCGACACCGACCGCGAGCGCCGCCAGGGCGCCCCCGAGGTGATCTACGGCGCCGGCAAGACGCTGCCAGAGATCGCCGCCATCGCGCGCGCGCTGCTCGATGACGGCCAGAGCGTCCTCGTCACGCGCGCCCCCGCGGGGACGTTCGAGGCCGTGCGCGCGTTCGCGTCGGACGCGATCCTCGAAGAGCGCGCTCGCTGTGTCGTCGTGGCGCGACAGGCTCCGGCGCCGATCGGCCGCGTAGCGCTCTTGTGCGCGGGCACGAGCGACCTGCCCGTGGCCGAAGAGGCCGCCGTGAGCGCGCGCTTCTTCGGCGCGGAGGTCTCCCGCTTCTACGACGTGGGCGTGGCCGGCATCGCGCGCGTGCTGCAGGTGGCCGAGGAGGTCCGCGCGGCCGACGTCGTCATCGTGGTCGCGGGGATGGACGGCGCCCTGCCCTCCGTCGTCGGCGGCCTGGTCGATCGGCCCGTCATCGCGGTGCCGACCAGCGTCGGCTACGGCGCGAGCTTCGGTGGCCTGTCCGCTTTGCTCGCGATGCTGAACGCCTGCTCGGCCGGCGTCAGCGTCGTCAACATCGACAACGGCTTCGGCGCGGCGCGGGCGGCGCAGCGCATCCTGCGCGGCCTCGAGCGCTGATCCGCGCGCCTCGGCTCAGCTGTCGCCACGACGCGGCATGCCGCCGCCCACGTCGGCGACGTCCGCGCGGCGCACGGCCTTGTCACCGAACTTGTGCTGCACGGCGTCGAGCGCGCGCTCGAGCTTCTCGCGACGTCCCCGGCTCGGATCGTCGAACAGCCCCCCCGGCGCGCCGCCCTCGACGAGGCGCGTGCAGGCGAGGCCCACCAGACGAATGGGAGCGTTCAGATCGACGCGGTCCGCCAGCTCGGACAACGCCGCCCGCAGCGTCTGCGTGTCGCAGGCCGTGCCCTCCAGGGTGAGCTGGCGCGTCACGGACTTGAACGTCGCGTACTTCACCTTCAGCCGCACGCCGCCGGCGCGCAGGCCGTGACGTCGCAGGCGCTGGGCGACGTCGTCACAGAGCGGCAGGAGCTTCTCGAGCACGGCCGCCTTGCCGCGGATGTTCCGCTCGAAGGTGCGCTCGGCGCCGATGCTCTTGTCCTCGCGATCGCGCTCGACGTGGCGCTCGTCGATGCCGTTGGCCAGGCGCCACACGTGCAAGCCGAAGCTGCCGAAGCGGCGCTCGAGGTCCTCCGCCGGCCAACGCGCGACGTCACCGATCCGGGTCAGCCCGAGGGCGTGGAGCTTCGGGGCCGATTTCGGCCCTACGCCCCAGAGGCGCTCGATGGGCAGGGGCGCGAGAAACTCCTTCTCGGTGCCGGACGGCACGAGGGTGAGCCCGCGCGGCTTGTTCATGTCCGAGGCCACCTTGGCGACGTACTTCGTCGCCGACACGCCCACGGACGCCGTGAGCGAGAGCTCTCGTTCGATGCGATCGAGCAGCTTGCGCGCGGCGACCTCGGGGGGCCCAAACAGCTTCTCGGTGCCGCTCATGTCGAGGAAGGCCTCGTCGAGGGACAGCGGCTCCACGTCGGGGGAGAAGTCGCCGAGGATGGCCATGAGCTGCCGGGAGACCGCCGCGTAGAGCGAGCCGCGCGGCGGGATGAAGATGCCCTGCGGGCAGAGCTGCCGCGCGCGATAGGTCGGCATGGCGCTGTGCACGCCGAAGGGCCGCGCCTCGTAGCTGCACGTCGACACCACGCCGCGGTTGCCGGTGCCGCCGACGATGACGGGCTGGCCGCGCAGCTCCGGGCGCTCGCGTTGCTCGACGGAGGCGAAGAACGCGTCCATGTCGATGTGGAAGACGACGCGCGTGCTCTCCATGCCGAGCCCCCGCGATCAGCCGCCGACGTCGGCCATGGAGAAGGCGGGCCGGGTCACCGCCTGGCTCGGGTGCCACGAGCGCTTGTCGAGCAACCCGGCGTCCACGACGGCGAGCAGCCGAGCGTCGTCGAGCCCGTCGCGCAGCGCGACCCCGAGGGGGGCGCCGCCGGGCTCGTAGAGGCAGCCTCGCAGGCGTCCGTCCGCCGTGAGGCGCAGGCGATCGCAGTGCTCGCAGAACGGCTGCGTGTCGGACGCGATGAGGCCGAACACGGTGCCGTCGTCGGCGCAGCGATACAGCGACGCGGGATCGCTCGGCCGACGACGAGCGATGGCGGACACGGGGCGCTCGGCGCCGATGCGCTCGACGATGTCGCGCCCGCTCAGGAACGTGCGCTGGACGTGCGCGGGCGCGCTGCCGGTGTCCATGAGCTCGATGAAGCGCACCTGCACGCCGATGCGTGTCGAGAGCGCCAGGAAGTCGAGCAGCTCGTCGTCGTTGAGGCCGCGCTGCACCACGACGTTGAGCTTCACCTCTGCGAAGGCCCGCGCGGCCGCGACGACCAACGCGAGGACGTCGTCGGGGCGGCCGGGACCCATGAGCCGCGGGTAGCGATCGGCCCGCAAGGTGTCGACGTGCACGGTCAGGCGGTGCAGGCCCGCGTCCCGCAACGCGCCGAGGTGCCGGTCGAGGCGCTGGCCGTTCGTCGTGAGCGCGAGGTCGGCGCCCGGGAGCCCGCGCCGGAACGCCCGCACCACGTCGGCGACGTCATCGCGCAGCAGCGGCTCGCCGCCGGTGAAGCGCACCTTGTCCACCCCGCGCTGCGCGAAGATCGCGGCCAGCCGCTCGTAGTCGCTCGGCGTCAGCCAGCGCGACTTGTCGGTGTACGGGTTCACCGCGCCCGGCATGCAGTAGCCGCAGCGAAGCTGACACTGCTCGAGCAGGCTGACGCGCAAGCTGTAAGACGACAGACGGCCGACCGGGCGCGCTCGTGTGCGCGCGGGCGTTGTGCCTAACTGCACCAGGGGCTCGGGGATGGGCTCGTGCATGAAGGGGCCGACAGGGTCTAGCTGTAGCCTTGGCGTCAGGAGAAGGCCACCGGGGCGGTGCACCTCTAGGGGAGGGGCGATGCTCGTCGGAGCGGCTCCCGGGGTGTATGGCGGTGGCGTGACCCGCTACGACGCGCTCGTGATCGGCGGTGGCGTCGCCGGACTGGCGGCGGCCTGGCAGCTCGCGCGCGCCGGCAAGAAGGTCCGCGTGCTCGAGCGCGAGGCGCTGCCCTGCACGCACTCCTCGGGACGGAACGCCGCGATCTTTCGCCACGCCGAGCCGGTCGTCGAGCTGGCGCGGCTCGCGCGGAGGAGCCGCCAGCTGCTCGACGAGGTGACGGCGACGAGCGATTGGCTCGACGTCACCGGTGCGCTGTATGTCGCGCCGCGGGCGGCCCCCATCGACGCGCTCGAGGACAGCGCCCGGCGCGCGCAGCTCCGCGTCCGGCGGGTGGAGCAGCCCGAGATCCTGCGGCTCGAGCCCTCGCTGCGATCGGGCGACGCGGCTTACGGGCTGTACTCTCCCGACGACGGCATCATCGATCTGCACGTCGTCACGGAGGCGCTGTCCCGCGCGGCGCGTCTCCAAGGCGCCGAGCTCTCGCTGCAGTCGCCCGTACGCCGCGTCCTCCTCGCGGACGGCCGCGTCGCCGGCGTCGAGCTCGAGAGCGGCGCTCATGTCGAGGCGGAGCTCGTCGTCATCGCCGCCGGCGCCTGGGCGGCGGAGCTCGGCGCCGAGGTGGGCGCCGCGCTGCCGCTGGTCCCGCTGCGACGGCACCTGGCGCTCCTCGAGGGCAGCGCCGTACGCGAGCTGAGCGGGCCGATCGTGTGGCGCATCGTCGAGGACGTGTACTTCCGGCGCGAGGGAAGAGGCGCGCTGGCGTCCCCGGGCGACGAGCAGCCGTTCGAGCCCTGCATCCCGCCGACGGATCCCGAGGCGCTCGAGCTCCTCGGCCACAAGCTCGCCGAGCTGGCGCCGGCGCTCGGCGACGTCACCGTCCGTCGTGCCTGGGCTTGTTTGCGGACGTTCGCTCCCGACCGGAACCTCGTCATCGGCCGCGACCTTCGCGTCCCGGGCCTCGCCTGGCTCGCCGGGCTCGGCGGTCACGGCATGACGCTGGCGACGGCGGCGGCCGAGCTGCTCCGCGAGGAGATCGTCGACGGAAGGGCGCCGCCCGAAGGCTTCGCGCCGCGGCGGCTCGGCACCTGACGTCGCTGACACGAGCGAACCGGGGCCTCCGCATCAGGAATGTCGCGCGCGCGCGAGGCATTCTCTGCTGTCGAGACCGTCCTCGAGAGCTGCCCAAATTTGCGACTGCCTTCCTTCCTCCGACTCCGAGCGAGCGCGATCGCAGCGGCGCGCGCGCGTCGTGTGCTGCCGCTCGTCCTCGTCGTCGCGGCCGTCGGCTCGTGCTCCGGGGACGGAGTGACCGCCCGTCAGGACGGCGATCGCTGGTGCAGCCACCGCTATCGCACCGGGGACGACGCGGCGCCCGTGTGCTCGACCGTGCCCCTCGAAGAGGCGCAGCTCTCACGCCTGGCCCGTCAGCTCGACGAGGTGAAGGCGCTCTACCCGCGCTTCGCGGCGTCGTGCGGGGTGCCTTTCGACCCGAGCGCGCTCGTGGCCCCGACGCTTCACGTCATCCGCTACGACGAGATCAACGATCGCGCGGCGTTCCCGCGGGCGGGCAGCGTCGGAAACATCCTCGGGCGCTATTACGTCGGCCGCGCGCAGGTGTTCATCACCGAGCGCGCGCTCGAGGAGGGCGGCGGGTTCCATCTGCCGCACGAGCTGGCGCACTGGATCCACGATCGCAGCGGCGTGAGCGACGCTGACGAGGACGAGCGGCTCGCGCGAGCCTTTCACCGCTACTATCGCGCGCACATGCGCGCCGAGCGCGCCGCCAGCCGTGAGGTGGCGCGGGCGGACGTGAGCAGCAACGCCGATCTCCTGCTCGCCCACAGCGACGACGACGGCCCGTCCACGCGCGACCGCTCTCTCGCGGAGCGCGCGGACGGGCCCTTCGCCGTCCCCCTCTACGATGACCTCTGCGGTCGCTGAGCGGTTACTGCCCGCCGCCCTGCGCGCTGCCCATCTGCTGCTGCAGCGACTGGAGCTGCTGCTGGATCTGGCTGATCTGCTGCTGCGCCTGCTGGAGCTGCTGCTGCGCCCCGGGCCCCTCGGCCTGTTCGAGCGCCTGCTGGACGCGCTGAATGCTCTGCTCGTGCTGCGACAGCGTCTGCTGCCACTGCTCCCGCTGCTGCGCGGGGAGCTGGCTCAGCTGCTCTGAGAGCTGGCTGCGCTGCTGGTCGAGCTGGTCGACCTGCTGCCGGATCTGGCTCTTCTGCTGCTCCACCTGCTGCTGTTGTTGCTGCTGTTGCTGCTGCTGGCCCTGTTGCGGCTGCTGCTGTCCCTGCGACGCGCCCTCGGGCGCCTGCTCCTCCTGGACCGTCACCTCCGGCTCACCCGTGCGCTCCATCTCGACGCTGGGCGCCTCTTCCTGCTGCACGGTCACCTCGGGCTCGGACTGCTCGACGCGCACAGTGGGCTCTTCCTGCTGCACCTGGATCTCCGGCGGCGGCTGCGTCACCTGGATGTCCGGCGCGGGCTGCTCGACGACGATCTCCGCGCCCTCGGGCGCTTGCTCCTCGGCGGGCTGTGTCTCCTGGTCGGAGGCGGGCGCCTGCATCTCGCCGGCGCTCTCCTCGCCGAGGTCTCGCGTCTCCGCGCCGACCTCTTCCGTCTCTTGCGCGGTGCGCTCACAACCCGCGACGAACACGAGGCCAACGCTCAGCCCCAACGCGGTTCCGAAAAGGCGTCTCATCTGGATTCTCCCCTTTGCATGAGTTGGGACACCACGAGCGCCGCGAGCGCGCTCGGGTGTGCTCCCGCTTGCTCAGCATCAGGGATGCCATCCACGACGACGACGCTCGGGCGCACCACGACGCCGCAGCGAGAGCATCTGCCACGCATGGGGCATGCGTGCGACGCGGCCGGGGCGCGCATCGCTCAGGGACGCAGATGAACCCGTAGCTCGACGCGGCGCACGCCCGCCCCCGAGGGAAAGCGCGTGTGCTTGAGCCGGGCGGCGACGCAGGTACGCGCCTCCGCCTCCCCGTCGGCGCTGGACACCGTCGACACGGCCCCCTCGGGATCGACGTCGAGCGTGACCGTGAGCGTCGCGGCGACCGACTGTGTCACGCATGGCTGCAGCCGATAGCGCTCCCGCTGGAGCACCCGCCGCGCGAGCTTCTCGTCGAGCTCACCCGCGAGCACACGCACGTCGCTGACCTTCACGCGCCTGCTGCTCATCCGGCCGGAGCCGCTGCCATAGCCCGACCCCGTGCCGGTGCCGGAGCCGTGACCGATCGTGCCGATGGAGCCGAGACCGATGCTGCCCTCGCCCGTGCCGCCGCCGCCCATGCCGCTCCCCCGGGTGCCGAAGCCGCCGAGCGCGCCTGCTTCGACACCGCCCGAGACGCCGCCGAGGAGCCCACCGAAAGCGTCGTCGTCGAGGGCCTGAAAGTCCGAGCTGCCGAGCAGGCTGGCGAACGCGCGGCTCTCTCCGCTCCCCTGTAGCGCGGAGAGGATGCCCGCCTTCTGCGTAAGGATGCGGGCATCCGCCGCCGCGCGACCCTTGTTCCGTCGGGCGGAGCGCACCTTCGGGGAGGGCACCAGGGCAAGCTCTTCCTCGACGACGGGCGGCGGCGGCGGCGGCGGTGGCGGTATCTCGACGATGGACAGCGCGACCGGCTCGTTCTTCTCGGGCGGCGTAAAGACGACCTGCGGCCGTACGAGGTCGAGCAGCGAGAGCAGGAGCGGAATGACGAACAGGCCGGCGATGACGACCACGAGATGTGCGAGCAACGACAGATACGCGACCGCGACGACGACGCCGGCGCGCTCTAGCGTGCTGTCATAGGAAGTGAATCGAAACGGCCGCATCCACCGGCAGGGTATTCGGCGCGAGGGAGATCACCGATGACGCGGCGCACATGGGCTCGGGACGGCGCTCTTCCGCTTGTGACGGGTCAGGAGCCGGCAAAGCAAGACCCCCGATCGCTCGGGGGTCGTGTCTTGAGGCCTACATGGAGCGGGCGACCGGGTTCGAACCGGCGACCCTCAGCTTGGGAAGCTCCTCAGGGGTATTGGCCCCGCTTGCTACAGCTTCGCCGCTCGTCGCTGCTGATGACATTTCTCGACGACAGCCGCTGAAGGCTCACGGGTGCCGGTTCGCCCCCGATCGCCCACCTTCGCCGGCCCAGACGGCCACCAGGCGGCCACCGTTTCGTTTTGCTTTGGATGGCGTTGCACACGGTCGGCGGAGCGTTTTCGACATCCGCCTCGACGGCCGGCCGGGTTGGACTCCCGGGCCATCTACCAACCCCACCCGCGGGGCTCGATACGCGGGCAACACGAGAGAAGGCACTGATACCGACGCAGCCCTCGAGCTCGCAGGAGGCCGTCATGGCGTGCGCTGGGTGAAAGCCCCGGCACCGTCCCACCCGCCCAGCCGTCGCCGTCGACGAGCTAGCCGACCTCGGGACGGCTGGGCGAGGGCGTCATGAGCGCGCCCCTCACCGAGGCCGAGATCCTTGTCGCGCTCCGTGCCCGCTGGCCGAAGGGCGAGGCGGCCATCCTGCCGCAGGTCGGGAACGAGACCGGCGGTGCGCGGCGCTACGCCGACGCCGTCGTGATGACCCTGTGGCGCTCGCGCGGCCTCTTGCTCGAGGGCGTCGAGATCAAGCGCTTCCGCAGCGACTGGCTGCGCGAGAAGAAGGACCCGAGGAAGGCAGAGGCCATCTATCGCTTCTGCGACCGCTGGTGGGTCGTCGCGCCGCCCGGCGTCGTGCAGAAGGACGAGCTACCGGAGACGTGGGGGCTGCTCGTCGTCGACGGCCGATCGGTGCAGTGCGAGCGCAAGGCCCCGGCGCTGAAACCGGACGCCGTGACCCGCCCGTTCCTTGCTGCTCTCCTGCGCCGGCTCGAGCAGCACGAGCTCGGTGAGGACGAGCTCGCCGCGGCCTGTGAGCGTGCCCGCGATGATGGCGTCGAGCGCGGTCAGCAGGCGGCTGCGTACGCCCTGAAGGCGAAAGACCGCACCATCGACGAGCTTAGGGCGCGCCAGGACAAGCTCTACCAGACGATCAATGCATTTGAGCAGGCGGCCGGCGTGTCGCTGCGGTCGTGGCGCAACGACGAGCGGGGCGCTCGCGAGAAGCGTGTCGGTGAGCTCGTGCGGCTGATCATGCACGACGAGCCGGCGGTCACGCAGCAACTCGCCTCGTTCGAGCAGCGGGTGAAGGAGTTCGCCTCGACGCTTACTGCTGTCCAGGAGCGGCTCGCTTCGGCGCTCACCGGAGGCGCCGATGGCTGACGACGAGCCGACCATCAGCGACAGCGAGCTCCGCTACCTCGCGGCGTGCGCACGCGAGTGCCGGTGCTGCCCGCAGTGCTCGGAGTTTCCCTGCGGCGGGTGCACCGCCGGCGGCGTCTGCGACCGCATCTGCAAGTGCGGTGACGACGATGAGCGCGACTACTGGGATGAGCGCGACGAGGAGGATGCGTGACGACGACGACCGCCGAGGCCCCTGAGTGGGCTCTTCACATCAACGCCGAGAACTGCCGGCACTCCTTCATGGTGACCGAGGACGCGGCCTGGATCTCCAACGGGCACTGGATGGTGCGACGCGAGACCGTGCCCGAGCTGCGCGAGCTCACGACGGCGAAGGAGGTCCTCGCGTGGGGGCTCGGCCGAGTGCAGCGACCCGAGCCGCACCCTGCCGAGCGCTGGACGCGAATTTCGCTCGACGGTGAGCCCCTCGGCGACGACGACTGGCCGCTCGATCGGTGGAGCACGATCCCGGGCGCCCCCGTCGATGGTTTCGTTGCCGCGGCCGGCGATGGCCCGCTGGAACAGCTTCACTGGACGACGGTGACGATCCATGGCGGCCGCGTCTACCGCATGGGCGACCGCCTGGTTCTGCTCGACGACGCGTACACGAGAGCCATCCGCCGCGACCTCTGGTTCGGCTCGCACCCGGAGCAGCCTGTCTTCGACCAGCCACAGCCGCGGGACGCGACGGCGATCCTCATGCCGATGCGGCTCTCCGCCGAGCGCGACCTGCGCGCGATCGCTGATCTCCTCGTGAAGGCGACGAGCGGGGGCGCCCATGGCTGACGGCGGCATGCACCCTTACGACCTGCGCGCTCGAGCCGAGCTCATGGCCGCTGAGCTGGGCCGGATGCTCGTCCGGCACGCGGCCCGCGGCCGCGAGCTCGAGGTCTCGATCGGCGGCCATTACGTCGGGTCGTTGGACCTCGGCGACACCGTCAGCATCGACCGCCACCACCTCGAGACCGGCGAGGCCTTGCTCCCCGAACTGGAGGAGCACCTGCGGCAACTGCTGGCTGACCTCGGAGTGGCGGTGTGAAGGCGCTCTCCGTCTGGCAGCCGTGGGCATCGCTGCAGGTCGAGGGCCTCATGGACCTCGAGACGCGGCCGTGGCGGACCGCGCACCTCGGCCCGCTGCTCATCCACGCGTCGCGCCACGGCAACGCGGCTGACGTACGTGACGCGCGCCTGGTCGGCGAGCACCGGCTGATCGGCTCACCGGCGGCGCAGCTCGAGGTGCAACGCATCTGCGACGGCCCGCTGCCCCGCGGCGTGCTCCTCGGAGTGGTCGATGTCGTCGACTACTCGCTCGCGAGGCTGTGTCGCTCGCCGTGGGTGACGGGCGAAGGACCGCGCGACTGGTGCTGGGTGCTCGGCAACGCGCGCCGGTTCGCGGAGCCAATCCCCTGGCGCGGGCAGCCGTCGCTGTTCGACGTCCCTGACCACGTCGTGAGCGACGCCATCGCGCGCGCTCACGCCTAACGCAGCCCGCGTGCTGCAGGAGAAGCCCCATGAACGACGAGATCCAGACCATCAAGCTCAAGCTCATCGACCCGAGCCCGCTCAACCCACGCAAGACGATCGGCGACCTGACCGAGCTGGTGGCGACGATGGAGGAGCACGGGCTCATCACGCCGATCCTCGTGCGTCCGGTGGGCAAGCGCTTCGAATTCGTGAACGGTCACCGCCGCGGCGCCGCCGCCGGCGAGCTCGGCTGGAAGGACGTCAAGGCGCTCGTCCGCGAGCTCTCCGACAAGGAGGCGCTCGAGATCATGCTCGTCGACAATAGCTCGCGCGTCGACGTGCCGCCGCTCGAGGAGGCGGAGGCGTTCGCGAACCTGGTGGAGCTCGGCAACAGCGTCGAGGAGGTGGCGCTGAAGACCGGCAAGAGCAAGGGCCACGTCTACAAGCGACTCAAGCTCTGCGGGCTATGCGAGGAGGCGCGGGGCATGGTCACGATCGGCACGCTCTCGCTCGAGGCGGCGCTCGTGCTCGCCCGCCTGGAGGACAAGGACGAGCAGGTGCAGGTGCTCGACCGCCTCGACACCTGGGGCACCGTCACGCCGGACGACGTCAAGTACGAACTCAACCGCACGCTCCGGGTCCTGAAGGACGCGCCGTTCGACCGCGAGGACGCGATGCTCACATCCGCTGGCGCGTGCACGAGCTGCCCGAAGCGCACGGGCGCGCAGGCGGCGCTCTTCGAGGAGGCTGACGACGGCCGCGACCGATGCACCGACGGTGGGTGCTGGAAGGAGAAGGTGGCGGCGCACGGCGAGGAGATCCTGACGGCCGCGCGCGTGAAGGGGCACGCGGTGCTCGAGGGCGACGAGGCCGCGAAGGTCTTTAAGCCTGGCCGCTCGAGCCCGGCCGCCGGATGGGTCGACCTCGGTGCCGACGCACAGGACCTCGGCGTCGAGGGGAAGAAGAAGCTGAAGACGCTGCTCGGCAAGGGCGCGAAGAAGGTCGTGGCGGTCGACCACGAGGGGCGCGCGCACGAGCTCGTGAAGAAGTCAGAGGCGCTGAAGATCCTGCAGGAGAAGGGGCTCGTCGAGAAGGCAGCGCGGAAGACGGCCCCATCGAAGAGGAAGGTGCCTGAGACAGACGTCCCCGAGGAGGAGCACGAGCGCGCACTGGTCGCCGCTGTCGTGTCAGCAACCGCACGCGCATACGGCGCCGAGCCGCTCGAGTTCGTTCGTCGCATCGTGAAGAGCTTGGCGGGTGCGTGCATCGACGGAGTGGACGAGGCCCTCACGCGCCGTGCGCCAGACAAGAAGCTGAATGCCTCGAGGCGGAGGGAGAGGTTCGATGCCCTCCTCGCCGAAGCCCAGACCATGCCGCAGGTCCTGGCGCTCGCAGTCGAGGTCGACATGTACCAGGCATTCTGGGACTACGACGACGACCGTGTAGCGGCCTACGCCGCGTTCGTCGGTGTCGACCCTAACGCCGTTCGCGCCGACCTCATCGCCAAGCGAGACGCCGAGCTCCTGGCTTCTGATGAGCAGCTCCGTGAGGAGGAAGTGGCGTTGGGCGCGGCGGCCACAAAGAAGGCGAAGAAGGCCGGAAAGAGGCTCGGACCGGGCCTGCAGGCGCTCGTACCCGAGACCGCTGCGCCCGACGAGGGACCGGCAGAGCCGACCACGGCGCCGGCGGGCAAGACGAACGTGAAGGGGGCTGAGCTCGTCCTCGAGGTCGGGCTGCTCCGCGAGGAGGGCTGGCTCTACTACCTCGACAAGGACTGCAACATCGCGCGCTCGCAGACGCGCAGGGGAAAGAAGCGGCAGGAGCCCACGGTCGAGGTCGTCTACGAGACGAGCGTCGTGCGTGACGCGGCCTTCCTCTACTTCCTCGGTGAGGACGGCGACCTCTACCGCCGGAAGCTGTGTCGCGAGAAGGGCCGCACGGTGGCCGCGTGACCTTCCCCGCGCAAACCAAAGTGAAGGTGAAGGCCGAGCCTGCGCGCGCCGGGCTCGTCCCCACGGTGCGTGACGGGAAGGCGACGGTCTACCGCGCCGCGCTCGTCTCCATGGGGGGGGGGCGCGTCCGGGTCTGGCAGCTCGAGGTAGGTGTCGTCGAGCTCGCGGCCGCCGACGTCATCATGCCGCGCGAGGTGGCGTGACGTGAGCACCCCGCCAGACACCATCATCGTGTCGCCAGCCGGCGCTGTGGCGCACGAGCTCGACCGCATCGCGGATGAGGTCCGCGGCCTGGTGCGCACCACGGGCGAGCTCGTGCTGCGCATTGGCCGCGCCCTCGTCGCCGCGCGGGGGCTGCTCCGTGAGCGCGGCGGCGTGAGCTTCGACGTTTGGTGCGCCGCTGAGCTGCACATGAAGCGCTCGAGCGCGTACCGGCTCGTGCAGGTCGCGGAGGCGTTCGATGCCGCCGAGAGCGCGAAGGGTATCGAGGCCTCGGCCCTCTACCTGCTCGCCGCCGGCGACGTCCCCGCGGCCGCGCGCGACGAGGCGCTCGAGCGCGCCGAGCGCGGCGAGACCATCACGGCCGCGAAGGCGCGCGACATCGCGCGCCAGCACGCCGCGGCCGACGACGACCCTGAGCCGGACGAGGACGAGGCGGAGCACCTCCCTGTAGGTCCGGACGCGCCGGTGCTCGATGCGGCGCGAGGTGCCACGCTCGAGCGCGGCGCCGGCGAGCTCGAGCGCACCGCTGAGCGCGACGCGCCGGCCGCGGCCGCGTCGGCGCCGACGAAGCTCGACGAGCTCAACCGTCGCTTCTTCGAGGCCCGCCTGGGCGACCCTGAGCTCGCCCGCATGGTCGCCGACCAGCTGCAGGAGGCCCGCGAGCTCAAGGTGCGCGTGGCGGAGCTCGAGAAGGAGGGCCCGCGCGCGCACACATCCGCGGAGTCCGTCGAGTACGGGACGCCCGACGAATGGCTCGACGTCGCGCGCCTGGTGCTCGAGCGCATCGACCTCGACCCGTTCAGCTGCCCGAAGGCGAACGAACGCGTCCGCGCGAAGGCCTTCTTCACGAAGGAGCAGGACGGGCTCAAGCAGCGCTGGCGCGGCCGCGTCTTCATGAACCCGCCCGGCAAGGGCGACATGGGCCCCGCCACGTACAAGCTCTTCGAGGAGCTCGTCGCAGGCCACATCGAGTGCGCGTTCGTCGTCGTGTTCAACGCGCATACAGGCCGGGCCTGGTGGGAGCCATACAGGCGGCACTGGGTTGCCTTGCCCCGCCGGCCGGTCGCCTACCTGAGCGACCACGAGGTCGAGGCGGCGGCGCCGCCGCACCCGAGCGCCTTTGTGCTCGTCGACGGCGACGCCGCGATGCAGGCCAGGTTCGCTCGAGAGATGCGCGCGCGCGGCGCGTGGGTCATCCCGCCCGAGTCGTGGCTGACTGATCTGCCGCTCGCCACCGAGGACCTCGACCTGGTCGCGCGCCTCGTCCGCGCGCTCGAGGACGCCTCGCTCGCGCTCGAGGACGTGCGCGCCGCGGGGCTGGACGCTGAGCTCCTCGCCGACTTCCTCGGCAACGCAACTCTGCTCGCGCGGGAGCTCCAGTGACCCACGCCGCCTGCCAGGTCTGCGGCCGAGAGGTCCGCCTCAAGCGAGACGGCACCCTGCGCGCGCACCATCGCGTCGTGGACAGCCAGCGCCGGCGCTGCGCCGGCACCGGGACCGAGCCGCCGGACGACGAGGAGACCGCCTGCCGTGGATGCGGCTGCACCGACAGCTGCGCGTGCCCCGGCGGGTGCTGGTGGGTGGAGCCCGACCTCTGCTCTGCGTGCGTCGGTCCCGTGGAGGTCACGCGCTGTGGCTGACGCGCCTGACGCTCTGTACAGGTGCCGCGAGCTCCCCGGCGACACGCGCATGCTCGGCGCGTTGCTGTGGCGTCACGCGCGTCACGGCGACGCGCAGCCGTTCACGTTCGCAGGCACCCGCTACCTCGCTGGGATGATCGGCTACGACCTCGACGACGAGAAGGAGGCGGCCAACGGCGAGCGAATGGTCCGGAAGCACCTATCCCGGTTGCGCGAGGCGGGGCTCATCGAGCGGGGGCGCCGGGACGGGAAGCGCGGCTGGTTCCTCCGCACGCAACCGGACCGTGCGGTCCGGGTGGCTGACAGCCACACCGAGCCGGAACCGGACCGTGCGGTCCCCCTAACCGGACCGTGCGGTCCGGTCGATGACGACGAGAACCGGACCCTGGGGTCCGCAGGACCGGACCGTACGGTCCTCCCAAACCGGACCGTGGGGTCCGTCAAACCGGACCCTGGGGTCAGACAGAAGCCCCATGAAGCCCCAGGGAAGCCCCAACGAAGCCCCAGCGCGGTGGACGCGGAGGTCGTGCCGCTCGCGCTCGCTCCTTCGCTGCCGCCCCCAAGCCTCAAGGCCGTTGAGGCCGGGGCCTTCGACGATGCGCCCGCTCACGTCGTCATGGCCATCGGTGGGGCCATGGACCAGGTCTTCCTCGACCACGCGGCCGCGATGGGGAACCCCGGGACGCGGATGAACCTGCACGAACGGGGAGCGACGCAGCGTCAGCTCGAGCGCGGCGCCAAGGTGTCCTGGTTTCTCCGGGGCTCCCGCGAGGTGCGGCAAGGCGACGGCTGGCGTCCTCGTCGACGAACCACAGCGCGAAAGTCGTGGGGGTACATCAGCGACAACATCTTCGACTACGCGACGGCCGCCCTCGTCGACGGAGACGTGCCTACCACGGGGCCGCCGGCGCGCGAGGACTTCAACGACGACGACGCCTTCGAGGCGGCGAAGCACGAGTACCTGCAACGGCGCTACGACGAGCGCGCAGCAGCCCGGAGGGCGTGATGAGTGACCAGGCGGTGAAGGTCGACGACGACGCGGTGCGCGAGTACGGGCGAAAGAAGCTCCTCGAGCGCAAGAATGTTCAGGACGGGCGAAGGGCGTCCGGTCGAGCTACTCGAGCGCGCGTGACGTCGCAGCCCGTCGGCGCCGGCGAGCTCTTCGCACGCGACGTCCAGTGCTCGGGGTGCCTCGTCGGCCGACTCCCGATCATCCTCACGTCGCTCGTCGGCACCGACCGGGCGCTCTGCGACGCGTGCTTACAGGCGCAGCACCCGGCGGCCGCGGCGACCAGCGACGTAGCTGCCCGCTTCGCCGCGCGGCTCGACCGGACCGCGCTTCGCGGCCAGAAGGACATCCGGAAGGCGCTGGGTATCTCGTCGTGGGTGCGTGCCGTGGAGGACGAGCCACCCGAGGAAACCGAGCGCCGTCGACACCAGCGGATGGCGAAGGTGCTCAAGGACCTGCCGATCCGTGGCGGCGGCGCATGGGACAAGGCGGCCGTCGCCGCCGAGAGATTCCTTCGCGAGAAGCACCTCCTGATGGTGCTGTCAGGGCCACCGCAGCGAGGCAAGTCGACGGCCGCTGGCTGGCTGGTCTGGAGGGCGCCCGGCCACTACCTCGAGCGCGTGCGCTGGGAGGCGATGGTGTCGTGGAGCAAGGACGAGGTCGTCCTGGCCGACCGGCGGTGGGTCATCGAGTGCTCGGGTGTCGTCGCGCTCGACGAGGTGTGCCCCGTCATCTGCGGGCGCACCGGCGACACGAGCGTCTCGGCAGGGATCGTCAACGACATCGTACGTGCGCGCCGAGCTCGCGGCCTGCCGACGGTCCTGACCACCAACTCGCCGCAAGACACGTTCGTTGAGGCCTACGGGACCGCCGGCGAGGGCCTCTGGGCACGCATCGATGGCGGGTGGGTCGACTGTGGGGGTGCGAGGTGACCACGACGACAGGCAAGGCACCGCGAAGGCAGAGGAAGGCGACCAAGGCGACCGCACCCGCGGCGTCGCCGTACGTCTGTTCGTTCTGTGGGAAGGGCCCCCGGGACGTGAAAAAGCTCCTGGCTGGCCCACACCCGACCTACATCTGCGACGAGTGCGTCCGGCTCTGCGTCGACGTCCTGGCGTCAGAACTCGTCGACGACAAGCCTGCGTGGCTCGGTTACGAGGAGGCAAGGCGCTTCGGGACCAAAGACGCCCAGCGCAGCGCCGCGTACCGCGTTGAGATCGTCGAGCTGCGCGCCACGCTCGAGCTCGAGCGCGCGCAGCGAGCGGCGACGTCCCCCGGCGTGACCTGGGAGGCCGGCTACATGGCCGGGTGGCGCCGCGGCCGACGTGCTGAGGGCTATGTCGACCCGAACCCGTACCTCGACGACACGGGGCCGCGTGCGGTAGCGCGCCGCACACCGACGGCGCTGCTCGGAGAGCCCGATGCGCCTCGGTGAGCTCGACGAGCGCCAGGCGGACGCCCTGGCCGAGTACTTCCTCGCGGTCGAGCGCCGGCGCCGCGCCGAGATCGTGGCACCGCTCTCGGCTATCCCCGCGATCGACCTCGGCGCCCGTCTCGGGACCGGCTGCCGCTTCCCCCGTGCGCCCTCTCTCCGTTCGGACGGGTTCGGCCGTCGCCGTGAGCCTGACGCGTGAGCTTCGACTGGGCTGCCGACCTCGAGAAGTGGGCGTCGTCGCGCGCCGAGGCGACGACGGCGGATGCCCTGGCCGAGCTCGGCCGCTCACCCTCGAGGCTCAACGAGATGCGTGCGGCTACCGCTCTGCGCGCCCTCGGCTTCACGCGCCGTCGCTACCTGCGCCTCGAGGGCGGCGTCCGTGCGTACGTCTACCAGCGACCCGATCAGGTGGCGCCGGTGGCGACGCTGCGCAAGGGCGGCCGAGCGTCGCTACCTGGTGCTACCCGATCACCTGCACCGACGAGCGATCCCGAGTGGCGCCAGCTCCGCGCGCGTGTCGGTGGGCTCGAGCGCGCCATCGCCGAGGTGCAGCAGCAGCGCGACACAGCCCGCGCGCGCGTGCGTGAGCTCGAGGCCGAGAAGTACAAGCAGAGTCGCCTCGACGTGGATCCTGAGGTGGTCGCGCTCCGTCTCGCGCTCGAGCACGCCTTCGCCTGCGCCGACAGCGACTGCGACACCTGCCGCGAGGGCTACCGCGAGATCAAGGCCGCCCGTCCTCGCTACGAGCGCGAGGCCGAGCTCGTCGAGGCGCTCAACGGTGCGCGCATCGTGTTCGGCGCCGGCGCCGTGCTCCTGGCGGCCGAGCGCGCGCAGGGTGTCGGCGCCGCGCAGCGCCGCTTCGAGGCCCGCAGAGCGTTCGCAGCTGCTGTGGAGGGCAACCTGTCAGGGGCGGCCGTGATCGTCGCTGCCCTTGGAGGATGACCCGTGGCCCGGCCAGCGAAGCTCACTGCTCAGATGGAGGCGTTCTGCCGGCACTACGTGGCCAGCGGCGGCAACCTGACGGCAGCAGCGAAGGCGGCCGGCTACAAGGGCACGAACAAGCAACTCAACCAGCAGGGCAAGCGGCTCAAGGAGAAGGACCAGGTCGCCCAGAGGATCGTCGAGCTGACGTCGAACCCCGATGTGCTCACCGTCGAGGCGCTGCAGCGTTGGTGGTCCGGGCTCGTCCTGGGCTTCCCAGTCCCGACACCGACGGAGGCGGGCATCGTCGACCTGCCTCCGCCGATGCCGGTTCGGCTCAAGTCGTCCGAGTACCTGGCGAAGACGCAGGGCGGCTTCGTCGACAAGATCGAGGTGAGAACAGGAACGGTCGAGGTCGAGCTACCTGACAACGCTCGCGGCGACCGGACGAAGTGACCGCGAGGCCGCCGCTCCGGCCTCAGCCGGGGAAGCAATACATGGCGGCCGCGTCGCCCGCCGACATCCTGTTCTATGGGGGGAGTCGCGGCGGCGGGAAGTCGTTCCTCATCGAGCTCGAGCCCACGCGCCACGTCGGCAACGACGGCTTCCGCGCGATGTTCTTCCGGCGCACGAGCAAGGACATCAGGAAGCCAGGCGGCCTCTGGGACACGTCGAGGCTCATCTACCCACGCCTCGGCGCCGTCCCGCGCGACGCGCTGCTCGAGTGGAGGTTCCCGAGCGGTGCGTGGTTCAAGTTCAACCACCTCGAGCACGAGAAGGACGTCGACGACCACCAGGGCGCGCAATACCCGTACATCGCCTTCGACGAGCTCACGCACTTCAGTGAGCGGATGTTCTGGTACCTGGCCGCCTGCAACCGCTCGACGTGTGGCGTGCGCCCTTACATCCGGGGCACGTGCAACCCCGACCCCGACAGCTGGGTCAAGAGCATGATCCTCTGGTACCTCGACGACGAGGGTCGGTACGCGCGCGAGGACCGCGCCGGTGTGCTGCGCTACTTCGCGCGCGTCGACGAGCGCTTCGTCTGGGGCAACAGCCCTGAGGAGGTGCGGGACCAGGTGCCGCACGTGTTCGAGGGCCTGTCCCCCGAAGAGGCGGCGCGAGTGGTCCTGTCGTTCACGTTCGTGCCGAGCTTCCTCGACGACAACCCCAAGCTCGTGCAGGCCGATCCCGGCTACCGGGCCAAGCTCATGGCCATGCCGCTCGTCGAGCGTGAGCGCTTCCTGAAGGGGGATTGGCTCATCCGCGAGACAGCGGGGACGATGTTCCGCGAGGACTGGTTCGGCTACGTCGACCGCCCGCCGCCGACGGTCGTGCGCCGCGTCCGCTACTGGGACCTGTCGGGCTCGGCGAGGCGCCGGTCAGACCACACGGCCGGCGTGCTCATGTCCATCGACGAGCAGGGCATCGCGTACGTGGAGGACGTCGTCAACGTGCAGCTGCGCCCTGCAGGCACCGAGGAGACGATCCGCAAGACAGCCGAGGCGGACGGGAAGAACGTCGAGATCTGGATAGAGCAGGAGCAGGGCGGCGCGGCGGCGATCCTCATCGACACCTACCAGCGCAAGGTCCTGCCCGGCTTCTACGTGCAGGGCGCCGTGGTGAGGGGTGAGGGCACGAAGGTGGAGCGCGCCAAGCCTGCCTCGTCAGCGTCAGAGCATGGGCACGTGAAGCTCGTGCGCGGCCTCTGGAACAGGCCCTTCACGGGGCAGCTGCAGGCGTTCCCGGACAGCTCAGCGAACGATATGGCGGACGCGTTCGCGGGCGCATTCAACAAGCTCCACGAGGGTGGAGAGCTGGCGTACGCTAGCGCATGAGGGGGCGACGATGACGAGCACCAAGGCAGCACCGGGACCTGGCTACAACCTGATGGTGGAGCAGCACCTGCGCTTCGCTGAGGCCATCGTGCAGGGGGAGAGGGGCTCAGAGGACGCGGACCAGTCGATCTGCCCGTGGTGCGGCGCGTACAACGGCATCCGCCATGACGATGACTGCATCGTTCACGAGGCCCGTGCGGTCGTCGAGCAGGCGCGCGGTGCTGCTAACCAGGACGAGGACAAACGATGAAGCTGGAACAGGCGATGGAAGCTTGGGCGCATGCCAAGGCTCTCGGTCTCGATGTGAGCGTTGAACACGTCGCCGCGGGCGAGGCGAACCTCTACGTGAGAAGGGCTGACGGCAATGTGCAGCCGCTCGAGGAGTGGACGGCAGAGATGTCGCATGCGTTCCTCGCGCCCTTCGTCGAGTACATGGCGGAGCACATGGCGAAGGTGGGTGAGGCCATCACTGCCTTCGCTGCATCGCTGGCGCCGGTCATGGGCGAGGCGAGCCGCGTCGTCCAGCGCTCGCTCGGGCCGGTCGGTGAAGGACTCGAGGAGTAGGCCCCCCCTTCGCGGAACGTTTCGACCCCTCCCCCCCACCTCGCGCCGTGGGGCGGGCACACAAAGCGGGGTTTCGCGAGGGGCTCCTCGAGAAGGCAGCCGTAACTCCGGCGCCTGGCCCACGTTTCCGCGATTGACGAAGCGTCCGCCGCAGCTTCGGTCGCGGGCACGATCGACGGATGACTGAAGTCCGCTGCTTCTGGCTCGAGCCGACTGGCAAGACCCGACTCTCGTTGCGCCGCTACATCTCAAGCTCTGACGAGGCGCGGGCATGCGCGAGCGCCCGGAGCTACTGCGACGCGCAGCGCGAGATCGCTACCATCGAGGGTGATGGTGGTCGAACGCCACCGCCACGCGACGACGCGCGATGGCCGACCGCCTGCTCGGCCTGCGGCCGCGCGTTCACCGAGGACGATGCGTGGCAGGTGTTCCCCGAGGGCCTGTTCCGGCGCGCTGACACGGGCGAAGAGCTGACGATCCGCGAGGCGCCTGCCGGCGCGATGTGGGACGCCGCGTGGATGCACCTGAAGGGCGCAGACGGTCGCGCGCTGATGGTCCGGACGCCGGGCGGCTTCGACTGGTTCGTCGACGGCCCTGCGACCAACGGCCCCGGCTGGACGCGCAGCGGGGAGCCACCCAACGTCACCGCGCGGCCATCCATTGGCGTGCCGGACCATCGGGGCGCCTTCGCGTACCACGGCTTCCTTACCGACGGCGTGCTGCGGTCCTGCTGATGCGCCCGCTCGTCCTCTCCCTGCTGCTCGGCTTCCCGTGGCACGTCGACGGCCGCGTGCACCTACCGGCACCGCTCTGGGCCGACACCGACAACCGCGCCGGCCGGCGCGCGGGCAGGGCACGCCGTCGCCGGCTCCGTCAGTCCCAAGTTGGGACGCGCCGATGAGCGCGTTCACGTGGCCGCCCGGTCGCGTCGCCTGGCGCGACAGCCCGAACGGCGCCGCCTACCGTCGGCATGAGGGCCTGTTCGTCGACGGCGTGAACATCCACCGCGTGGCGTGCTTCGTCGCGCCGGAGGTCCGGGGCTTCCGCGTCCGCCAGGAGCCAGAGCACCCCGAGCGCTACTGCCGCTTCGTCGGCGGCGACGCGCTCTGCAGCTCGCCGCTCCCCGCGCCTGGCGTCCTCGAGGCGCTGACCGAGAGCGGCTTCACGGTCGAGGTCACGGAGTTCACCACGCGCGAGCTCGGCGCCGATGACGAGCTCGCCGAGGGGAGCGACCTCCGCCATCGGGTGCGGCAGGTCCGGCACCTCTACGAGCCGAGGTTCACTCCCACGCCGTAAGGGCGCAGCTTCGCTCCGGGGGACGCTGCCCCCGTGGGACTCCTCGACCGCCTGCGCAGTTGGATCGGGTTCGGCGGAGGCGCGAGGGCGGCGCTGCCGGCGGCGTCGTCCGTCAGCCAGGCAGAGCTCGGCCTCGCGCTCGCGCGCATCACGGGCGGCTACCGCTTCCCTCGCCGCGGGTCCGAGGAGATGCTCCGCGCCTACGGCGAGCTGCCGTGGCTCCACACAGTGGTACGGCGCCGTGCGCAGGCGGTCGCTCGCCTCGAGCTGCAGCTCTACCGCTCGAAGGACAGCGCCGGCGCGCGGTCCCTTGTCCGCGAGCGCACCGCGCAGGCCGCGCCCACCCATGAGGCGCTCGCACGGCACGAGGCCACCGCTGAGCTCGTGAAGGAGGGGAAGCTCGAGCGCGTCCACGAGCACCCTTTCCTGACCCTGTTCTGGCGCCCGAACGGCGCCATGACCGGGCGCTCCCTCTGGCAGCTCAGCTCCGAGCACCAGGACCTCCTCGCAGAGACGCTGTGGGGCCTCTCGCGCCCGAAGAAGGGCGCACGGCCGACTGCCATCTGGCCGCTGGTGCCGACGTGGCTCTCGCGCTCGCCGACGCCCGACGACCCCTACTGGCACCTGAACCTCCCAGGGGAGACCGGCGCCCGCCGTGCCGAGCGCGACGTGCTCTGGATCCGTCAGCACGACCCGCTCGACCCGTACAACAACCGCGGCGTCAGCACGGCCGCCGCGCTCGGGCACGAGCTCGACATCGACGCGGCCGCCGCCAAGATGGCGAAGGCCCGCTTCCATAACCGCGCGGCGCCCGAGGTGATCCTCGGCTTCCCGTCGAAGCCGCTGCCTGAAGCGATGAAGCGGCTCGAGGCCGAGCTGCGCGACAAGCACCAGGGGCCGGAGAGGGCGGGGCAGTTCCACCTCTTCAACGACGCGGTGACGGCGCAGGTCATCGGCCACACGCTCGTGCAGAGCCAGTACGTCCAGCTGCGTCAGCTCGCGCGGGACTTCTGCATGCAGACCTTCGGCGCGCCGCCGGAGGTGTTCGGCGTCCTCGACAACGCGAACCGCAGCACCATCGACGCTGCAGCTGTGCACTTCGCGATCTACTCGACGGTGCCCGCGCTCGACCTGTTCGTCGACGAGCTCGACGCGTGGCTCCTGCCCGAGTGGGGCGAGGACCTCTGGCTGCACTACGCCTCGCCGGTGCCCGTCGACAAGGAGCGCCGCAAGGGCCTCATGGTGGCGCTGCCGAGCGCCTTCTACGTCGACGACATCCGCATCGAGGCCGGGTTGGCGCCGCTCCCCGACGGTGCCGGCAAGGTGCTGATGACCGCGCCCGGTGCCGTGCCCGTCGAGGGCGACGCACCGCAGGACGTGAAGCCCGCGAAGAAGAAGCCCGCTCCGGCGGACGACAAAGACGAAGCCGACGAGGAGGACTGAGATGGTCGCGATCCTTCAAACCCGCCGTGACGAGATCGTGCGCCTGCGTAAGGCGGGCGAGGTCCCGTCGGCGCCGTCGCTTCGCCTCTTCCAGGAACGGCAGCAGCAGCAGTCCGAGATCACCGACGAGGACCGCGCGCGCATCGCCGAGCGCTTCGGCGCCGCGGCGGCCGCTGGCCGCATCCTCCGCTACACGATCTCGACGCCAGGCCGGAAGGGCGACGGCATCAAGCTTGGCCGCTGGCGCTTCGAGCGCTACCGCAGCAACCCCATCGTGCTCTGGTCGCACAACCGCTGGGCGCCGCGGGTCGGCGACTCCGTCGTGTGGGCGGATGACGAGGAGTCGACGGACACCGTCGCTCACTCGCTCGTCGCCTTCTACCCGCGCGACCTGAGCGAGCTGTCCTGGCAGGTCGGCGAGATGCACGCGCTTCGCGGCGGCGCGTCCTCGGTCAGCTTCCGTCTCACCGACTGGAGCTGGGCCGACGAGGACGAGAACCAGGACCCCGCCGAGGAGGTCGGCGTCTGGGACATCAACGCCCGCGAGCAGGAGCTCCTCGAGTGGAGCCTCGTGAACGTGCCCATGGACGCGGACGCTCTCGTCGAGGCGCGCTCTGCCGGCATCGACACCAAGCCGCTCGCCGCGGCGCTGTCGGAGGTGCTCGACCGCGCCGGCCTTCGCGCCGAGCTCGAGCAGCTCTGGTCGATCGCCGACCCGAACCGGGCGCAGCACTTCGACACGGCGCCAGCTCCGTCGACGACCGAGCGCCCCCCTTCGCCCGCTCGCGCTGCTGCCGATCCGGCCTTGCCGGCGCAGCTTCCGTGCGTGGGACAAGACGAGCTGCGCGCCGCGCTCAGCGGCCTGGAGGTTTGACATGGCGATTCAGGTGGACATGACCCGCGAGGACCTCATCAAGCTGGTGAAGGACAGCGCGGGCGCCGCCGTCGCCGAGCGCATGCAGGCGGCGGAGGAGCGCATCAAGGAGCTCGACGGCAAGGTCGCCGGGCTCAACGACGCCTCCGGCCGAGCTCTCGGTGACGCCTGGTCGCGCGGCCTACAGGTCGGCCAGCCCGTGGTCGTCGACGGCGACCTGAGCGACGACGAGATCATCGAGCAGGGCCGCCAGCGCTTCTTCGGGACGCGCACGGTCAAGGTCGGCGGTGTCGACTACACCCTCTCCGTCGCCAGCAAGGATGACGTCGTGCGGCAAGGGGCGCTCTTCGCGTTCCGCATGATCCGCGCGTACGCGGCCTGCAAGATCGGCGGCGGCGAGGTCGGCGTCGAGCGCGCCATCGACGTCGCGCGCGGGTGGGGTGACAAGCGCCTCGCTGGCGCGCTCGAGCAGACGCGCGACTGGCAGCGTGACCTCTACGGCACCGACGCCACGAAGAAGAAGGAGGCGACGCGCGCGCTCGGCTCGCACACGCTCGGCTCGGGCGCGGCGCTCATCTCGCCCGAGTACGCGTCCTTCATCATCGACTACCGGCATCCGAAGTCGGTGGTGCGCGCCCTCGTCTCGCGGCTGCCGATGGGCAAGGGCGGCCTCGAGATCCCGTTCATGAGCGACGCGGCGACCGCCGAGTACACCGGTGAGAACACCGGCGTGAACGCCAGCCAGCCCGAGGACGCGCGCCTCGTGCTCGCCCGCAAGATCCTGCAGGGCGTCATCGCGATGTCCCGCGAGCTCGTGGCCGAGAGCGACTACGACGTCGACGCCTTCTACCTCCAGCACCTCGCCAAGCGCATGAACACGCGCGAGGACCTCGCGCTCATCCGTGGCGACGGCACGGCGAACACGCCGCGCGGCATGAAGTACTGGATCGAGCAGAGCTCCGCCGGCGGCGAGGCGCACGCGAAGGCCCGCACGCTCGACACCGGCGCGGTCACGGTCTCGACCATCACGGACGACGCGCTCTGGCTGCCGCAGATCGTCGAGGACAGCGACGTCGACCTGACGCCCGACGGCGGCGCCTACATCATGAGCGTCCGCGACTACTACGGCCTCGCGAAGCAGCGCAACGCGACCACGCAGATGGAGATCTGGCCGGAGCTGCGCCTGAGCCAGTTCTACGGCTACAAGCTCCGCCGCTCGCCGCAGATCCCGAAGACGCTCGCCGGCGACGCCTCTGGCACCGGCACGGGCAACAAGTCCGAGCTCTACTTCGGCGAGATGCCCTCGTTCTTCGTGGCCGACACGAAGATCCTCGAGGTGAACGCCTACGACGGCGGCACCTACAAGGACAGCACCGGCACGCTGCAGTCCGGCATCACGAACCGCGAGATCGTGATCACCGCCGACCAGAGCGGCGACTTCGGCGCGGCCGAGCGCGGCGCCGAAGGCTCGATGCTCACCAGCGTCGACTGGGGCGCCTCGGCGTAAGGGCGCGCGGGGGGCAGGGCTATTTTCTCGCGGACGAGCTCCGCGACCTGGCCGCTTCGGCCGTGAGGAGGACGAGATGTCGTTTCCGAGGAACGTTGGCGCTCTGCTCAAGGCGGCCTTCGCGTGCGCCCTTCACGCCACCGCCGCCGGCACCGGCGATGCTACTGAGGTGGATGGCGAGGACATCGATCGCGAGGACGCGCTCTCCGCGAGCTTCGTCATCAGCGCTCAGTCGGTGCTCACCGCGACGAAGACGCTGGTCCTGAAAGCGACCGTGCAAGACAGCCCGGACGGCAGCACCTGGACCGACGTTGCTGCGGCGCTGCAGCCCGAGGGCGCGGCGAACAGCACGATCCTCACCCAGACGGGTGAGGCGGGTGGTTCGACGGAGCGCGACGTCTACAAGCACGACATCGACCTCTCCTCGCTCGACCGCTACGTGCGCATCCAGCTCCTGCCGGAGCTCGACGCCACCGGCACCGACACCGCCATCGTCACGGCGGTCTGCGTGCTCGGCGGCCTGACCACGATCCCCGCCGGCGCCGTCTGATCGACGCCGTCAGGTGAGCAACCAGGAGGCGGCGAAGGCCGCTTTCCGCTGAAGAGGTGAGCGATGGCTGACGGCAAGGTCCCTGTGATGTCCAAGGGGCACTACCGCTCCTTCAACCCCGGCGAGGTCTTCTACGTGGCGAAGGCCGAGCTCGACGCCGAGAGCAAGCGCGAGCGCCCCCGGATCTTCGCCGCGCCGGTGGACAAGGTCCCGAAGCCCCCGAAGGTCGAGGCCAAGCCCGACAAGAAGTAGCCCGTGACCCTCGCGGCCAACGCACTCACGACCCTCGCCACCGTCCTGGATGAGCTCTCGCTCACCACGGACGGTGGTGTCGTTGATGCGAGGCTTGAGCGCTACATCAACGCGGCGTCCGACCTCATCGAGCGCTACTGCGGCCGCACCTTCCAGCGCGAAGACGCCATCGCCGAGCTCGTCGCGCCGAAGGGCGGCGCCTTCCTCTTGCTCGAGCGCACGCCGGTCCTCTCCATCGCCTCGATCATGGACGACGGCACGACCATCGACGCCGCCGAGTACGAGCTCCGCGACGCGGACGTCGGCAACGTCTATCGCGCGGCCGGCTGGCCCTCGACCGCTCGGTCGCGTGGGGGTCTCACGAGCTCGCCGGTGCCGGGCAGCGAGGAACGCACGCTCACGGTGACCTACTCCGCCGGCTACGTGACGCCCGCCCAGGCGGCAGACGCGGACGGCGACTTCTTCGAGGCCACCCGCACGCTCCCCTACGACCTCGAGGACGCGTGCGTGCAGATGGTCACCACGCGCTGGCTCGCGCGCGGCGTCGACCTGCGCCTCCGGCAGAAGGCCTACGAGAACGCGACCATGACGTTCGGCGGCACGCCGATCCCGCCCGAGATCATGGGCGTCCTCGACAGCTACGCGCGCATCGCGAGCGCGTGAGAGGTGACGTCGTGCACCTCGCCATCGTCGGAATCGAGGAGAGCGCCAAGCGCGTCCAGGAGGCGCTCGACGAGGCGAAGCGCGTGCACAAGTCCGCGCATGAGGCGGCGCTCTTCATCGTCGCCGGAGAGGCTCTCTCGGCCGCGCTACCGCCCGTGCAAACCGGCGAGCTGCGCGACTCCAAGTACCTCGAGCGCCAGATGCCGATCGAGGGTGGCTTCAGCGCGGCGCACGCTGCGAAGGTCCACGAGACGCACCCGACGCAGCGGAAGTTCTGGCAGCTCGCCTTCTCGGCGAGCACGTCGACGCTGAACCGCCGCATCGAAGAGCTGCTGCCCTCGCTCATCGCCGGCCGCGTGTCGCTCGAGACGGTCCCGGCCGTGCACCCCGAGAAGCCGCAGGCGCACACGCCACGACGTCAACTGAACCGCGGCCGCCTCGCTGGACGGAGGCGATCGTGAGCACGCCCGACTTCGAGGCCGACCTGATGGCGCGGATCGCTGCTCTGCGCGCGGCCGACTACGACATCGAGGGCGCCGGACGGAACACCTGGCCCGACGTCGAGCAGCCGGTCGGCGGGCTCATCACCGAGCGCATGACCGTCGTCCGCTTCGTGACCGAGCGTCAGCACCGCTACGCCGGCGGCCAGGCGCGCGAGGTCGACATGCAGGTCCTCGACCGCTTCCCCGCGGCGGAGCTCGGTGCGGCGAAGGTCCGGGCGCGCGCGCTGTACGACGCCAGCCACCTCTCCGGCGCGTTCACGGGCGTGAGCGGTACCGAGTACCTCGACGTGTGGGCCATCGACGGCCCGGTCATCCTCGAGCCGAACTACGTCAGCCTGAACCTCACGCTCTGGGTGCCCGGATGACGCTGCCGACAGGCCCGACCGAAAACGCCGCGCTCGCGGTCCTGGTGCCGCTCCTCGAGGGCATCGTCAGCGGCGAGCTCATCGTGGTGCGCCTCGAGGCCGGCGACGCCGAGGAGCGCGCGCTCACCATCAAATGGCGCGACGCTGAGCCGACCTCGAGCCCACCGCCGGCGCAGGTGCCTCCTCCGCCGCGCGCGTGCCCGAGCTGCGGGAGCGCGAGCATCGTCGAGGTGAGCGGCGGCGAGCGCGTCTGTCAGGACTGCGCCGCGGCCTGGTGACGCCCGCAGCTTTGCCGCGCGCGACGCTGCCCGGATGAGCGCTACCGAGTTGCAGACCGTCCTGGACAAGTTGAACGACCTGCAGCGCGACGTCGCGGCCATCAAGGAGGAGCTCGCCGAGGCCCGAGGGCAGGGCCTGAAGGCGAAGGTGCAGGACCTGGAGACGCGCGTGCGGTCGCTCGAGCGCTGGGTCTGGGGCCTGGCAGGGAGCCTCGCCCTCGCCGGCGTCGCGCTCGCGTTCGTCGCGAAGCTCATCCCCTGAGCGGGGCAACCGCCGCAGCTTCACCCGCGGTGACGATGGCCGGGCAGGAGGCCCATCCATGGTCACGCCCTTTCTCGGTAACGAAAACACCATCTGGGTCGGCACCACGAGCACGCTCACCGCGGCGGTCGGCGGGCACATGGACGGCGATTGGACGCGCAGCCGCGCCCGCCACGACTCGACGAGCAACGACGACGGCAACAACGACAAGCACAAGACCGGGCACGGCAACCGCAGCTACACCTTCAAGTTCTTCACCGACAGGAGCGACGGCGGCCAGAACATCCTCCGCACCGCCGAGGCGGACGGCTCGATGATCTACGCCGGCGTGCGCGAGCGCGGCGACGGGACCACCAAGCCGCAAGATCTCTTCGAGTGCAGCGTCGAGCTCAAGCCCTCGACGCCGATGCGCGGCCTCGCGGTGACCTCCTGCACCCTCTACGTCTCCGGCGCGATCAACGCGACCGCGCAGGCATAACCAACCGGGAGTCCCATGGCGGAAGTCCTCAACGACGACGAGGTCGAGCTCAACGGCCACGTCTACACGCTGACCATCGACGGCGACACGCTCGCCCAGGCCGACCACACGCTCGCCCAGTACAAGCTCGGCCACGACGTGCGCTCGGCGTTCGCGAGCGGCAGCTACCTCGCGATCACCATCTGCCTTGCGTCGTTCATCACGACGGATAGGCGGCGCGTGAACTGGAAGAAGCTCTCGAAACTCTTCGACAAGATCGGCCGCCACAAGTTCAAGGAGATGAAGGCGAAGGCGAGCCCGATCGTCATTGAGGTCTTTCGCGAGCTCGGCGAGCTCGAGAACGAGGAGGTGGAGCCGGGGGAAGAGCAGGCGGGCCTCCCCGAGACCCGCGCCTCCGCCTCCTCTGGATCGCCGGCCGCTACCACCTCTCCGTCGACGTCGTCCGAAAGCTGACGCCGGCCGAGCTGCGCGCGCTCATCCAGGGGCGCGCCGCGGAGGAGAGGGAGCGGGTCCGGTTCTTCGCTGCGTGGCCGGTGTCGACGATGCGCTCGCTCTGGAGCGAGGACAGCGTCACCACCGACGAGCTCATGGGAGACGAGGTGCCGTTCGAGTCCGCGACGTCCGCCGCCTACCTCGAGGACGCTGAGCGTCGTCGGCAGGCTGTCGAGCGCGCGGAGGACGACGCGTACATGCCGCTCCTGCCCGATCCCGATGACCTTGACGCGTCGCTCGATGACGATGAGGACGACGAGTGACCAACGTCGGCGCCGTCACCGCCCGCTATGAGGCGGACGCATCGAAGTGGGAGGCGGAGGCGAACCGCGCGCGGGACGCGCTCGGCCGCTTCACGAAGCAGACGCGCGACACGAACGCGGCGCTTCAGCGCACGACGTCTTCGACGAACCGCCAGAGCGCCGCGCTCACGAACCAGAGCAAGGCCAGCGAGGCGCTCGCCGGCAAGCTGAAGAGCATGGTCGGCGGGTTTCTCGCGCTCGAGACGGCACGCCGTGCCTTCAACCTCGCGCAGACCGCCGCGCAGACGGAGGACGCGCGGCGGGTGTTCGAGAACATGGGCGGCAGCCTGTCGAAGATGCGCTCGCTCACCCGCGGCCTCATCGACGACGCCACGCTCGTGAAGAAGTCGAACCTCGCCAACGTGATGGGCATCGCGGCGGACGACTTCGGCAAGCTCGCGAACATCGCGCTCGCGGCCGCGAAGGCCACCGGCCAGAGCGCTGAATTCATGTTCGACAGCATCGTGACCGGCACCGCGCGTCAGTCGAAGCTCATCCTCGACAACCTCGGCATCATGGTCAGCGTCGAGGAGGCCAACGATCGGTATGCTGCGTCGCTCGGCCTCGTCGCCAGCCAGCTGACCGACGTCCAGAAGAAGCAGGCCTTCACCAACGAGGTGATCCGAAAGGGCGAGCCGCTGCTCGAGCGCGCGGCCGCGCTCGGCGAGACGAACTCCGACGCTTTCTCGAAGATGAGCACGAGCGTCAACAACGCGAAGGACGCGCTCGGCCGCGGGCTCATGCCGATGATGGTCGCGACCGCCAAGGAGGCGAAGCGCTTGGCCGACGCGATCGCCGGGAGCGGCGGCGTGGTAGCCGCGCTCGGACAGATGATCAGGACGAGCTGGCTCGGACAACTGATCGGAGCCCAAGACCGCCACGACGCCAAGCGGGAGCAACTGCTGAGCGCGCTGCGCGCTGACCGTCCGACGATAACGCTGCCAACGCAGACGTTCACCTCGAACGCGCTGGACGCCCCGAATTTCATTGAACGCTTCGGTACGGGCGTCGTTCCTCCGACTTCGTCTGCGGCGCCCCCATCTACTCAGGCGCCACAGCCGGCATCGGTCACCGTCACGAGGATCACCACGGAGGAGCGCTACGCATCGCAAGGAGAACTCGATTCTCTCTCCCGCGCCATTGGGTTCCTGGCTGACGAGCTCGAGACGATCGAACTGAAGGACCCGGCAACCACGCCGCACGTCGACACCGCGGCCATCACGGCGAACGCGCTCTCGTCGTTCAGCAGCAGCTTCGCGATGGACATCGGCGGCGGCCTGCTCGACTTCGCGCGGCAGCAGACGGACATCATCCGGCAGGGGATCAGCGACGTCGTCGAGACCGTCATGTCGCTGGCGGGCGGCGGCTTCAACGAGACCTTCGACATCCTCGCCAAGTCCGCGAGCGTGCTCCTCGCGATCGGGCTCCTCTTCGCGCCCATCACGGTGCCGCTCACCGTCTTCACGGCCGGCCTGACGCTGGCGGTGATCCCTCTGATGGCGCTCGCGGCGACGGTGTTCGCGCTGACCACCAAGTCGCAGGCGTGGGCGGAAACGCAGCAACGCATGGATGACCTGTTCGGCGAGCTCATCCTTGCGCTTGAGCCGTTCGCGGAGGCCCTGCTGCTCAACACGGGCATGGCGGAGTTCTTCTTCGAGTCGCTCAAGATGCTGTCGCTCGTGCTCATCGCGACCGCCGTCACCCTCGGCCCGCTTTTCGGTGCGACGAGCGAGCAGGTCGAGGCGATGCGTAGCAGCGCGCGCAAGATCAGAGACATGTCGTTCGAAGAGGGGCGGTCGCGCGAGGACATCGGCGCAGCCGCCGAGGCGCGCCGGCGATTCATGGAGGGTCTGCGGGACGGCGCCACTGAACTCGGCAAGCTCGCCAACGTCGGGCGCGAGCTCACCAACCTCCCGAGCGGCTACAGGATCGCCGGCGCCGAGTTCGCCGCCTCTCGAGGCACGGCCGCGCCGGGCATGGCGTCGACCGGCCTCGTCGTAAACATCCAAGAGTACCACGCGAACAACACTCCGCCGAATGAGGAGCGAAAGCTCCAGAACCTCGCGCGGCGCGGGCGCAGCCACGACCGAAACAGCAGCCCCTACAGCAACCCGGGGAGGAGCAATTGAGTTTCCTCACGCTGAACGGGCTGCCGATCCCCATCTACAAGAATAGCTTTCGCGAGGTGCCGCGGCGGCACGGTGACGTCGACGTCGAGGCAGCGGACGGCACGCCGTTCGAGGTGCGCACCAACCGGCTCCGTCGCTGGACCTGCCGCACGCCCGTGCTCCGCGGCTCGCTCGCGGACCTCTACATGATGTGGCTCGAGGCCTGGGGTCACGGCTTCAACTTCGAGAGCAAGGGGTTTGCGTCCGCCGACTACGCGCTCTCGAACACGGGCATGGGCAACTGGATGGCCGGCACCATGTCGCGCGACACCACGACGAAGAAGCGCGGCGCGTCGTCGCTGTCCCTCGGCTCGGGCATCTTCTTCGCGGTCTCTGGCGTGCGCACGATGACGGTCCGCGACTGGGCGCCGACTACGCACGGCTGGACGCTCATGTTTTGGGCCTACCACACGGTGACCGCGGACTCGGTCCCGTCGGACGGTTGGTACTTCTACATCGTGAAGGGCGCCGTCGACGTGGAACGCGGCGACGCGGCCGACCCCACCGGCGTGAAACAGTATCGAGACGGGGTGCTCGGAAGCTACGGGCTCGGCAACGTCATCAACGTCGAGACCGGCCCGAGCTTCTTTGGCGTCGCGGGCTACACGCTCGCCGGCGTCGCCGCGGCGAAGAACTACGACGACCTGTTTCTCTACCCGTTCGAGCTCGACGACGGCTGGGTCTCGACGATCGCGAGCTGGGCGGCCTCGAACACGATGACGCCGCACCCCGCGGTGCGCATGGGCGGTGACTGCGTCCGCGACGAGCCGAACGTCATCGCGCGCGAGACGAGTCGGGACGAGCTCGGCGCCGACCCGGACGGCGACGGCTTCACGGCGGCCGCGTACGAGCTCGAGCTCGAGCTCCGCGAGGTGCCCTGATGGCCCGCGAGGACGAGGCCGAGGTAGCGGAGCTGCGCCGACAGGTGGCAGACCACCGTCGAGCGCTGGCAACGCAGGTCGAGCGCGTGAAGGCCGAGAAGGCGCGCGGGCAGGGAGCATGGCGTCGGATGGCGCGGCGCGCGCTCAAGGACCTGCAGGTGGAGTACGACGCCGCCGTGCACCGCGCGGCGTCGGAGCCGAGCCGCGAGAACGACGGCGAGCTGCGCGCGCTCGCGCGGCTCAGGAAGCGCTGGAACAAGGAGCTCGGCGCCGAAGGGGAGGAGTAGTCCGATGGCGCGCGCTCTCGGCGCCGCTCACGCCCCCGTGCCGCTCATCGCGGATGACACCGTCGTCCTGCTCCGTTGCGACGAGGAGGCCAACGAGGACCCGATGGTGGACGCCGTCGGCGGGCCGAGCGGCAGCACCATCAACGGCGGCGGCGACGTCGCGCCGGGCCTCTTTTGGCCGTCGGACGCCGCGGGCCTCTACGGCGCGCGTGACTTCGACGGCACGCAGCAGCAGGAGTTCTTCCTCGACTCCGGCCAGCAGGCGGCCTTCCGGGGCGACCAGCTCACGCTTGAGCTCTGGTTCGAGATCGACAGCGTGACAGGGACGCAGCGCTTCGTCTCGGTGAGCGGCGACCGCGACAGCGACGACGCCGCGGAGAACGCCCTGCTCGCCGTAGGCGTCGTCGGCGACGAGCTGAACGTGTTCTGGGAGACCGGATCCGGCACCGACGTCAGCAACACCACGAGCGCCGCCGGGCTTCAGACGGGCCGCGCGTACAAGCTCGGCGTCGTGCGGAAGCCATCGAGCAACCGCAACCCGGCGAAGTGTGATCTCGAGGTGCACATCTGGGACAAGCGCACCGGCGCCCGCTACTTCGAGTTGTTCACGAACGTGCTCTTGCCGACGGGCGGCTCGAACGCGGTGCTCGTCGTCGCGGGCGAGTACGACGGTTCGACGGGTGCGAACCAGCTCGACGGGCGCCTCGACGACATCCGCGTCGTCTCCTACGCCGCGAGCATGGAGGCGATGCGGAACACCTTCTTCCGCGCCGTGCGGCCCTGGTACCCGGAGCACCTGGTCGGCCTGTCGTCGGTCGCCATGACGCAGGTGCCGATCGCGGTGACGAAGTTCCTGCGCGTGCGCGTCGAGCAGCCGAACTTCGACGAGGGGCCCGACCTCGAGTGGGCGGCGGCGGTGTCGTACGCAGACGCGACCGGCCAGGCTGACGAAACGTTCGCGCTTGCCCCCGCCACGAACGGGTCGGCGTTCAGCGTGTCGAGCGGCACGCTGCCGCCAGGGCTAGCGCTCGACGCAGGCACGGGCGTTATTAGCGGCACGCCGACGACACCGGGCGTGTATTCGGACCTCGTCGTCGAGGCGTCCGGTCCTGGAGGCGCCGCCACCAGCGCGCCCTTCTCGATCTCAATCGAGGGGCAGTCGAGCATCGAGGTCAGCTACCCAGCTGGCTCCGCGACGTTCGGTGTGGCGTTCTCGCTCGCGCCGACGACGAATGGCACGAGCTTCGTGCTGGCTTCCGGCGCTCTCCCTGCTGGCCTGTCGCTGCACGCCAGCACGGGAAAGATCGGCGGTACACCTACGGCGCTCGGCGTGTACGAGGTCGTCGTCGAGGCAACCAACTCATTCGGTACCGTGTCGTCTGCGCCGTTCAGCATCACGGTCACGCTGGCGAGCCTGGTGGCCTACTGGTCGATGGACACGGCCGACGTCGACGGCGCGGTTGTGTCTGACTCGGTTGGTGGTCTCGACGGGACGATCGTCGGCGGGGCGATCGTCGCGGGCAAGGTGAACCAGGCGCTGCAGGGGACCGACTTCCATCTCGCCCTCGGAAACGTGCTGAACGAGTACATCACGCCCGCTGACGCAGCGTTCAGCGTCGCCATGTGGGTGCGCTGCGCCTCGACGACGACGCGGAGGTTCCTGTTCGGGAAGGCGTCCTTTGCCGACGCGCAGCGGCAGGTGTGGCTCGACGTGTTTGAGGGCAAGGTCCGCGGCGCGTTCTTCTTCAAGTTGACGTCGGGCCCGAGCCAATTTCGTTCGGTCCGGACAGGCGCAGCAGCCATCCAGGACAACACGTGGCATCACGTCGTCGTCGCGTACAACGGGGCCATCGACAGCGGCGACGGCACAGACCGGGTGAAGGTCTACGTCGACGGAGCGCTGGTGGCGGTCGAACTGTGGGAGTCGATTGGGGTGCTCGCCGACAGCATCCCAATCGGCGCGGCCCACGCCGCCATCGGGCGGTTATTGGCCTCGGACGGTGACGTCGAGGGTGGCAACGGGGCGGCCGAGACGGCGTTCGACGAGGTCGCGTTCTTCGACGACGTGCTCACCTCGACGCAGGCGGCCGCGCTTGCGGCGGCCGGAATCGCAGGGCGGAGCCTGGCATGACCGCCATGGTCGACCTCTCCAAACTCTTCGGGCTGTCGTGGGTCCTCGACGCGGAGACCGAGGACGATGTCGACGCCACGCTGCGCACGGCGACCGTGCGGCTCGCGCCGCGGCTGCGCCTGCTCAACATGAGCCCGCTCGTCTTCGACCCGGAGGACTCGCTCATCCCCGGCCCGCTGAACGACCAGGGCAACCGCTTCAACCCGCTGAACTACGACGCCACGCCGCTCCTGCAGGCCGGCCGGCGCATCGTCATCGAGACGGCGACGCTCCCGCTCGGCGCCACGCGCGAGCTCGCCGACCAGCTCCAGGCGTGGGATGTGGAATTCGACGGCGAGATCACCGACGTGACCGTGGGGGACAACGACGTCACGGTCTCGTGCGCACCGCGCGCGCTGCAGAAGACGTGGATCGAACCCGACCCGGCGACGGGCGGCGAACGCGTCTACGGCACCGTCGGCGGCACCGCCATCGAGGGAGAGCTGCAGCAGCTCGTGGATGACAACGACCCGTCGAAGTACTCGGTCCTCAACATCGACGACTCCGGCGCCAGCAACGCCATCGAGGTGCAGCTGTTCGCCGCGACGACGGTGGGCCGCGGCAAGCCCATCGACATCGGCGCGGGCGACGACGTCTACATTGAGGGCACGACCAACTACGACGGCGAGCACGCGCTCAACCTCCTCGAGGCCAACCACACGGACGAGGAGGTGCTGCTGCAGACGACGACAGCCGGCGCCTTCGCGGCCGAGACGACGGGCACGCTCTGGAGCACCTACGGCTACAAAGGCGGCAAGCCGGAGCTCTGGGTGCCGAGCGCCACGATGATCAACGCCTACGAGTGGCTGCAGAGCATGGACCGCGACGTGCTGAGCGCGCTGCAGGAGGCGATGGCCGAGTTCGGCTGGTCGGTGAAGCAGGCCTTCGACGACGAGCGGCAGATGCTCCGCTGGAAGATCTTCAACCCGTCGACCAGCGAGGAGGTCGGGACCATCATGCCGTTCGCCCGGTTCCCGACCTCGGGCGTGCGCAAGACGGGCGACGACACGCGCAACATCAACGTCGTCGAGTTCGGCAACGTCGCCGCCGAGGACAACCTCGGCCTCGAGCGGAAGTACGTCGAGAGCGCCGTCGACAAGGCCTCCGTGCAGCTCTTCGGCCGGCTCTACTCGAGGATCGGCGTCGCCAGCACCGGCCTCGTGAAGCAAAGCACGGAGGCGAGCGACCTCGCGACGCGCGTCGTGACCGACCTGGCGGACGAGGCCGGCGAGATCACCATCGAGCTGCGCCACAACGTCGCCATCGAGCCCGGCGACACATGCAAGCTCGGGCCGGAGTCCGCCGAGATGATCCCCCTGTCGCTCAGCAAGAGCGGGACGCTCTCGAACACGCTCGAGTACGGCATCCAGCGCGTGCGCCAGCGCATGGGGCGCGTCTGGCGGTCCGAGCTCACGCTGCGCGACGCCGCCGCGCCCGCGCGGCGTCAGCGGCACTTCGACGTCATCCAGGACGCCGGCTACGTAGCGTCGACGGGGGTGCTGGGCCCAGCGAAGCCGGCCGCGCCAACGGTAGACGTGCTGAGCAGCAGCGCGCCGACTCTGGTGGAGGTCAGCTGGGCGTACCCGACGACCCGCTCGAGGGCATGGGACACAATGGAGGTGCACGTCAGCGCATCGTCCGGATTCGCGCCCTCCGCGCTGACTCTCCGGCCGACGACTCGGTCGACGTACGCGACGGTGCGGCGCCTTGCCGCCGGCACCTGGTACTGCCGCATTGTCCCGCGGGACTCGCTCGGCAACGCCGGCGAGGCCTCCGACGAGACCAGCTTCACCATCTGAGCCCGCAGCTTCATCGGCGCCGACGATCGAGGCATGACCCCACCGCGGCAACGATCGACCCTCCGCACCCTCGCGCGCCGGCGCATCCTCGTCCCCAGCCAGCTCCACCCGCTGCTGCTCGCGCGCACCGAGGCGCTGCTCGCCGAGCTCGGCGGCCGCTTCGCCTACTGGGAGGGCTACCGCTCGCCGGAGGACCAGCAGAAGCGCTTCGACGAGGGAGTGAGCAACGCGCGGCCAGGACAGAGCCCGCACAACTACCGTCCCTCGCTCGCGACCGATCTGGTGCTGCACCCGCTCCACGTCGCCGTGCGCGCGCACCCGTCCGACCCGCGCTACCCGGACCTATGGGACGACGGGAGCCCGGATGCCCTCGCGGCGTGGGAGGCGCTCGAGCAGGCCTGCGAGCGCCATCAGCTGGCGCGCGTGAACATCCGCGACCCGAAGACCGGCGCGCTCCGGCGAGACCGGCCGCACGTGCAGATGCCGAACTGGCACTCGCTCATTCCGGCCTGACCCGCCGCAGCTTCGAGCGGGGGGAAGCTGGCCGCATGAACGACCTATTCACCCTCGCCCTCGTCGCTCTCGCCGCCGTCCTGGTCGGCCTCCACCTGGCGCCGCTGCTGCGCGCGCCGTTCGCCGCTGTCGCTGGCGCCTGTTGCGTCCTCGTTTGCGGGACGGCGCTTGCCGACACCGGTGCTCCGCTCGTCGAGCTCTCCGTCTGGCTGCCCGTCGTGCTGCTCGCCGGCGCCGCGCTGCTCAAGACCGTCATGACGGTGCTCGACAGGGTGCGCGCGCTCGACAAGCTGCCGCCGTACCTCAAGCCCGTCGTGACCGGGGCGCTCGCGGCCGTCCTCGCGCTGCTCGAGCACCTAGCCAGCGGCGGAGACCTCCCGCGCGCAGCCATGGTCGCGCTCGCGGCCTTCTCCGGCAACGAGCTCCTGCACCACGTCGCCAAGGGCGTCCGAAAGGCGACGGCGTGAAGCGGCCGAGTGTCTTCATCCGCATCCTCCAGAACGCGCCGCACCCGACGGCGAAGGGGCATCGCCTCTTCGTCGGTGAGCGCTACAACGTCGGCCTCGAGGCCGCAGACACGCTCGTCGCCGGCGGCTTCGCTGACGTCGAGCCCGACAACTTCAGCGCTCCCGGCGTGAAGAAGCCGGCTGAGCTGCTCGAGCGCCTGCAGGGCCTTCGCGTTGCCTACCTGAACTCGCTTGAGCCCGAGACCGTCGGCGACGAGATCATGGGGCCCGAGAGCCCGTTCGACGAGGCTGCCGCCGAGCTCGTCACCGAAGAGGAGTAGCTCATGCCCGCAGGATGCACCGCGCTAACCAAGGTCGCCGCGAACCCGCCGCACGGCGGCTCGTTCAACGAGCAGGCGAGCGACGCCTCGCCCGGGAACAAGTTCGCCGCGCAAGCCGACAAGACGCGGCTCTTCGTGCGCAACACGACGGAGACGGCCATCGAGCTGAACGTCTACGCGGACAAGTACGGCGAGGAGGTGCTGCTGCAGTCGACGTCGATCCCGGGCAGCGGCACCGAGAACGGCGAGCGCATCCTCGGCCCCTGGCCCGCGGAGTTCCTCGAGCACAGCACGACCGAGGTCGCGTCGAACGGCCAGGTGATGGTCGCGCACGCCGGCAGCGACGGCGACCTGATGCTCTGTCCGTTCGACTGAGCGTCAGTAGGCGACTCCCTCGAGGCCGAGCGCTCGGCGCTTCTCGAGTAACGCAGCACGCTCTCGATTGCTCTCCTGGGCCCGGGCTTGCCGCTCCTGAGGCTTGCGGTCCAGCAAGAACCAGCCGCAGCCAGCGCAGCAGCCGCCATATACGACGGTGCCACCGAGGAAGATCACCGGCGTCAGGATGAGGGGATTGATCGTCTGAGCGTTGGAGAGCGCGGCGCCTGTTGCGACGCCGGCCGCCGCCAGGGCCCCGACCGCGAACGGCACGGCGGTCCCCCACCAGTGCCAGCCCGACGCGTCCTGCTCTTCAGGCACGGCCAGGAGGGCAACGGCGTCCCGCTCGCTTGCGCCCTGCCACACTGCCGTGGTCGTCGCAGAGACGATGTGCGCTGCCCCCCCTAGCGTCACCGGCAGACGCAGGACGAGTTCCAGCCGCTGATCCTCATTCGGCCGCAGCGCCGGCGCCGCACAGTCCTGGTCGAGAGCACCAACAGCCTCCACCAACGTCGCCCCCGGCGCCGCGACGGACCTCCGCTGCTCAAGCGCGGCCGTCATGCCGCGCGAGAAGCCAGGGACGACTTGCTTCGCCGCGCCGTTGACGGTGAGCGTGGCGCGCGTCCAGTCGACGACGATCTCTTTGGTTGGATGACTGAACGCGACGCGGAACGCCTGGATGCAATGGCCACCTCCCTCGTCATCCTCCGCATGCAGCGGCGCCGTTGCGACGCTGAGGCCTTCGGGGTGCTCTATGTCGGTGGTGACGAGCACATTGAAGTGCTCGAGGTCCAAGCACTCCCACGCGCCGTCTCGATACCGGCACGCGTGCTTCGCCCGCTTCGCGGGCTCGTAGAGGCGCGCCTCGCTGTGCGTCGTCGCCGTCGGGACGGGGGTCACCGCGGCCGGTGCCGGTGCCTCAGGCGCGTCCGGGAGCTCCATCGGTGGCACGTCCTGGGCGAGCGACGGGGCAGCGAGGAGGACGGCGAAGAGAGGGGGCATTCGCATCATCCGACGACCCTACCGCGCCGTCCGAGCGAGCGTCACCCGTTGCGCGCGCTGCCCAGGAAGCCCACCACAACACCCTGGCGCACGATCTCCTCGTCATCGAAGGGCAAAGGCTCGTACCCCCGCGAGTCCGCCTCGAGGCGCGTCTTCCCGCGTGACATCACCAGGCGCCGGAGCACGGTCCCGTGGCCCGGCACGTCCACGACGACCACGTCGCGCACGTGCGGCTCGGCATCGCGGTTGACCACGACCAGGTCGCCGGAGCGGTACGCCGGTGCCATCGAGTCGCCCTCGACCTGCAACACGTAGCCGCGCCCTCGGGGCACTAGCTTCCGCTCGACCGCGATCGTGCCGAGGTCCTGCTGCTCCTGGGTGACGAGGTGGCCGGCGTTGACGATCCCGAGGATCGGCAGCGGGACGGCCGCCGGCATCGGCTCGCCCTCGGGCAGCTTGCCCTGAGCGGCGAGCCGTTCCCTGAGCCGCTCGAGGTGCCACTCCAACGCCGTCACCAAGGTCTGCTGCGGCTCGGTGTCCTGCTTCGCCTGGCGCCAGATCGTCTGTCGCGACGTCCCGACCGTGTGAGCGATCTCGTCCCTGCTCTCGACGCCGAGCCGCTTGAACTCGCGCAGCAGCTCCTGGATCCGCCGCGCAATCCGTGCCTGTTTTTCGGCGTCTGTTTCGATGGGCACGGGGCAGACGTTCATCAGGCTCCCTTTGCAATGGCAATAGGTTAGGTCATTTGTATCATGTTAGGCTAGAAGTATGCTCCTATTTTTCTCATCACGATAGCGTTGCAATCTGTACCGATGCCGCGGTACGCATGTCCCTTGCGCCGAGCGCACCGAGTGATCTGCAGATGCAGCGAGCACGGTGCAGCTTCGACGGCCTCTACGGTTCCTCTGGGTGTTCACAACGGCCGGGCGGCCACGGGAGAGACAAGATGGAGAAGCGCGAGCCCGCGACCACGATCGGCTGGGACGGAAGCCACGACATCCTCTCCTCCCCGCCCGGCGGAGATGGACACCCCGAGGGGGGCGGCGCATCCGGCGTCGCCCCCCTCTCCTTTCGCGGCAGCACCGAGCCGTCGCCCGAGATCGTCTGCGAGCGCTGCAACAACGGCTTCGCTTCGCGTGAGCACGCGGAGGCCTGCGCCGACGAGCCGATCGACCTGGTGCCAACCGAGCGCGGCGTCACGCTGCTGAAGAACGGGCAGCCCGCCCTCGCACCCGACCCGTCCCTCGCGCGCGCGCTCCGCGAGCTCGTCAACCGCGACGTCACGCGGTTTAACGGCTGGCGCCTGCGTCGGGTCCTGGTGCCAGACGCTGTCGCGGCGGAGGACGTCGACGGCGGCGAGTGGCTTATCTACCTCGAGCACGGCTACGCCGGCGAGCCCGTCCCCTTCGGCAAGGTAGAGCGGCGACTGTCAGAGGATGGCTACGCCCCGCCGTCGCTCGAAGCCCTTCGCGCAGACGTCCAGTCCCAGCTTGGGACGGCGCCTGACACCCATCCGACAGGTGAACCCGCTCCCCCACGGGCGAACCTGACGGTAGCTCCCGAGGAGGCGGCGTCTCCCCCCGTCGCCGCCTCCTCGGCGGGCGCTCTTGAGCACATCGCGCTCCTGCGCGCGCGCGTCCGCATCCTCGACCTCGAGCGGCTGCTTGCGCGCGTCGCCACCGACCTGCAGAGCATCAGCGGCGCCGTCGACGCGACCCTCGCGGAGGCCAACACCTCAGGCCTGCAGGTCGTGAGCTCCGCGGCGCTCACGGCGCTCCTGGAGTCCGCCACCGCGGCGCTCGCCAACCCGACGCCCGACGCGCTGAGTGACCTCCGTCGCGCCGTGCAGAGAGCCCGGGACCTCTGATGTCAGCACTGCCGCTCTTCTTTGCCGACGGACGTGCCGCTGATGCGTGGGCCTGCCCGACGTGCGGTAAGCCGTGGACCACCGAGCTGGCGGCGGACGCCTGCTGTCCGTCGATGCTGATGCAGCTCGAGGTCGCCGACGTCGACGCCTCTGGGGTTGTGCACCTGGAGTCCTCTTGCCGGTACGAGCTCACCCTCGACACGTCGGCCGCCGACCCCGCGAGCACCTACGTCCCGATCGACGACGACCCGCTCGACGAGATCCGCACGATCCCGCTCGAGCCAGCCGACGAGAACGACCGCCCGCTCTACGAGGCCATGATCGGTGTGCCCGACGGCGGCAACGTCGACCGCCCCGTGCTCGCCCGCTACGCCGAGTCGCAGCGCCGCAAGCTGACCGGGCGCCAGCTAGCGATGCTGCGCGTGTGGCTGGCGTCGCGGCACAACCGTTACCACCGGCGCGCCGAGGCGGCCGGGCTTCCGCTCGAGGTCCTGCAGGAGTGCGACGCCATCCTTCGCCGCCGCGGCGCGCCGGCGGGGGAGGTCCCCTGAGTGGGCCTCGTCCTCCCTGCCTGGCTCGATCCGGCGACGCTCCGGTGGGCTGCGCACGAGGAGGAGCAGCGGTCGCTCCAGCACAGCGACCAGGGCTTGGCGGTCGCCGTCGCACACCGAACCTTCGCCCGCCGGCTGCGCCGCTGGGCTGACCAGGTGGAGAAGAAACGCGCGCGAGCGCAGGGAGGCGGAGAATGAGGCTGTCAGAAGAGAAGCGGGCCGCGATCCTCGAGGACCTGGAGCAGGGTATGGCGCACGCCAAGATCGCGAAGCGTCACGGCGTCGCGCGCTCGACGGTGGAGCTGCTCAGCGACAACGAGGAGGAGGCCGACGAGGCTGACGACGACCCCGCCGAGGGGGGGGGGCTCGAGGACCTCGCCGAGCGCGTCGACGAGCTCGAGGCCGAGCGTCTCGAGCACCTGGAGCTCATCGCGTCGCTCGTGAAGGAGCAGGCGCGCCTGCGCCGCCGCATCGACACGCTGGAGGCCGCGTGACCGCGCGCGTCCTCCGCACGCTCGGCGCCGGTGCAGCATCGTGCAGCATCGTGCAGCACATCGGCGCCGGCGGCCGCGGCCGCGTGCGCTACGCGCTGCGCCTCTACGACGGCATCACCGTAGAGGACGGCATTGTGAGCGCTGGCGAGGCGACACGCCGCGCGAAGCGTCACCTGCGGCGGGCCGCGTGATGATGGACCGCCGCGGCGCCGAGGAGCTCATCGCCGACGAGGCCGAGCGGCACGGCCGCCTGACCGCGTGTGCGATCGCGGCCATGGTGACGACGCGCCTCTCGACCGTCGCCGCGTGTCGCGCGCGCGACCGAGGCCTCGCGCGCCGCCGCCTCCCGAGCACCGAAAACCTGCTGGGTGACGCCGGCGCCTGGCTGGATGGAGCGACGCTGTGACGACCGTGCCCGTGCTGCAGCAAGTTAAGGAGGCGGTGGCCCGCGGCGTCGCGGAGCTGCGCATGAGCCCCGAAGCGCTCGTCGAGCTCTTCGAGCAGCTCGCCAACGAGCCGGACAACGCCGCGGCCGAGGACGGTGCCAAGCACCCGCGCCGCGGCGAGCCGGGCTTTGTTGGGACCTACAACAATGTTCCCGTCTTCGTGTTCGGCCGGCCGGAGGCGGCAGCGTTCGTCTCTGCGAACGAGCAGCTCGCGGCCGCGCTCGACGAGCGTACTCGCGAGAGGGACGCGGCGAGGGGAGAGGCACTGGCTGAGGCGGCCGCGCGTAAGGAGGAAGGCGCGCTGCTCGAGGCGCTCGCTCGGGCCGTCGGGCGCTTCTACGCGCAGGTGGCCTGGGCCGACCCGCCGACCACGGACGCAGGTGTAGCGGAGGGCTTGCGGGTGCGTCTCTCCGTCGAAGAGTGCGCCGCGCTCATCGAGGCCATGGACAGTGTGGGGTCCGTGCCGACTAACGCGACGCCGGCCGAGTGGCGCCGATCCCGCGCGGAGGCGGACCGTGGATAGCACCGCGGTGGCCACCCTTGAGGACGACGTGATCACCTCCGTGAAGGAGGCGGCAGCGTTCATCCGCATGTCGCGCTCCTGGACGTACCGGGCGAGCGCGCGCGGCGAGCTCCCGTCGTTCAAGGCCGGTTCGAGGAGGCGCTGGCGCAAGAGCAGCTTGCGTCGGTGGATGGACGAGCGCGAGCGGAGGGCGGCGTCATGAAGGTGGCCTTGGAGCGCGGGGCAATCGTCATCAGGCTGCCTGTTGCCGCCCTGGCGAAGGCCGTCGAGGCCACGCCGGACGAGCGCTTGGTGCACTACGACGAGGAGACGGGCTGCTACGTGCCTCCGCGCGTCACCAATCCTCAGACCTTCGCGGACGAGGTGCTGCGCGTCCTGAATGATGAGCAGGAGGACGGAACCACGGTCGTGCATGAGATGTTCGACGCCGCAATCTTCCGCGCCATAGAGGACGGCGCCCTCGGGGTGGTCTGCGTTGCTGTTGGCCTTGTCGACGAGGACGCGCCGTGACGCACTTCCGCCTCAAGCCACGCCAGACGAAGAAGGGCACGCGCTACCACATCTTTCGCGTGGAGGCGGACGGCTCGTCGACGTCGGTGTGGTCCGGTACGTCGAAGGACGAGGCGAAGACGACGCTCACCAAGCTCCGGAAGACGCACCAGCTCGACCGCGCCGGCATCCTCGAGAAGAACCCGGCACTCGGCCAGGTCATCGACGCCTACCTAGCGTACCTCGAGGGCAAGCCGTCGCACGCCTCGGTCGCGAGCCACTTCAACGCGCACGTTGACGACGAGATGCGCGCCATCAAGGTCTCGCGCCTCGACAAGAGCGTCATCGATGAGTGGGTTGAGGCGATGCGCGCGAAGGGGCGCAAACCGCAGACGGTTAACCACGGACTGAAGAACCTGAAGGCGGCCATCAACCGCGCCACGCCGAGGTTGTGGGCGGGTCCGAACCCCGTCGCGGGCTACCCGATGCAGCACATCGGCGACACGGTGCTCGACATCGTGGAGCCCGACGAGGTGGAGCGCGCACTCCCCCACTTCGCTGCGATCGACCGCTGCCTCGTCGCGCTCGCCTACGAGACCTGCTGCCGCGCCGGCGAGCTGCTCGGGCTCGAGAAACTCGATGTTGACCGGGCACGGCAGACGGCCACCGTCCGCAAGAGCCACGACCGCGGCACGAAGACCGGCGACGTCCGGCTCGTGCCCCTCACGACGCGCGCGATGCGCTGGGTGAACGAGGCGTGGGAGCTCTCCGGCGACTCGCCGTACCTGCTCCCTTGGCACGACGGCGACCGGCAGCCCGAGGACCGGAAGCTCGCAGACATGTTTCGCGCCGGCCTCGCGCGAGCGGGCATGGTCAAGGGCTGGATGCTGAAGTGCCGGCGGCGGCGCTGCATCAACGAGCACGGCAAGCAATTCACGAGGGTCGTCGAAGCGTACGCCGGCGACGAGCGGTGCCCGCGCTGCAACATGCTGCTCTGGCCGGCGCCGATCCACCGCGACGTGACGTTCAAAGCGCTCCGCAACGCCGGCGCGACGCGGCTGTGGAGCGACGGGGTCTCCGAGCTCACGCTGCGCAAGCTCATGGGGCACCACGCGTTCGAGCTGCTCCTCCGCCGCTACCTGCAGATGACGCCCGAGCGCATGCTCGAGGACCTGGAGCGGGCGGACCGCACCCGGCGGGACCGCCACCAGGCGGCCACCAAGCTTCGGAGGGTGAAGTGACGGGCACGACGACAAAGAGAAGGCCGCCACAGGGGCGGCCAGGAATGGAGCGGGCGACCGGGTTCGAACCGGCGACCCTCAGCTTGGGAAGCTGATGCTCTACCAACTGAGCTACGCCCGCGGGTCGTCGTCAGCTTCCGGTTTCCCCTGAGCGCTGTCAAGCGCCAGAGATCAGAGCGGCACGAACATGCCGGTGCGCAGCAGGACGCGGCCGAGGCCGTGCAACATGGTCACCGCGTCGGCGCCGAGGGGGGCCTGAAAGGCGGCGCCCTGGTCGCGCAGGATGTCCTCGAGGGTGGAGGCGACGGTGAGGTCCTCGTTCTCGACCAGGCGCTCGAGCACCTCGAGCAGCGGGGCGCGCACCGCGGGCAGCGAGGTGATGACGCGCTTGGCCTCGTCGGGATCGTTCACCATGGGTCGGTCGCCGAGGTGAGAGAGCACGTACAAAAACGGCAGGCGCTGCTCGAGCATCGTCACCGACGTGCGCGGGCTCCGGCGGCTGCCGCGCATGGCCTCGTACTCGCCGAGGAAGACGCTGAGCGCGATGAGCAATGCGGGCATGTCCCGGCGCGGCAGCGACGACGTCATCAAGCGCAGCGTGCCGGTGAGCGCCACCAGCTCGCGTACGGCCTCCGCCGAGGGACGCGCGCGGCTGCCGAGGAAGCGCTCCATGGTGTCGCGCGCGACGGCCACCGCGCTCTTCTTTCGCGGCGTCGCCAGGGACTTGTGCGTGAGGCGCTCCTGGGTCTCGGCGTAGGGCAGGTAGTCGTCGTCATCGAGGTGGTGCTCGGCGGCATCGACGACGCGGCGCTCGAGGGGCAGCGCCTCCTTCCACGTCATGTCCCGCGGCGGCTGGAGCTGGGAGTGACCGCCGCGGGGCACGCCCGTGCGGTGCATCTCGAGGGCGAGCTCGTCGTGGCTCGAGCGCGGGGAGACGCCGGGGCCGTCGCTGAGCTGCAACGGACAGAGGAAGTCGGGCAGCACGACGACCGCCTCGCCGACGCTGCGCACGCGGTGAAAGGGGAACAGTCGGCAGCCGGACGGCTTCGCGTGCGGGCCGGCGACCTTGTGCAGGCGGCAGCGCGCCTTGTCGTCGAGGAACCAACAGGCCTCGTGCGGCGGCGTGATGCTCAACATGGCGGAGCCGGCGAAGCCCGGCGACGTGAACAGCGGGATGCGCGGCTGCACGCGCTCGAGGGTGACGAGCTCGTTGCTGCGCCCGATGCCGAGCGGGGTGCCCCGGCAGCAGGGCGCGTCGCACGTCGAGCATTCGTACTCGAGCAGGCCGGACAGGAAGGGGAAGTAAATGGGCCTCCCACCGAGGAGGTAAGCGCGCATCGCCGCTACTCTGGTCCACTCAGGACCCTCGTGACAACCGCCGGCGTCGTGCGGCGGCGGACCTACGGAGGCGAGCAGGCGTCGGGCAGCGGGCACTCGCACACGCCGGCGCGGCACTCCGTCCGTCCGAAGTCGCGGGCCTCGGGTCGAGCGCAGTCGCCCACGCCGGCGCACTGCGCGGCGAAGGTCTCCGCCCGCAGGCTGTAGAGCCCGAACTCGTCGGCGTGGAGCTGCATCACGCGCACGTACACGACGCTGCCGCTGCCGAGGTAGGGGATGAGCAGCGCGCGCGCCTGGCCGACGGGGAGGTTCGCCCAGCCGATGCCCTGCAGCATGTTGCCGGCGACGTCGAAGGCCGTCAGCAAGTAGGTCGCCGCCGTGGTCGACTCGTTCGTGAAGCGCAGCGTGAGGTCGCCGCTGGTGAGCATGTCGTACTTGTACCAGTCCTCGTCGAGCTGGCAGGACCAGGCCGACGCGGTGGGCATACCGACGATGGCGTTCAAGCGGCTGTTCGAGACGCCCTCCGCCGTCACGCTGTCGGCGTTCGCGGGGTCGCAGGGGACGTACGGCTTCGCGCACATCCCGCCGCGAAAGATGACGTCCGTGGCGGGCGCGTCACCGGCCTCGGACTCCGGCGTCCACACCGGCATCAAGCAGCGGAGCTCGCCGACGCCGACACAGCCGGCCTCCGTGCGACAGGGCAGCCCCGAGCGGATCTCCGCGTGGTAGTCGAGCCCGCCCGCGGGCACGTCCCCGACGACGTAGAGGCGCACCACGTGCTCACCGCCGGCGGACAGCACCGAGGTGGCCACCTCCATGCGCTCGTGCAGCGAGAGGCCGATGGTGTCGCCGACGGTCTGCCCCGGATCGATCAGCTCGATGTCGACGTCGGCGTCCTGCCCCCAGAGCGCGACCACCTGCACGGGATCGCCCTCGAAGCCGTGAAAGCGCAGGTGCTCGTCGGCGACGGGACAGAAGTGCCCTGCCGCGGGGACGCCGTCTTCCGCGTTGAGGCCCGGCTCATGAGCGGTCGCGAGCGTGTCGTTGCCGAGGGTGTCGGGCTCGCAGGGAGGGCCGGCGTCCTCGGGGCCCGCGTCCACGCCGGAATCGGGCGCGCCGGCGTCGAGCGGGCTCGGCCCCCCGTCGACGCCGTCACCCGTCACGAGGCAGCGGCTCGACACACAGGCCTCGCCCTTGGCGCAGTCCACGTCGAGCGTGCAGCCGCGCGCGGGCGTCAGCGGGCGATCGCAGCCAGCGAGCCCGACGAGGAATGACAGCGCGAGCGCGCCGCGGATGCACATACCGGTAGGGTACCCCGCGACCCTTCGCATTGCGCGTTCGTCACTCGCGCTCGTGGACGTAGAGCTTCATGGACAGCGTCTCGCGCGAGGTCCACACGGCCACGGGGGTGCCATCCTGCAGCAGCGCGAGGTCGATCCAGGGATCGCGCCCCATGCCCTCCTCGAGCAAGAAGCGCCGCGCCTTGGCCGGATCGCCGCCCGGCAGCTCGATCAGGGACACGCCCGGCTTCTCGTCGAGGGAGAGCAAGCCGAGGTAGCGCGTGAGGATCCACAGCGTGCCGTCGGGCGCGCGACGGACGACGCTCGGCCCTGGCCGGTCGAGCAACGTGCTGCGCTCCTCGAACGGCGCCGGTTGCTTCAGATCGATGACGCCGCGCAGCAGCTTCGCGTCGCCGGTGGCGACCGAGTAGACCTCGACCTTGCCGTCGCCGAGCGGCACGAGCGTGCTGTGCCAGCCGTCGACGGTGCGCAGGAGCGGGGTGGCGGCGACCACGTCGAAGCGCTCGGCCCCCGGCGGCAGGAGCGCCACCTTGAGCTGGCTGTCGACGTAGTTCCAGTGGCAGTAGCTCGCGACCACCGTGCCGTTCTCGACGATGAGGTCGGTGGACATGGTGTAGGAGCCGCCCGCCTGGTCGTCGACGTCCTGCTTGTCGAACACGCCCCGCACGCGCTCGCCGAAGGCCGCCGCTCCCGCCGGGCGCGTCGCGTAGCGGAGCCGCTCGTTCTTCGTGTAGTAGATGAGGTGAGGGACCCCTTCGTCGTCGACCGCCAGCGCGCCTGCGAGCCCGGCGTTGTCCCCGAACGCGACCTCCTCGCCGTGCCAGCCTTCGCCCATGCCGAGCTCCGGCGGCGGCGGCGGCTTCGCGCCCGGGACGAGGACGCGCGCCTCCTGCGTCGTCGCCTTGTCGCCGAGCCGAGCGCCGGCGGCGGCCATCAACGGGAGGTCCGCCGGGCGATGGGCGATGCGTAGCGTGCGCTCGTCCTGGTCGTAATAGGACAGCACCGGGACGTCCCCCGGCGCGAGCGCGAGACGCAGGTAGGAGCCGACGGCGCCTTTGTGCTCGACCACCTGCGGCTCGATGGCGTCCGGATCGCTCGCGCTCGCCGGAGCCGTCGCTGCCTTGTCCGTCGCTGCCTTGTCCGTCGCTGCCTTGTCCGTCGCTGCCTTGTCCGTCGCTGC
>CAYLZW010000007.1:0-9998 GCA_964388085.1 uncultured Myxococcales bacterium | reverse complement strand
CTTGCCCGTCGCCGCCTTGGCCTTCGCGGCTGCGTCCATCGCTGCGGTGCCTGCCTGGTCGACGGGCGTAGCCGGCGCGCGCGTGCCGCCCACGACGGCGTACATGACGTCCCCGAGATCGGCGTCGGTCCACGCGAGGTGCAGCCGATCGCGCGAGTCCACTTCGACGTTGGCGTACCAGCCGTTGCCGAGCACGCGCGTCTGCCCCTCGGCGGGCTCGCGATCGGGGGGCACGTCGGCCACCGTGCGGATCTTCGCCGCCGGCACCACCGTCGTGGGCAGCGTCACGGGCCGCTTGCACCCCGCCGCCGCGATGACCAAGGTGAACAGCACGAGAGACCGGATCGCGGGCCTGCGCGATGCGAGCGGCGCGCGAGAGCACGCTGCAGGGTGTGCAGAGACGACGAGCGTCACGACGAGGGGACCTCCAAGCCTGCGTCTCGGTTCCGCTCGCATGGTGGACATGTCATGCCGCGATCGCAACCCCACGGGGACCCTATGAACGACGGCAAGCCTGATGAGCCTCAAGACCTGCGTAAGGAGCTGAACCAGCTCTGGCGCACCACCCTCGACCAGTTCGACGAGATCAAGAACGCCATCGTGCGCTCGTCGTCGGCGGGTAAGGCGAAGCTGGACGCGACGTTCCTGCGGCGCCAGCGCGAGAAGCTGCTCGCGGAGCTCGGCGCGCGAGTGCTCGACGCCGTGAAGGCAGGGGAGCTGGATCTACCCGAGAAGCTGGCGAAGACGGCGCAGCGGGTGCACGAGCTCGAGGAGCAGATCGCCGAGCAGGAGACCGAGGTCGAGCGGCTGCTGCACAGCGACGACGAAGCCGCCGATGACGCGGTGAGCGACGACGAGAGCGTGCCGCCGGCGAGGCCCGAGTAGGGGCGCCGACCGCGGCGCGCCATGAACGCTGCAGCCGGAAGCACGCAGCCGGAAGCACGCAGCCGGAGGCACCGCAGCCGGAGGCTCCGCAGCCGGAGGCACTGCAGCCGAAGTGGAACGTTTGCGCAGATCTGGGTTTACAGGGCCGTCAGGGTTTGCATATTAGCCCCTGCGCTCGAGAGAGATGGGGCTATAGCTCAGCTGGGAGAGCGCCTGAATGGCATTCAGGAGGTCAGCGGTTCGATCCCGCTTAGCTCCACCACCCACCTCTCGAGACTGACCCCGGCACCCGCCGGGGTCTTGTTTTTGGTGGCCGCTCCTCGGCGGCTACAGCGCTCGTTCGATGCAGCGTCGCAACAGATCGTCCGAGACGTCGGTGACGACGACGGGACGCCCGGGGGCCGCCAGCGCGATGAAGCGCAGCTCTCGCCCCCGACGCTTCTTGTCGACGCGCATGCGCTCCAACAGATCGTTCACGGCAAAGCTCGCCCCCGAGATGGCGGCTGGAGGCGGCACGCCGAGCTCCTGCACACGAGCGAGCAGGCGGGCCGCGACCCGCTCGTCGAGACCGCAGCGCAGCGTCGACAGCGTGAGCGCGAAGCGGAGCCCCGCCGCGACCGCTTCGCCATGGCGCAGCGGTGCCTCGTGCAGCGCCGAGGCGTGCTCCAGCGCGTGCCCGAGCGTGTGCCCGAGGTTCAGCACCTTGCGCAGGCCGCGCTCGTACGGGTCCGTCGTCGTCACCGCGCGCTTGATCGCCAAAGAGCGCCGTACCAGCCGCGTGACGTCGGCGTCGCTCGCCTGCCCGTCGGCGAGCCGCGGCAGCGCCTCGTCGGCTCGCGCGCAGGCGCCGTCCGCTTTCGCGTCGCCCGCGAGGAGCGCGTGCTTCAGCGCCTCGACCGCGCCCGCGCGGCGGTCACGCTCCGGCAGGGTCAACAAGAAGCGCGGGTCGATGACCATGGCCTGCGCCGCGTGGAAGGCGCCGACGAGGTTCTTCCCGGCCGGCAGGTTGAGCGCCGTCTTCCCGCCGAGCCCGGCGTCGACCATGGCGAGCAGCGTCGTCGGGACCGCGGTCCACGCCACGCCGCGGTACAGGGTGGCCGCGACGAAGCCGACGAGGTCGAGCAGCGCGCCCCCTCCGGCGGCGACGATCCGCCCGCTCGGCGGGAGTCGTGCGTCGACGAGCTGCGTGTAGAGGCGCTCGGCGTGCGCGAGCGTCTTGCAGCGCTCGCCGCCCGGCACCCGCAACACCGGCCCCTCACCATGAGCCTCGAGCAGCTCCCGCAGCGCGCTGCTCTCGGGGATACCGTCGTCGACGATGAACAGCGCCGGCGCCGGTGTGCTCGAGAGCGGATGCGGGGCAGACGAGACGAAGCGCGCCTCGGGCGGAGCGTCCGGCAAGGGGAAGAGGGGGGCCTCCGGCTGCGTGACGAGGGCAAACAGCCGCTCAGCGACGTCGTTCAGCGCTCGGCCGCTGGTGTCGAGGCGCTCGCGCGCGAGCTCCCGCCAGAGCGGCTGGCGCTGCGCGACGAGCGTCTGGTAGCGATCCTCTCGACTGCCGTCACCATCGCCTTCGAGCAGGGGACGCGGCGCGTCGTCGAGCAGGCAGCGGCGCACCCCCTCGGCGGCGCTGACATCGAGGAGCAGCACCCTCGTGCGCGCCTCTAAGAGCTGACGCGCCTCCGCCGTCGTCACGAGACCGGAGCCACCCGCGATGATGGCCGGAGCCTCTTCCTCGAGCACCTCCTGGAGCGCGCGGAGCTCGCTCATCCGCAGAGACAGCTCGCCCTCGCGCCGCAGCAGATCCGCGGCGCTGTGCCCCCGTCGCTGGCGCACGCGCTCATCGAGGTCGACGAAGGGCATGCCCGCGCGCACCGCGACGAGGCGACCGGCGCTGCTCTTGCCGGCCCCCGGCGGGCCGACGAGCACCAGCGAGCGCAGCAGCTCCGTGACGGTGAACCCGCTCACCGCTGGGCTCGCTCGAGCAGCGCCGCGCGCTCCGGGTACGACGCGCGAAAGTGTCCGAGCGCCTCCGCCAGCGTGTCGCCGCCGAGCTTCTCGAGCAGCGCGTCGGCGACCGCCAGGCAGACCATGGCCTCGACCACGACGCGCGCCGCCGGCAACGCGCACACGTCGCTGCGCTCGAGCAGCGCGGGCGCCGGCTCCCCTGTGCGGAGGTCGACGCTGTCGAGCGGGCGCATCAGCGTCGGCAGCGGTTTCATGGCCGCGCGTAACACCACGGGCTCGCCGTTGGTCATGCCGCCCTCGAGGCCTCCCGCCCGGTTGCTCGCGCGCCTCACGCCGCCGGCCCCGTCCGGCAGGATGACGTCGTGAAACGCGCTGCCGAGGGCCGACGCCGCGCGAAAGCCCTGCCCCACCTCCACGCCTCTCAAGGCCGGCACGCTCAGCACCGTCGCCGCGAGCCGGGCGCTCAAGCGCTGGTCCCATTGCGCATAGGAGCCGAGCCCCACGGGACATCCGCTGACGACGACCTCGAGCACGCCGCCGAGGGTGTCGCCCTGCTCGCGTGCGCGGTCGACGGCGCGCACCATGCGGGCGCTGGCGTCGTGGTCGAGGCAGGCCACGGGGGACTCGTCGGCGCGGTCGGCCAACGCGCTCGCGTCCGCGTAGCGGAGCAGCGCCGCTCCCGCGTCGTCGTCGTACAGCGCGCTCCGCTCGGCGCCGAGGGCGAGCACGTGCGCGCCGACATGGACGTGGAACGCGCTCAGGAGCTGCCGGCAGACGGCCCCCAGCGCGACGCGCATGGCCGTCTCTCGCGCCGAGGCGCGCTCGAGCACCGGCCGCCCATCGACGCTGCCGAGCTTTCGCATGCCCGCGAGATCCGCGTGTCCCGGCCGGGGCGTCGAGAAGGGCGCGCGCGGCCTTTGGTCCTCGTTCTCGAGGATGGCGCCGATGGGCGAGCCGAGCGCGAGGCCGTCGCGCACGCCCGCGAGGAAGCGCACCTCGTCCCGCTCCTTGCGCATGCGGACGGAGCGTCCATACCCCTGGCGTCGACGATCCAGGTCGCGCTGGACGCGCTCGACGACGACGCTGGCGCCCGCGGGGATCCCCTCGAGGATGCCGAGCAGCGCGGGCCCGTGGCTCTCTCCAGCCGTCGTCATGCGGAGGCGCGTCAGCATGAGCTCGGAGTAGCGCGACGGGTGCGGCGCGCAACGGCCTTCAAAGCACGGCGCGCAGCGCCTCCGCGAAGCCGGGGAAGCTCACGTGGGCGCAGGACGGCCCCGAGAGCGTGACGTCGAGGTCCGCGGCCGCGGCGAGGGCGAGGAGCGCCATCTCGAGGCGGTGATCCCGCCGCGCCTCGAGGGGCGCCGCGTGCAGCCGCCGTGCGCCGACGACGACGAGGGTGTCTCCCTCGGCCTTCGCCGTGGCGCCGAACGCGCGCAGGCCCGACACCAGACCCGCCAGGCGATCGGACTCCTTGACGCGAAGCTCGCCCACCCCCTCGAAGCGGGACACCCCGCTCGCGAGCGCCGCCAGGGCGGCGAGCGCGGGGATCTCGTCGATGACCAGGGCGGCCTCGCTGGCGCTGACCTCGACGGGCGCGAGCGCGGAGCGCGGCGGCTCGATGACGATCCGACCGACGGGCTCCCCGAGCCGTAGCGCACGCGGCTCGACGACGGCGTGCGCCCCCATGCGCCGAAGCACGTCGAGAAAGGCGGTGCGCGTTTCGTTCAGGCCCACGTCATCGACGACCAGGGCTCTACGGCGGCCGAGCGCGGCGGTGGCGAGCAGCGCCACGGCGGACGGATCGCGCGGCACGCGAAGGTGCCAGCCGCCGACGGGGACGCTCGGGCTGCTCAAACGCACAGCGCAGCCGTCTTTGTGCACGCTGACGCCGAGCGCCGCGAGCATACGCTCGGTGTGATCGCGGCTCGGCGCCGGCTCTCGCACGACGACGCTGCCGGACCTCCGCCCGAGCGCGGCGAGCAAAACTGCCGATTTCACCTGCGCGCTCGGCACCCCCGTCTCGACGACGAGCTGCGGGCTCTCCCGGAAGGGGACGGGCACCACCTCGAGCGGCAGCGTCCCGTCCGCGGACACGGCGATGCTGGGGCCCGAGAACAGCGCGTTCACCGGACGCGCCACGCGGGCCATGGGCCTTTGGCACAAGGACGCGTCCCCGACGATGACGGCGCGTCTGCCCTGCCCCGCGAGCCAGCCGGCCAGCAAGCGCGCGCTGGTGCCGCTGTTGCCGGCATCGAGGACGACGACGTCGTCGCCGCGCGGCCTGGCGCCGCGGACCGACAGCGATGAACCGCGCTCCTCGATGAAGGTGCCGAGCGCCCGCAAGCAGCCGAGCGTCGAGCGGACGTCCGCCGCTGCGCCGGCGTCGTCGATGACGGAGGCGCGCTCGGAGAGCGCCGCGAGGAGCAGCGCGCGATGAGCGATGGACTTGTCCGCCGGCAGCGCGAGCGACATCAGGCCGAGGCCCGCACGCCCAGCGTCGTCAATCCATCGACGACCTGACGCGCGACCTCGGACGCCCGCCGACCGAGCGCGAGGCGCAGATCGACGCCGGGCAGGCCGTCGAAGGACGCGTCCGAGCTCAACACGAGCACCGGCGGCCGGGTGTCGTTGCCGTCGATCTCCTGCAGCCCGGACACAGTCGCGTCGTCGTGGACGGGGCGCACGATGACGACGGCCTGCACCTCGGCGGCGGAGAGCGTCGCGGCCTCGCGCGCGTTCGCGAGCTCCACGACGCGGGGGAACATCTCCTCGAGGTGCTTCTTCAGCCGTTCGCGCGCGCGCGGATCGCTCACGACCAGCGCGAGCGAGCGCGACAGGGCCGGCCTCTTCGCTGCGCGCGCTTCGGGCGGGGGGCGGAGCGCCGGCATCGGCATGGCCTGGGTCGGCGCGCCGGACTCCGACTCGAGCGCTCCCTCGGCGGGCTCCGCGGCCGCCTCGAGGGAGGGCTGCACGCGCGAGGGCAAGGCGTGCACGTCGGCGGAGGCGACCTGCGGCAAGCTGCCCATCGACGTGGGGTAGGTGTGCGCGCGGTTCGTGTTGGCCTCGAGGTCGAAGGCCGGCTCGTCGTCCGCGTCGTGGACGCCGCCTTCGAACACGCCGCCGTCCGACTGGCTCGCCTGCCGGAGGTCACCGAGGTCCATCTCCGCGAGCTGGGTGGCGGCGTAGAGGTCGGAGGCCCCGTCGACGCGTTCGGCGGCCAACATGGCGCGCACGTCTTCCAGCGCGACGCCATCGGCGAACGCGTCCGTCTCCGGCGCGCTCTCCTCGCCACCAACTAGAGGCTCCGCGGAGAGCTCTTGCTGCGAAGTGAACGCGTCGTCCGACGACACCGCCGCCTCCGGCGCGAAGGCGCTGTCGACCTCGTCCGAGGGCGCGGAGAGGTCCTCGCCCAGCGCGGAGCGATCGCCGAGCGAAGCGCTCCCTCCAAGGAGCTCGCCGTCGTCGCGCAGCGCGCGCGCCTTCTCGAGTGCGGACGCCAGCTTGCGCCGGCTGACCGGCGCCGTGGCGCGTTCGCGCAGCAGCTCTGCTTTGGCGCGCAGCTCGCGCGCCTTGGACTCGAGCTGCTCCGCCTCGCGCTCGAGCGCGTCGGGATCCTCGCCAGGCGGGAGACCTTCACCGGCCTGCTCACGCAAGTAGGCGAACGCGTCGGCGTCGAGGACGATGGCGCCCGTCTTGCCCGACGACATGCCCTCTCCGACGATGGCGGCCAGCGCGTCCAGCCGCTCGTCGCTGCGCGCGCGCGGAGCCTCCGCCTGGGTCTGCTCTTCCGCGTGGTCGTCCATCAACGACGCCAGCGCCGTCTGCGCCGCCGACTCCCGCGCGCCGCGTGCGATCTCACCGGTGGCGTAGGCGCCCTCATCGCTGGCGTCGAGGTCGGGCGCAGCGACGGCGCCGGCTACCTCGACGTCGAGATCCAGCGACGGTCCCGCGTCGCCCGGCTGCTCCCGCGCGAGGACGCCGAGGCTCGGATCCGTGGGCTCGGCGTCCAGTCGCTCGAGCGCGGCGCTCGCTGGCTCCTCGACGTCGATCTCCGAGCGCGCGACGGCACGCTGAGCGGTCTGCTCGTCCGCGCTGTCGTCGACCAGCGGGACCTCCGGCACAGCCGACGCCTCCGCGACCGCCGCCGCCGCGTCGCCATCCGCCGCCTCGGGCGCCGCCAGCTCCTGGTGCTCCTGCGCGTCGTCGACGGAGCTGCCGGCGCTGCCCGACGACACCAGGCTCGGCCCCTTGCGGCCGTGGAACACCTGCGCTTTGGCGAGCGTGTGCTCCGCCTCGTCGGAGGAGCCCAGGCTCTCCCTCGCGGCCGTCACGGTCGGCTCCGCGTCATCGTCGTCGTCGAGGGCGGGGAGCGCGCCCGCCTCGTCGTCGAGGCTCAGCTCCGTCGCGGTCGGCGCCGGCCGTAGCGCCGTGGCCTCCGCCGGCGACGGCATGACGCCGTCATCCCCGGACAGGGAGAGCAGCACCTCCTCTCCCGTCTCCGCGTTGAAGCCGTCGTCCTCGATGCTGCGCGACGCGTGCGAAGGTGCGACGGGCGGCGCGATGCTCATCTGCTCGGTGACCATGGGCGGGAAGTCGTCGAAGCTGTCCGGCGCCTTGGTGTCGCTCTCGAGCGCCGGAGCGGTCTTCGGCCGCACGAAGCCCTCGTCGAGGTCTGCCGCCGTGCTGCCCGCCGTGCCCGCGATCTCGTGCGTCTCCACCTCCTCGTCGTCATCGTCGTCCGCGCCGCCCTGCTCGTGCGCGTCGCCGGCCTGGGCTTCGTCGCGCGCGACGGCTTTGCCGAGGGGACCTCGCTCCGGCCCCTCGGGCTGCTGCACCTGCGCAGCGCCTACGTCGTCGTGCGCTGGCTCCTCGTCGTCGACGGCCGCTCCCTCGAGCGAGTCGCCCAGCAGCTCCCCGCTGCGCAGCGCCGCCGCCAGCTCATCGCGCTCCGCGGCGGACAGCGCGTCATCGTCGTCGCTCGGCGGCGGCACCAGCTCGGTGCCCGGATCGTCGCCGAGCAGCGCCGCCGTCGTCACCTGCCGCGTAGCGTTTTGCTCCTCGAAGCCGACGCTGTCCTCGCCGCTGATGCGCTCGTCGACAGCGGCCTCCGCCGCCGCGGCCGGCTCGACGACGCCCGCCTCGAGGAGCGTGTTCGCGTGCTCGACGACCTTATCCTGCGCCTCCTGACGGGAGACCCCCGAGGCGTCCCGGAGGACCTCGCGCTGGTCCGCGGGGACGTCACCGCCCTCGACGCGCTCGAGGAGCAGCTCGCCGCCGGGGCCGAGCGCGACCTCGAGGCGTTGCCCGCCGATGTCCGCACAGCCTCGGCTGCTCGCGACCGGCGCCCGCAGCTCCCCGCTGAAGCCAAGGCGCTCGAGCAGCGTGATCTCGTCGTTGAGCTTGCGCTTCAGGCGATCCTGCGCGTCCGTGATCGCCGCGCGCAGCTGCTCGCTGGTCTCGAGGTGAGGCGCCCAGAAGACGCCGAGCGCGGCCAATTCCTCCGGCGCCGAGAAACCAAACGCCTCGTCGGAGAACACGCGTACGACGACTCCAGCCGTGAGCGCAGCGCCGAACACGCTCTCGAGCGCGAGCGCGTCGGCATCGACGACGAGGAGATCGTCGCCCTCACCCGGGCTCGCGCCGAGGCCATTCCAGAGCTCCCGTACGGGACGCGGCATACGTCGGCGCAGGATAGCCGCAAACGACGGACGCGAGCAGGCCCTTGCGCCCTACAATCGTCGGACAACCGCCCTACGCCCGGGCCTCGGCCCCGAGCGCGCGCACGGTGTCCCGCGCCATGGCCCGCACCCGCGCGTCCGCGTCGTGCAGCCGGCCGTGCACCGCTGCCCCGTCGCAGGGCCGACCGTGACGCTCGAGCACCGACAACGCCAACAAGCGCACCCGTGCGTCGTCATCGGTGAGCATCCCCCGCACGGCTGCCGTCGCCGCCAGCGAACAGAGCTCGCGCAGCGCCGTCAACGCCGCCATGCGCACCTCGGCGGACGCGTGCGTCAGGTGCGCGAGCAAGGTGGGCTCCGCGCGTTCGCGGCCGGCGCCGACGACGCCCCGCAGCGCGGCCCGCAACACGCGCTCGTCGATCTGCGCGCCGATCTCGGACCAGCGCTCGAGCAGAGAGGCGAGCGACAGACATGCCTCCGGGCCGCCGACGTCGCACAGGGAGAGCACGGCCGCGGCGCGCACCCGCGCGCTCGGATCGGCCGCCGCGACGATGAGCGCGCGCGTGGCGATGGCGTTTCCCCGCATGGCGAGCGCGGTGGCGGCGGTCGCGCGTACGTCCTCGTCGTCGTGCGCGAGCTGCTCGATGAGCACCGCGGCGCGCTCTCCCGAGGAGAGCGCCGCCGCGAGCGCCGCGAGCTGCGTGCGCCGCGCCGGTCCGCAACCTGCGGCGAAGGCGCGCGCGAGCAGCTCGTCTACGACGACAGGAGCCCCCGCCGCGGAGACGAAGGGGAGCATCGCCAAGACCTCGTCATCCCCGCGCTCGACCCGATCGAGCAGGTCCCTGACGGCGCCCGCACGGCTCGCCCGGCCGACCGCGCGGCGCTGCCCTACTTCCGCGGACGCGTTCGCCTGCTCGAGCACCGTCACAGCGCCTCCCCGGTTGCAAGCCGAGCCTCGGTTCCTGGACCTCGACGAGACCATACTTCTATCGGCCGGGATCCGGGTGTCAACGCTTCGGTCGTCGTTGCATCGCTTCGCGTGCGCCACCGCACGTCATCGTTTCCGCAGGATCGAACCTCCTCCGCTTGACTTCGATCGCGGAGGATGATTCCTTCCGCTTTCGCTGGTTGGTCCGCAGTAGCTCAGTTGGTAGAGCAGGTGGCTGTTAACCACCGGGTCGGCGGTTCGAGCCCGTCCTGCGGAGCCATTTTTAGCCGTTCGCGAACTTCGTGAACGGGCGCAGTTAACGGAACCCCCAAGGTCATCGCCTCGGGGGTTTCGTCTTTTCTCCCCATAAGTCCGAAGCTTCGCGCGCCGTGCGCGCCGCGACCGTGCTCTCGCGGGAGCATACGGAGAGCACCGAGCGAACGCGACGAGGGGCTCGTGGGACGCTTCTCCCGCTCTCAGATCTGTCCCAGGCGCTGTCCCGCCGCGTGTTGAAACTCGAAGCGGCGGCTGCGTGACTCACT
>CAYLZW010000006.1:0-63493 GCA_964388085.1 uncultured Myxococcales bacterium | reverse complement strand
AGCTGCCCTCCCGCAACAGGGTCGCGAGCGCGATGCGCAGCTCGTAATGCGCGAAGGCGGCGCCGAGGCAGCGACGGTTCCCGCCGCCGAAGGGCGCGTACTCGTGCGGGCCGAAGCTACGCTCGAGGAAGCGTTCGGGGCGAAACTCGTTCGGCGCCGGGTAGAGCTCCTCGTTCGTGTGCAGCAGCTGAATGTTCGCCGACAGCGAGGCGCCCGCGGGGAGCTCGTGCTCGCCGAGCGTGAAGGGTCTCAGCAGCGTGCGCATGAATTCAGGCACCGGCGCCCACAGCCGCAGCGTCTCGTCCACGACGGCGCGCAGGTAGGGCAGGGCAGCGACGGCGCCCACGTCGTCACCGGCGCCGGCGAGCTCGGAGAGCAGGCGCGCGCGCACGTCGGGATGGCGATGCAGCGCGTACAGCGCCCAGGCGAGCGAGATGGCGGTGGTCTCGTGCCCGGCGATGAGCAGCGTGCGCAATTGCGCCAGCACGTCCTCGTCGCCCATGGCGCTGCCGTCGTCGTAGCGGGCGCTCAGCAGCAAGCTCAGGATGTCGCTGCCCGCGTCGCCGCGCGCCCTCGTCGAGCGCACCTGATCGAGCAGCAGGTCGGTGGCCCGCCGCGCGCGCGCCGAGAAGCGCTTCCACGGCGGATACCAGCCGGTCTGTAGCGCGCGCACGAACAGGAAGCTCGGCGACACGGACTCCATCATCTCGTTCAGCGCCCGACAGAAGCGCCGCTGCCGCTCCTCGTCCTCGACGCCGAACACCACGTGCACGATGACCGCGAGCGTGAGCCGCTGCCCGAGCTCGTGCGCGCGGAAGACCTCTCCCGTCGCCAAGGCCGACAGCTCCGCGCGCGTGAGCGCGACAATGGCGTCGCCGTACGCGCGCATGCGATCGCCGTGAAAGGGCGGCATGAGCAGCTTGCGATCCTTCTTGTGCCGCTCCCCGTGCGTGAGCAACACCGACGCCTCGCCGAGGATGGGCTCGAGCACCGAGGCCGCGAAGGGCTTGAAGGTGTCCACGGGCGCGGCGATGACCTGACGAATCAGCTCGGGGCGGCCCGTCACGACGACGACGCCATTCATGCCATCGAGCGTGTACGGGTCGCCGTATCTGTCACGCCAGCGCGGCACCCAACGGCCGCTGTCCGTCGCCAGGCGATAGGAATTGAGCGCGCGCGGCGAAGGCCCGGGAGGCAGATGCATGGGGGAAGCCTAGCCCGTCGTCACTCGCCGCGAGGCCACCAACTCGGCAGGTTCAGCTCGAGGGCTTCGAACGGTGGCAGCGCCGCCGGTGCCTCCGTGTCGACGGCGGCCTCGCGCGACCAGACACCGTCCTTCAGGCGGAAGACCTCTATCAAGCCCGCAGCAGGTCCGACCAGCCAGAGCCACTCGACGCCGTGGTGCGCGTAAATGTTGGCCTTCTTGAGGCGGTCGATGCGCTCGGTAGACGGAGAGAGCACCTCGCATACCCAGTCCGGCGCGAGCTCGAGGGCGGCGGTGTCGGGGAGCTCGGGCAGACGAGACCGCCGCCAGCCGGCGATATCGGGCACGAGGACGTTCGGCCCGACGTGGAGCTCGGGCTCGAAGAGGATCCACCAGCCGCCCGGTCCCTCGCCGCCGCCGCCGAAACCCTGGAACAGTGCGCTTCCGAGCGCGGAGCTGACGTGCGCGTGCCGTACAGCCGGGCGTGGCAGCGCGATGAGCTCGCCGTCGATGATCTGCCCCACCATGTGCGCGGGCAGGGCCTCGAGGTCGGCGTAGGTCGCGGGCTTCTTGGCGCCTCGGGGGCTCGACATACGGACAGTCTACCGCCGGAACGCGGAGCGGGCATCGATCCGCGCCATGGGTCTCGCGCGCCTTTGTCGCGCTCACGCCTTCACGAGGTCAAGCCGCAACCACCCCTCGTCCGTCGCCTTGCCGACGACCCGCAGCCCCTCGGCCTCGTACGCCTTCGTGATGGCGCCCTCCTGCTCGACGAGCAGCCCCGAGAGCCAAAGCTTCCCGCCGGGCGCGAGCGCGCGCGCGATGTTGCCCGCCAACTGCAAGAGCGGCTCGGCGAGGATGTTCGCGACGACGGCGTCGTGCACGGCCCCCCAGCTGTCCGGCAGCTCGGCGCTGCACTCGAAGCTCGAGGACACGCCGTTGCGCTCGGCGTTCTCGAGCGCGGCCTTGACCGCGGCCGGGTCGATGTCGGTGGCGCGCGCCGCTTTGGCGCCGAGCTTGAGCGCGAGCACGCTCAGGATGCCGCTGCCGGTGCCCACGTCGAGCAGCGAGTCGACGCGGCCGCCTTGCGCGAGGTGATCGTCGAGCGCCTGGCCGCACAGGCGCGTGGTCTGGTGTGTGCCCGTGCCGAAGGCGATGCCGGGATCGAGCAACAGCGACACGGCGCCGCTCGGGAGCGTGAAGTCGCTCTCCTCCCACGAGGGCACCACCCAGGTCCTCGTGGTGAATGGCAGCGGCTTCCATTGGGCCTTGAAGGCGGCGTTCCAGTCCTCGAGCTCGAGGTCGCTCCAGGCGAGCTCCATGTCCTTGGCGCTCTCGAAGTGCGGCACCACCTGCGCGAGCGCGGCGGCGGCGCGCGACTCGATGCCGGGCTCGCGCGAGAAGGTGGCGATGATGGTGGCGCGTCCGGTGGGGGCCATGGCGCGGCCGGGCACCGCGCGCGTCTCGTCGTCCTCGACCTCGATGCCGACGGCACCGGCCTCGACGAGCACGCCCTGTACGGCCTCGGAGGCGTCCTGTCCCACGTCGACGATCAGGCGGCGCCAGGCGCTCTCGGACATCTGCGGCTCCCTGCTGTTTGCTTCGTTCGCTGGATACGAAAGCGCCCCCACGAGGGGGGCGCCGTTCGTACACGTTCATTCGAGCGTCCTTCGAGCGCGAACGCTCGTGTCAGACGATCTTGCCGAACACGAGGATGGCGATCACGAACGCGAAGATGACCAGCGACTCGATGAGCGCCATGCCGAGGATGAACGGCACGAACACCTTGTTGTAAGCGCTCGGGTTGCGCGCGAGGCCCTCGAGGGCGGCCGAGGCGGCGCGGCCCTGGCCGAGGCCGCCGCCGAGGGCGCCGAGGCCGATCGCGAGCGCGGCGGCGATGGCGTACCAGCCGAAGTTCGAGGCGGCGGCGTTGCCCTCCTGCGCGAACGCGGGGATGGCGACGAGGAAGGTGCCGAGGAAGGCGAGGAGGTGCGAGAGCGACTTCTTCATGGTGTCCTCAAGAGCGACGACGAGCGTCGAGGCGAAAGGGTTCAAGGGCGAAGGCTTCGGCGCGGAGCCGAATCAATGAGCTTCCTCGGCACTGTGCGTGTGCAGCGCGATGTACACCGTGGAGAGGATGCAGAAGACGGCGGCTTGGATGACGCTGACGAGCAGCCCGAGCGCGTAGAACGGCAAGGGCAGGAGCAGCGGGAAGAAGCCCGCGAAGATGAACAGCACCGTGTGGTCGCCCATCATGTTGCCCGCGAGACGAAGCGCGAGCGCGATGGGGCGCACGATGATGCTGATGATCTCGATGACGCCGAGGAGCGGGGCGAGGAACCAGCCCCACCACTCCCCCACCGGGTTCAGGATGTGCGTGATGTGGTGAAAGCCCTGGTCGCGCAGGCCGTGGAAGTTGAACCAGATGAAGACGACGAAGGCCGCGGCCGCGTTCGTGTTCAGGTTGTCCGTCGGCGGCGCGAAGCCGGGCACGAGGCCGAGCACGTTCGAGAACAGGATGAACAGCGCGCAGGTGCCGATCATGGGCACGTAGCGCTTGTAGGCCGGCCCAAGCACGCCCTTCATCATGCCGATGACGACGTCCATGACGAGCTCGAAGAACGCCACCACGCCGAGGGTCTTCGGCGGGATGATGGCGCGCTCGACGTCCTTCAGCTTGCTACGCGCGTAGAGCGAGAGCGCCATGAGCAACAGGATCACGAACACACCGGCATAGATGTGCTGCACCGTGTTGTAGGTGTCGTTGCCCGGCGGGAAGTAGACCTGATCGCTGTAACGCGAGTTCAGGTACTCGAGGAGCGAGTGGTAGCCGGGCGCCCAGCTGAACCATGTGGTGTGGTGATCCATCGCGTCCCACGTCCCGGCCGAGAAAGCGCTCGCGCTCGGGTCTCCTGGGGGCGCCTTCTGCCGTCTTCGCCCGCGAGGTTCAAGCCCTTTCGGGCGGTTCGCCGTCGTCTTGTTTGAGCTTCAGGCCGAACCAGACGCCCGCTGGTGCCGGCAGACCAAGCCCGATGCCGAAGCCGAGCACGAGCTCGGGGTGCCGGAAGGCCAGGAACGTCGCCGCGCCGACGAGCAGCGTGAACGAGGCCGCGAAGCCGAAGAGCGCGCGCACGAGGTCACGATCGGCGAGCAGCGCCCAGGCGGCGCGCGCGAGCACGCGCAGGTTCACGACGCTGACGAGGCAGCCGATGGTGAGCCCGCGCAGGAACGTGTCCGCGCCTTGCCAGCCGAGCAGCACGGCGCCGAACGCCAGCGCCATGCCGGCCGCGCTGATGCGCAGCGAGTAGCGGGTGAGCATGCGCAGGTCCTCGCCGGCCTTCTCGCGTCGTCGCGCGCGCTCCTCGGGCGAGAGCTCGGCTTCGTCCGCGGCCGGGCCCCGATCGGCGTCCGGAGGCAGGGGCTCGTCCCGCTCGCTCATGGCGTCGTGCCTCTTTCGTCGTCACGGGCGGCGTCCGCCAGGCTCTTCTTCGAGATGCGGTAGAGCACGCGACCCGCCGCCCCCATGCCGAAGGCGACGCCGATGAGGGTGCCCCAGGGCGAGGTCTGCCACACGGAGTCGGCCCAGAAGCCGAGCAGCGCGCCGACGACGACGCTGAGCCCGACCTCCATGCCGCCGACGTGGGTCTGCAGCATGCTGCGGTAGGCCTCGCCCTTCTCCGTCGCTTCCTGGCGGAGGCGAAGGCGGCGCTCGAGGGGCGTCTCGCTGGACATAGGCATCGCTTAGCCGCCTCGGACGGCCGACGCCATCGGGTTGCGCTGACCTCCTCAGCGGCTCGCGTTGTCTGCACCTGTCGGTGCGGGACCGAACTGATGTAACGATCCCAGGATGCGGCCGGCGACCAGCTTCTGGGCGAAGGCGATGGCGGGGAGCGCCACCGTGACCTTGCTGCTCGGCCTCGCCATGGCTTGGACGACGCGGCGCCTCGAGGCGGTAGCGACGACGCAGGTGCACCAGGTCCGCACGGAAGAGGTCGGGATCACCCTCGTGGAGCGCCTGCGCTGGACCGGCGAGCTCATCGTCTCGGATGGACGCGGCTACCTCATCGTCGAAGATCCGGCGCTGCTCACGAAGCTCGAGCGCGCCGGGAGAGACTTCGATGAAGGCATCGCCGCGCTGCAGGCCACCTCGGACAACCCCCGCGACGACGTGCCCATGGCGGAGGTCCAGCGCGCGGCCGCGGCGTTCCGCCGGTTGCAGGACGAGATCCTGGTCTCGCGTCGAAGACCGGGAGCGGAGGGGCAGCTCACGCGCTTCGAGGACGAGCTCCTGCCGCTGCACAGCGACCTGTCGCTCGCCCTCGACCGTCTCGTGGAGCAGAAGGAGGCCGACCTCCAAAGCGTCTACGCGGCGGCGGACCGGGCGCGCCATCGCCTGGAGACGTCGTTGTACGCGCTCGTCGCGCTGCTGGTCGTCGTGGGGCTCGGCATCAACGGCGCCTTCGCGACGCAGCTCGCCCGCGCCTACGCCAAGGAGCAGCAGGCGCTCGACACGGCGCGCATGGCGATCGCGGCGCGGGACGAGATCCTGGGCGTGGTCGCGCACGACCTGCGCAACCCGCTCGGCGCCATCTCGCTGAAGGCGGCGCTGCTCGAGCGGACGTCGGAGTCCGAGGCCACGCGTCGCCAGGCGAGCGCCATCGAGCTCGTCACGCGCCGCATGGAGTCTCTCGTGAAGACCATGCTCGACGTCGCCACCATCGAGGCCGGCCGCTTCTCGCTGAGCCCGGCGCCCTGCGACGTCGAGGATCTGCTGCGGCAGTCCATCGACGAGCTCGAGAGCCTGGCGAGCAGCCGGCAGATCGCGCTCGCCTCCGAGGTGAAGGCGCCGGGGCTCGTCGTCCGCGCCGACCGGGAGCGCACCCTGCAGGTGCTGTCGAACCTGCTCGGCAACGCGCTCAAGTTCACCCCCGATGGCGGCGCCGTCTCCGTCTGCGTGGACGCGCAGGGGCACATGGCCCGCTTCGTCGTCGTCGACTCCGGGCCGGGCATCCCCGAGGCGCACCTGCCGCACCTCTTCGATCGCTTCTGGAAGCACGAGACGAACGGGAGGAGGGGCACCGGCCTCGGGCTGTTCATCGTCAAGAGCATCGTCGAGGCGCACGACGGCGAGGTCAGCGTCGCGAACCGGCCGGGCGGGGGCGCGACGTTCGCCTTCACGCTGCCGCTCGTGCGGCCGAGCGGCGACGTGGCGTGACGCAGCACGAGCGACGCTCAGCCGCGCACGCGAGAGAGCGCGATACACGTCGTCGACGTCGTCACCTGCACCATCGATTCGAAGCCGGCGGCGGACAGCGCGCGCGCGAGCTCCTCGGGCGTCATCAGCTCGCGGTAGCCGAAGTTCAGCTCGTCGCTGAAGACCCTGTAGAAGGCGCGGGTCGAGAGCGCGTCGCGCGGCACGGCCGTGATCTGTAAGCCGCCGGGGCGCAGCCACTCTTGAAAGCAGCGCATGACCGCCCGGCGGCGCTCGCCCTCGAAGTGCTCGACGAGGCCCCAGTCGATGCCGACGTCGAAGGCGCCCTTCTCGCGCACGGCGAAGAAGTCCTCCTCGAGGTACTCGATGCGCTTCGGGTCGCGGCGCAGCACGAGCTCCCTCTCGGGCCAGCCGCGCGGCGCCGGTACGCGCAGCTCGCGCGGCGCGTTGTCGAAGCGCCGCCGGGCGGCCGGGTCCACGTCGACCAAGAGGACGCGGCCCTGGTCGCCGAACAGCGCTTGCACGAGCAGCGCCTCCCAGCCGACCTCGGCGCCGAAGAACACCACGTCGGGATCCCTCGGCAGCGGGAAGCCGCGCAGCACGCGCGCCTTGGTGCCGAGGTCGAGCAGCGCCTCGGAGCGCTCCATGGACCACGCCATGGCGAGCCTCGCGAGGCGGCGCGTCCACGAGTAGCGGGTGCCCTCGTTGATGCGCCACCAGGGTCCGGCCTGCAGCCGCTCGTAGTGCTGGTTGAACTGGCTCCAGGCGACGGCGCCGCGGCGTTCGGGCGCGATGACCAGCGACGGCTCGAAGTGCGTCGACGGCGGACCCGCGAGATGCATGCTACCCCTATAGCGCATCATGAAGACGCTGACCGTCGGCAAAGGCGCCGCCCGCGCGCTGCTCGTGCACGGCAACGATCTGTGCGCCGAGTTCTACCTGCCGCTCGCCGACGCGCTCGCGCGGCGGGGCGTGACGACGACGCTGCTCACGCTGCCGGGCTTTCACGAGGAGCCGCCGCTCGCCGCCCCCGGCTGGCACGAGCTCGTCGACGAGGTGCTGGCGGCGCTGCCCGGTCCGGGCACGGCGCTGCTCGGGCACTCCATGGGCGGCTTGCTCGCGCTGCTGGCGGCGGCGCGCCGTCCGCCGGAGCTGCGCGGGCTCGTGTTGCTCGAGCCGACCATCTTCCCCTGGCGTTGGCTCGGCCGTCTCGCCGCCAGCCGCTACCTGCGCGGCGTCGTGCGCGGCGAGCGGGATCGCTTCGTCAACGAGAACGGTGCGCAGCGACGGGTGGCCGCGCTCGAGCGCTTTCCGCGCGCGATGATCGATCTCTATCTCGAGGTGCGCGCGTCGAGCGACGTCGAGACGGCGGAGGCGCTGTTCACGACGCTGCCCTCCCTCTACCCGCTGCCGTTCGCGCGGATCTCGCTGCCCACGCTGCTCCTCGTGGGCGCCCAGGCCGGTTATCGATCGCGTGCGCTCAGCAGCGTCGTCGCGCGCCGGCTTGGCGCGCCTCTCGTCGTCGTGCCCGAAGCCGCGCACTGGCTCGCCAACGAACAGGACGACGTCATCGCGCAGCAGATCGCCCGCTTCCTCGCCCGGCTGCCGCCGACAGCTCCCTCGCCGGCGGAACGCTAAAGTTCGCTCGGGCTGATCGCGCAGCGGCCGGCCGCGAATTCTCCTCGTTCGCGCGGGCACGCGCCACGCGAATTTGCGGATCGAGCGAGCGCGCGGGGTAGTGTCCTGGACGACGGCGGGCAGCCGGCCCGTGACGATAGAGACAGCGGCAAGGACGTCGGCGTCATGATCGCGGCTCGAGACAAGAAAGCGCTGTACGGACGGGAGGCCGAGGTGTTCGAGCGCCTCGATCGCCGCCACGTGCGCTATCGCTTCGATCTCGAGCGCGACATTCCCTGGGCGTCGCTCGACGAGCCGGGCCTGCACCTCGGACCGCGGTTTCTCGCCAGCGCCGGCGTCGACGCAGAAGGCCTCGCGCAGCACGCGGACGCGTACGAGCTCCTGCAGTGGTCGGTGGGGCTCGAGATCTCGCGCGCGTTCGCCGCGCTCGAGCGCTACCTGTTGGCGTTCGTCGACGATGAGCAGGGCGCGCTCGCGACGCCGCGCAGCCTGTGGCTCTTGTACCAGGAGGAGCGCAAGCACATCGCGCTGTTCGAGCGCTACGCGCACCACCTCGAGTCGAAGCGGCCGGAGTGGGTGCCGGCCTTCGACGCCGCCTTCGAGCCGTACCGGCCGGCGCTCTTGAACCCGTACAACCGCGAGGCCTACGCCGACGCCACCGTGCAGCACTACTTCTTCTGGCTGAAGACGCTGCTGTTCGAGGAGTACACGCTCTACCTGCACGAGCGGCTCTCGGCGGAGGCGGCGCTCTTGCAGCCGGTCTGGCTCTTCGCGCACGCGGCCCACCGCCAAGAAGAGCTCCAGCACGCGGTCACGGACGCGGCCTTCCTCGACGCGCTCGAGATCGACTCCGTGACGAGGCGGGCCTGCGCGCTCGCGTTCTGGGGCAACCTCGAGCAGACCTTCAACCTCTTCCTCGGCGTCGCCGCGAGCCGCGATCTCGTGCGCGCGCGGTACCCCGCGTGCGCGCGGTACTTGCCGCTCATCCCGACGCGGGAGCTGCCCATCTTCGAGGACGTGCGCACGCACCCGCTGTTCGAGCGCACGCGTCGTCACGCGCCGGGCCTCGACGAGCGGAAGGCGCTTCCGAAGGCACTACCGAAGGCCCTACCGAAGGCCCTACCGAAGGCCCTGCCGAAGGCGCTGTCGGAGCTCGAGGGACGTCCGCTCGACGCGCCGCTCGATCGAAATCTGCTCGACGCGCTCGATCGTGTGGCGGAGCGTGACGACGGCGGCCTCGTCTACCTCGCGGCCGATGGGAGCGAGCGGCGCGAGAGCTACGCCGCGCTGCGCGAGCGCGCGCGTCACGCCGCTCACGCGTTGCAGAGCCTCGGGCTCGTGCGGGGGACCGCGGTGCCCATCGTGGCCGAGTCGGCGGTGACGTTCCTGCCGCTGTTTTGGGGACTGTTGTGGAGCGGCCTCGTGCCGGTGCCCCTCGGCGGCCGGCAGGACGAGCTCATTCGTCGCTTTCAGGCCGCGCTCACGAAGCTCGGGCCCGGCACGCCGCTCATCGTTCCCAACGAGCACCTCGAGACCGTCAAGGGCTTCGTCGGCGAGGTCTATCCGGTGCACGGCGCCGAGGACCTGCTCGCGCACGTCGCGGACGGCGAGCCCTCGCGCGCGCGACCGGAGCCGGACGAGGTGGCCTTCGTTCAGTTCAGCTCGGGGAGCACCGCGCAGCCGAAGGGTGTCCGCCTCACGCACGCGAACCTGCTCTCGAACATCCGCTCCATCTACCTGCACCAGGGCGGCCGCCCGGGCGACACGTACGTGAGCTGGCTGCCGCTGTTCCACGACATGGGCCTCATCGGCTACCACCTCATCCCCGTCGTGTGCGCCGCCACGCAGGTGCACATGCAGCCGCTCCACTTCATCAAGCGCCCCATGGACTGGCTCGCGGCGCTGCATCGCCATCGCGCCACCGTCACCGCGAGCCCCAACTTCGGCCTCGCGCACACCGTCGAGCGGCTCGATCCCGAGCGCCTCAAGGGCCTCGACCTCAGCGCTCTGCACTGCCTCTTGTGCGGGGCCGAGCCCATCTCCGATCGCGTGGTGCGCACGTTCGCCGAAGCGCTGTCGGGGGCGGGCTTTCGCGAGGAGGCGATCTCGCCCGGCTATGGCCTCGCGGAGGGCTCGCTCTGTCTGGCGGGCAAGCCGAAGAGCCTGTCGGCGCGTCGCGTCTTTCACCTCTGTCGGGAGTCGGTGGGCCTCGGGCAGGCGGTGGCGGAGGGGCCGCCCGGCGCGGGCACGATCCCGGTGGTCTCGGTCGGTACGCCCGTGCATGGCGTGCGCTTGCGCGTCGTCGACGACGAGGGAGGCACGGTGCCGCGCGGCGTGGTCGGGCACGTCGAGGCGCGCGGCCCGAACGTGAGCCCCGGCTACCTCGACGACGACGAGGCGACGCACGCCGCCTTCCGCGACGGCTGGCTGCGCACCGGCGACGTCGGCGCCGTGGTCGACGGCGAGCTCGCGCTCACCGGGCGGGTCAAGGACGTGCTCATCGTCAACGGCCAAAACCTCTACGCGCACGACGTCGAGGAGGAGATCGCGGGCGGAGTGCAAGGCCTGCCGCGCGGCAAGCTCGCCGTCTTCGCGGTGCGCGATCCCGCGAGCGGCCGCGAGCAGGTCGCGTTGGCGCTCGCCCTCGCCGGCGAGCCGGACGACGTCGTCACGGGCCTCGTGCAGGCCGCCGTGCAGCAGGTGCGGCGCAGCTTCGCCTTCGACGTCGATCACGTCGTCGTCGTCGAGCCGCGCGGCATCCCCCGCACCTCGAGCGGCAAGCTGCAGCGCGGCCGGCTGCGCGCGCGCTTCGAGCGGGGAGACCTCCCCGTGTGGCGCGCGCGCGAACACGGCGCCGCCTCGAAGAGCGAAACGGTACCGGCGCCGCCGGAGGCAGCCTCGCCGTCCGCCGCCGAGCTGCCCGCGCTCGTGCGCGCCGCCTGGGCCGAGGCGTTGAAGCTGCCGCCTTCTGCCATCGAGCCTGACCAGCACTTCCGTGACCTCGGCGGCGACTCGCTGAAGGCCGCGCACGTGCACGCGTGGCTCGAGGACCAGCTCGGCCGCTTGCTGCGCCACGACCTGCTCATCGACGCCGGTACGCCGGCGCAGATGGCGCGCGCGCTCGAACGCGAGCTCGGCCTCGAGCCGGTGGCGCCGGAGGGCGCGCTGCCCGCGGTCGTGACGTCGACGAAGCACGATCCGCGGCCGGGCGACATCGCCATCGTCGGCCTCGGGGTCCGCCTGCCGGGCGCGGCGACGAAGGACGAGCTGTGGTCCTTGCTCGTGGACGGGCGCGACGCGTTCGTCCCGGTCCCGCGCGCGCGCTGGGACCACGCCGCGATCAGCGCGCTCATCGCCGAGGGCGGCCACCCGACGTGCCCGACGGGCGCCTTCCTCGACGATGTGTTCGCGCACGATCCCGCGCCCTTCGGCCTCGATGAAGCGGAAGCGGCGCGCATGAACCCGCAGTACCGGCTGTTCCTCGAGGCCGCGGCGTCCGCGCTCGCCGACAGCGGACAAGGGCGCGGGCGGGTGGGCGTGTTCGTCTCGCAGGGCGAGGCGCCGTCGAGCTTCCGCACCTTCCTCGACGAGCTCTTGGACGGCCGGCTCGACGTGACGGCCAAGCTCGGCAACAGCACGAACAACATGGTGGCGGCCCTCGTCAGCCGCGCGTTCGATCTGCGCGGGCCCGCTGTCGTCGTGCAGGCGGCCTGCGCCTCGTCGCTGGTGGCCGTACACCAGGCGCGCCGCAGCCTCGAGCACGACGAGTGCGAAGCGGCCCTCGTCGGCGGCGTCGAGCTTCTGCACACGCCGACGCTGTACGCGCTCTTCGCGCCCTCGGGCGTCTTGTCGGCGAGCGGCGCCTGCCGGCCCTTCAGCGACGCCGCCGATGGCTTCGTGCCCGGCGAGGGCGCGGCCGCCGTGGTCTTGAAGCGCCTCGACCGCGCGCAGGCGGACGGGGACCGGGTGTACGCCGTCATCCGCGGCAGCGCGGTGGGCAACGACGGGCGCGTGTTCAGCGACATGGCGCCAAACCCCGAGGGGCAGCGCGAGGTCGCGCGCCGCGCGCTCGCCGAGGCCGACGTTCCGCCGAGCAGCATCACGCTCATCGAGACGCACGGCACCGGCACGAAGGTCGGCGACGCGGTCGAGCTTCGCGCGCTGCGGGACATCTACGAGGAGGCGGCCGGCGCGCCCCACACGGCGGGCCGCACCGCGCTCACGTCGGTGAAGTCGAACCTCGGCCACCTGTTGGCGGCGGCTGGCATCACCAGCCTCGTGAAGGTCGCGCTCGCCTTCGAGCGCGAGGCGATCCCGCCGGTCGCCGGCCTCGAGCGCCTCGATCCCCGCCTGAACCTCGACGAGAGCCGCCTCTTGCCCCTCGCGCGGGCCGCGCCGTGGACGAAGGCGCGCGTCGGCTCGCCGCGGCGCGCCGCCGTCAACGCGCTCGGCATCGGCGGCACCAACTGCCACGTGGTCCTCGAGGAAGCGCCCGCCCGCGCCGTGTCCGCCGAGCCGCGCGACACGGCCGTGCTGCTCGCGCTCTCGGCCCATGACGCGCGTGCGCTTCGCGAGCAGGCGGCCGCGTACGTCCGCTATCTCGACGAGCACCCCGCCGTGCCGCTGCCGGGCTTCGCGGCCGCCCTGGCGCGCTCGGCGAACCTGCACCGACACCGCGCCGCCGACGTCGTGCACAGCCGCGCGGAGGCGCGCTCGTTCCTACAGGCGCTCGCCGCCGGAGAGCGTGCGGGCCGGAGCGCGCGCGAGCCGCTCGTGCTGCTGTTCCCCGGGCCGGGCTGTCAGTTCCGGGGCATGGCGGCCGCCCTGGCTCAGGACCCGGTCTTTCGCGCGGCCACCGAGGAGCTCGACGCCGCGGCCGCCGACACGCTCGGCTTCCGCGTCACGGACGTGTTCGCCGGAGCGCCCGCGGCGGAGGCGCTGCCCATCGACGACCTCGCCGTGAGCCAGCCGCTCGTGTTCGCGGCCTCCTTCGCGACGTATCGCTGGCTGCGCTCGCTCGGCCTCAGCGACGACGCCATCGAGGCCGGCATCGGTCATAGCGCCGGCGAGTACGCCGCGCTCGCGGCGTCCGGCGTGCTCGACGCGGGCGACGCCTTCCGCGCCGTGATCGCGCGTGCTCGGGCCATGGTGGCGGCGAGCGGCGGCGCCATGGCGGCGGTGCTCGGCTCCGACGACGTCGTGTCACGGCACCTCGCGGGGCTCGAAGGCAGCGTCGTGCTCGCGGCTTCGAACGCGCCCGAGCAGGTGGTCCTCTCGGGGGCCAGCGCCGCCGTCGACGCGGCGGCCGAGCGCCTGCTCGCGGCGGGCGTCACCGTGCGCCGCTTGGCCATCCCGTGCGCCGCGCACTCTCCGGAGATGAGCGCAGCGTCGGGCGGGCTCGCGCGAGCGCTCGAGGGCTGTCGCTTCCGTGCGCCGTCGTTCCCGATCGTGTCGACGTTGACGGGGGCCGTGGAGCGCCAGCTCGACGCGGCCTACCTGCTCCGCCAGCTGCGCGAGCCCGTGCGCTTTCGGCAGGCCGTCGAGCGCGCGCTCGATCTCGGCTACCGGCACTTCGTCGAGCTCGGGCCGTCCGCCGTGCTCGGGCCCGCCGTGGAGGCGACGGCGGCTGCCCGTGGTGTCGTCGTCCAGCACACGCCGCTGCAGCGACGCGGGCAGCCCGGCTGGGACGTGCCCTTGCGCGCCGTCGCGCGGCTCTTCGAAGGGGGCCACGACGTCCGCTTCGGCCGGGTGCTGCCGAGCCGGGACGACGCACCCGCGCTGCCGGGTTACCCCTACCGCCGCCGGTCGCTGCCCGTCCCGTTCGCCATGGAGCAGGCCGCCGCGGCCGGCGGGCGTCGTCCCGTGGACGCCGGACGCACGTTTGGCGACCAGGACCGCGCGCTGTTCGACGAGCACCGCGCGGAGGGCCAGGCCATCGCGCCCGCCGCTTGGATGCTGGACCAGATCCTCGCCGAGGCGCCGAGCGAGGCGGTTCTGCGCGAGGTGACGCTGAGCCGGCCTCTCGTCGGCGAGGAGGCGCACCGCTGGCGCATCGTGCGGGACGGCGCCGGCATTCGATTCGAGACTCGCGCAAGTATAGGACCGTGGCGCACGCACCTCGAGGCGTGCGCGGAGGACGCGGGGCAGGGCCGCGCAGGGCGCCTCCAGCCGACGTTGCCGGCGCCGCCAGCTGACGCCCGGCCGATCCCGAGCGCGGAGGTCTACGCCGCCCTCGACGCGCGTGGGCTCGCGTACGGGCCGCGCCTTCGCACCTTGCGCTCCCTCGCGCGCGCCGGTGACGAGCTGTGGGCGGAGCTCGAGCCGACCTCCGACGTGCCTGCTGCGCGCGTGCAGCCGGCGCTCCTCGACGGGGCCTTCCAGGCGCTGGCCGCGTACATGCTCCAGCCGGAACACGACGGGCGGCCGCCGTTTCTCGGCTTCTCGTTCGGCCGCCTCGTCAGCCTCGGCCCGCTGCACGGCCGCGTGCGCGCGCACATCCGGCTGAAGAGCAAGCTCTCGCCCGACGTGGACGCGCTGCGGGCGGACCTCGTGCTCGCGGACGCGTCCGGTCGCGTGCGCCTCACGATTGAGGACTTCTGCGCGAAGCGGCGCAGCGAGCCCCTGCCTCGCGCGTACACGGTGGGCTGGTCGGACGTGCCGGTGGCCGTGCCGCTCGACGAGCCCCGGCGGCCGGACGCGCTCGGCGCGGTGACCGTGCTCGCGAGCGCCGAGTCCTCGCTCGGCGGCGCCCTGGTCGAGGAGCTTCGTGAAGCGCGCGTAGCGGCGCTCGGACCCTTCCAGGCGCCGAACGGTCGAGGCGCGCGAAGGGCGCTCCAGCGGGCGGACACCGTCGTCACCGTGGCGCCGTCCGTCGAAGATCTGCACGCGATCGTGCGCGCCCTGCTCGAGGGCGCCGCGTGTGCGCGGCTCGTCGTCGTCACCGCCCAGGAGGCGGTGACCGCGTTCGCGCGCGCGGTGGGCGCCGAGCAGCCAGCCCTCGGCGTGCGCGTGCTGCGCAGCGACGGCCCGGCGCCTCCTGCTCCCGTCGACGTGTGCACCGCCGCGCTCGCGCCCGCCGACGCTGCCGTGCTGCGTCGGCGGGCGAACGGCTGGCAGCGTCCGACCCTGTCGCCGCTGGCGCTGCCGTCGTCGGGCACGAAGCTGCTGTCGCCCGGCGCCGTGTGTTGGATCCCGGGTGGCAGCGGTGGCGTCGGCCTCGCGCTGGCGGAGGCCATCGCGGCGCAGGGCGCTTGCACGCTCGTGCTCTCGAGCCGGCGCGGGCAGCTCGACGAGCGCGCGCGCACGCGTCTCGCGTCCCTCGGCGCGACCGTCGACGTGTCCGTCCTCGACCTCGCGGAGGGCGACGTGGACGCGGAGGTGGCGCGCATCCTCCACGCGCACGGCCGCCTCGACGCGGTGATCCACTGCGCCGGCGTGCTCGACGACGCTCCCGTGCGCGAGATCGATGGCGCGCGGCTCGCTGCCGTGCTGGCGCCGAAGCGGGAGGGCGTCGAGGCGCTGCTGGGGGCGCTGGCTGCGCTGCCTCGGCTCGACCTCTTGCTGTTGTTCTCGTCGCTGACGGCCCTCGTGCCGAGCCCCGGACAGGCGGCCTACGCGGCCGCGAACGCGGGCCTCAGCGATCTCGCAGGACTGGCTCGCTCGCTCGCGCGCCGCGTGTGCGTGCTCGACTCCGGCCCGTGGGCCGACGTCGGCATGGTGGGCGCGGCAGCGCAGCGCCGGCGGCTCGAGGAGCTCGGCCTGCCGCCCATGCGGACGCGGGCGGCCGTCGCCGCGGTGCTCGGCGCCGTCGCCAGCGGACAGCCGCGTGTCGTCGTCAGCGGGGTCGCCCGCGCGCGCGAGGCGGCGCTGCGCTTGGCGCCGGCCGCCGGTCCGCTGCACGAGGCGCGCGCGAGCGGGCCGGGGCCGAGCGCTGTCACCACACCCCCCAACGCGCCGTTCGCCGAGGCCGCCGAGCGATGGGCGCCTTCGAGCCCCGGGCCGCTCGACGTCGAGGCGGTGCTCCGCGAGCTGCTCGCGAGCGGCCTGCGCCGCCCCGCCGCTGCGCTCGACCTGCAGCACACCTTCGCCGAGCTGGGCGTCGACTCGCTCATGGCCGTCCAGGTGGTGCAGGCCCTCGAGCGCCGCCTCGGGCTCGCGCTGCACACGACGCTGCTGTTCGAGCACCCGACGCCCGCCGGCCTCCTCCGCTATCTGGCGCCGCGGCTGCCGCGCTCGACGACACCACCCGCCGAGGCCAGCGCCGCCACGACGACGAGCGACGCCACGGACGAAGGCCAGCGGGTCGAGAGCTGGGTCGTCTGCGACGGGCCCGAGGGGCCGAGCGTGCGGCGGGTGCTGCAGCCGCTGCCCGCGCCGGGGCCGGACGACGTCGTCATCGCGGTGGAGGCCTGGGGCACGAACTTCATCGACGCGCTGGCCGCGCTCGGCCTGCACCCGATGGAGAAGACGCTGCCGCTGCCGCTCGGGCACGAGGTCGCCGGGCGCGTCCTGGCCCGCGGGCGCGACGTGCGCGACCTCTCCGTCGACGACCGCGTCATGGCGCTGGTGCCGCGCGGAGGGTTCGCCCGCCGCGTCCTGTGCCCGCGGCACCTCGTCATGGCGCTGCCGGCGACGCTGTCCCCGTCGGAGGGCGCCGGCTTGCTCGTCACCGGGCTGACCGCCATCGCGTGCGTCGAGGACGTGGGGCGCGTCCGGCGCGGCGAGCGCGTGCTCGTCCAGGCGGCCGCCGGCGCGACCGGGCTCGCCTGCGCGCAGCTCGCGTTGCACCACGGCGCGCGCGTGCTCGGTGTCGCCAGCACCGAGGCCAAGCTCGACCACCTGCGCTCGCTCGGCGTCGAGCCCGTACGCTCCACGCGCCAACCCTTCGACGCCGCCGTGCGCGCCCTCGTCGGGGAGGTGGACGTGGTCATCGACTCCCTGTCGGGCGAGGCCATCGAGCGCGGCCTGTCCCTGCTCGCCCGCGGCGGCCGCTTCGTCGAGCTCGGCGCCGGCGACGCGCTGGCCGCGGCGGCCGTCGACCCGCGCGAGCTCTTCTTGCGCGGACAGACCTTCGCGGGCGTGAACCTCGGCACGCTCATGGAGGACGATCGCCAGCTCGCGCGCCTTCAAGAGCGGCTGCTCGCGCTCATCGGCGCCGGCGTGCTGCGCGCGGAGGTGCGCCACGAGGTGCCGTTCGCGCAGCTCCCGCTGGCGCTCGATCGCTTGCGCAGCCGCGCGCGCATCGGGAAGGTGGTGCTCGTGCCATGAGCGCTCCCGACGCTGCCTGGGTCGCCCGCTGCGAGCGCTTCGCGCGTGACGTCATCGAGCCGCTGTGCGCCGACTACGATCGCGAAAACCGCTTCCCCAAGCGCATCCACGAGGCCGCCAGGCGAGAGGGGATCCTCGGCGCGGACTTCCCCGTCGAGCTCGGCGGCGCCGGCCTCGACGAGCTGAGCGCCGTGGCGGGTTCGGAGATCCTTGCGAGCGCGTGCGCCCCGAGCGCGTTCACCCTCGGCTTCAACCGGGGCGCGCTCCATCCCGTGCTGTGCGCGGGCACCTCCGAGCAGCGGCAGGTGTTCATTCGCGACCTGCTCGCCGCTGAGGGCTACGCCGCGCTCTGCTTGACGGAGCCGGGCACGAGCGGCTCGAACCTCATGGAGCTCGAGACCACCGCCGACAAGACGGGCGGCGGCTGGGTCATCCAGGGACACAAGGCCATGGTCGGCAACGGCGGCGTGGCGTCGCTGTTTCTGACGGCGGTGCGCGCGCGCGTCGCGGGCGAGAACGCGGGGCTCACCTTCTTCGCCATCCCGCGCGGCCCGTCCGTCGAGGTCGGCGAGAACCCGGACAAGCTCGGCTTCCGCGCCGTCGAGACGCCCGACGTGCGCTTTCACGACGTCGAGCTCAGCGACGAGCACCGCATCGGTCCCGTCGGCGGCGGCGCCGCGGTGTTGCTCGAGACGCTGGCCGCCATTCGCGCGGGCGGCGCCTCGGTGATCCTCGGCCTCGTCGCCGGCGCGCTGCGCGACGCGCTCGGCTGGGTGGACGAGCGACAGGTGTACGGCGCGACGCTCGGGCAAAAGAGCCACGTGCAGCTCGAGCTCGGCGATCTGTACGCGCGCCTGCTCGCGACCCGTCACCTCGTGCGGCAGGTCGCCTGCCTGCGTCGCGATGGCCTGCCCTACGGCCTCGAGGCCGGCATCGCCAAGCTGCACGCCTCGACGCTGGCCGTCGAGGCCACCGACCGCGTCGCGCACCTGTTCGGCTGGCGCGGCATCATGGGCGACTACCCCATCCAGAAGCGCTTTCGCGACGCGCGCCAGACGCCCATCTTCGAGGGCACGAGCGAGATCCAGCGCCTGCACCTCTACCGCGAGCTCGTCACCCGCTTCCGCGCGGGAGAGATGATCTGATGTACACGAGCCGACGCTTCTCGAACCACCGCCACGTCGTCGATGATCTGCTGACGCGCACGCGGCGGGATCACGCGCCGGCGAGCGCCTCGTTCCTGTGGGACGTGACCGACACGCTGGCCGCCCTCGCAGCGCTGCGCGCGGAGGGGCGCTCCCTCGGCCTGACCGCCTACCTCGTGCGCGCGACCGCCCTCACGCTCGAGAAGCACCCGGCGCTGAACCGCCGTGTCTTTCGTCGCTGGTCCGGCGCCGTCGAGGTCCGCTGGCAGGAGATCAGCTGCAACCTCGTGGTCGCGCGCGAGACGCCGGCGGGCTCGCCGCACGGTGGCGAAGAGGTGCTGTTTCCGCTCGTCATCCGCAACGCGAACACGCTGCCCATCTTCGCCATCCAGGACGCCATTCGCGCGGCCAAGCGCACGCCCATCGACGACGTCAAGGAGCTGCGCGAGCGCGCCAAGCTGCAGCGCCTGCCGCGCGTGGCGCTGAAGGTCTTCAGCCACCTCGTGCGCACGCGGCCGGACTATTACATCGGCCGGTTCGGCACCTACGGGCTGTCCTCGCTCGAGCACGAGGGCGGCGGCGCCGTCGCGCTCGCCTCGCCGAGCCCGCAGACGGCGTTCGTGCCGGCGAACATCGAGGAGCGGCCGGTGGCGCAGGACGGCCGCGTCGTCATCCGCAAGATGCTGACGCTGAACATGGTCGTCGACCACACGCTCGTAGACGGCCTCGTCGGGCTGCGCGCGTCTTTGTACCTGAAGCAGCTGGTCGAGCAGCCTCACCTCGTGCTCGGAGACCTGACGCCGAAGCCCACGGCGGCGACCGCGTCGTGACGGTGGCAAACGACGTCGTGCGCGCGCTCGCGGGAGCGGCCATCGGGCCGCTTGGGCGCCTGTCGAACGCGCTCGAGCGGCGGCGCCTCGGCCACTACCGCGCGGACCAGGAGCGGCTGCGTGCGCGGTATGGCGTCCTGCCCGAGACGCCGATCGCGCCCTGGGGCGACGCCGTCGCCGCGCGCATCGAGGCCACGGCGGCGACGTTCCCGCAGGTGCGCTTCGCCACCACCTCGGGCTCGACGGCGGAGCCCAAGCGCATCGCGTTCCCGCCCGAGCGCATGCGCCGCTTTCAGCGCACCACGGCGTTGGCCGGCCTGCGCGCGTTCGCCGCCGGCGGCGTCCGGCGCGCGGACATGTTCGTGTGCGCGAGCGTCAAGCAGGACGACTCCTTCACGGCGCTCGCGGTCACCGGCCGCGCGGGGCTGCCGTCGTGGTTGCGCGGCCTGCTCGAGCCGCACCGCTACCTGAACCACCCCGAGCTGGTCGCGCTCGCCGCCCGCTTCGGTCCGAGCGCCGTCCGCTTGTGGCTGCTGGCGCTCGCGAACCCGCCGCTGCTCTACGCGACCAACCCCTCTACGCTGGCGCTGCTGCTCGACGACCTCACCTTCGCGTGGCCGCGCTCGAGCGCCTTCGTGCGCGGCTTCGTCGAGGGCGACGCTGCGCTGCCGCAGCAGCTGCTGCAGGACATCGCCTACCGCGTCGGCGCCAAGGGGGCGGCCGACCGGCTCGTCGCCATCGCGAGCGCGAGCGAGCCGCTGCCCCTCGGCGAGTGCGTGCCGGCGTTGTCGGGCTACGTCTGCTGGGACGGCGGCTACGTGCTGCCCTACCTCGAGCGCGTGCGCCGCCACCTGCCGCCCGAGCGCTACCGGCACATCCCGATGTACTCGATGTCCACCGAGACGATCGAGACCCTGCCGCTCGCGGACGACGACGGCGCGCTCCGCTATCTGCCGATCGCGCCGGACGTCCTCTACGAGCTGCTGCCGGCCGCGGCGCCGGACGATCCCGCGCGCCTGCTCCCGCCGTGGGACGCGCGGGAAGGCGAAGAGTACGCCCTCGTCGTCAGCGACCCCTACGGGCTCTTGCGCTACCAGAGCGAGGACGTCTTTCGCTGTGTCGGCCGCATCGGCCCGTGCCCCGATCTGCGCTTCGTCCGACGACGAGGGCTCACCTGGTCCTTCACGGGGGAGAAGCTGACGGCGGAGCAGGTCGACCTCGCGCTCGGCAGCCTTCGCGTCGAGGAGCCACGCCTCGGCGAGCTGCAGCTCACCTGCGTGCCGACCAAGGCCGAGCCGGCCTCGGCGCCCGGCTACGTCGTCGTCGCGGCCCACCCGGCGGCGAGCGGCGCCGCCTGGCTCCGTGACGAGGCGCTGCAGACGGCGCTCGCGCGGCGCTTCGATCGAGCGCTCTCGGAGGCGAACGCGGAGTATCGCGACAAGCGGGAGTCCAAGCGCCTGGCGGCGCCGCGCTTCGCGCTCGTCGTCTACGAAGACCTCGCGGCGGGCCTCGACGCGCGCACGCACAGCGACGAGGATCGCGCGCTGCGCAGCTGGGAGTCGCAGTTCAAGCTGACGCCGCTGACGCGCCGCTTGTACGAGGAGCTGTTCCCGGGCTGACGCTCAGACCTTCAGCTCCTGCTTGTTCAACAGCCGCCTGATGTTGCTCGTGTGCCGCAGCACGACGACGGCGAACATGACGCCGAGCGGTACCAGCGCGGCGTCGAGCGGTCTCGTGAGCAGCACGACGACGAGCACGACCACGCCCGCGAGCAGCGACGAGAGCGACACCATGCGGAAGGCCGCGTAGGCGAGGCCGAACACGACGATGCCGACGCCCGCGATGAGCGGCAGGTAGGCGATGAGGAAGCCCGCGCCCGTCGCCACGCCCTTGCCGCCGCGGAACAACAGCCACACGGGGAAGCAGTGGCCGAGCAGCGCGCACAGGCCGCTCGCCGCTTGCAAGAGCGACAGCGACGACGACGGCACGGAGAGCGCGTAGGACACGAGCAGCACCGGCAGCGCGCCCTTGAGCGCGTCGAGCACCAGCGTAAAGGCGCCGAGCTTCTTGCCGACCACGCGGGCCACGTTGGTGGCGCCGATGTTGCCGCTGCCTTGCGTGCGCACGTCGGTCTTCGCGAGGAAGCGGGCGATCAGGTAGCCGAACGGGATCGAGCCGAGCAGGTAGCTGCCGGCGAGCCACCAGGCGGCGCCTTCCACGGCGAGGGCGGCTTGCAAGGATTCCATCAGGGAGCTCCGGTCGCGAGCGAGCGCACGATCGCGTAGCCCCACAGCGCGAGCACGCACGCGAGCGCGCTCCATCGCACGGCGCGCAGCGACAGCCAACGCCCGAGCACGTCGTCGGGCAGGGGTGAGCGTCGCCAGCGAGCGAGGAGCTGCCAGGCGCCGAGCGCGAGCGAGAGCACGACGGCGAGGGCCGGCAGGGGCGCGAGGGCGAAGGCCGCCAGCGGCTCGCCCGACGCGAAGTGCAGCAAGACGCGCGTCAGGCCGCAGCTCAGGCAGGGGAGCCCCGTCAGCTCCTTGAGGCTGCAGGTCCAGAGCGCGGAGAGCAGCGCTGGGTACACGCGGGCGAGCGCGGCGCCGCCGAGGAGGACGAGCGCCAACAGGCCGAGCGAGCCCGACAGGGAAGGGGAACGCCAGCGGCCGGCGGACGCCTCGCTCGAGCTCACGGGGCCGGCTCGTCGGGAGCGCCGCTCGGCACCATGCGTCCGAGGGAGGGCGCCGTCTGAAACAGCGCGCGCGCACCGGCGCCCGTCGTCCGAAGCGTCAGCTCGACCTTGGCGCCCGCGCGAAGGCGCGGCACGGACCAGCTGGCGCCGGCCTCGTGGAGCTCGCTCCGAACGGTGATGTCGTCGAGCGCGCGACCGTTCAGCGACACCCGCGCGCGCGTCGCGGCCGAGTCCTCGTGCACGAGCGCGCCCGCGGGCAGCTCATGCTCGACGAACAGGTGGTCGATGGTCTCGTCCCCCTGGTTCGTCACCTCGATGACGAGGAGGCGGCCGCCCATGCCGGCGTCCTTCGCGACGCGCTGGCGCAGGTAGAGGCGGCCGAGCGACGAGTCCCAGGTGCGCTCGCTATAGAGCCACTCGCCCTCCTCGAAGAGCTCGACGCTGTGGTCGCGATCGGCCGCCGGCATGGGCGGATACTCGCCGCCACCGAGCTCTTCCTCGGCGGTGTCGTCGCCCGCGCTCGCCGCGAGCGCCGCGTCCGCCTCGCCGCCGGCCGCGGGGGCGGGCTCGTGCGTGACGCCGAGCGCGCTCGCGAGCGGAGGCGCGAGGCGGGGCAGCGCCACCTCGTCCCACATCCACGACAAGAGCAGGATCGGGAACAGCACGCCGGCGATGAGGCCGAGCGTTCGCACGCGGTGCAGACGGCGGACGGCGACGAGCATCAACAGGAACGTGAAGAAGCCGGCGAGGCCGCCCACCGTCGGCACGAGCCCGAAGATCATGGGCGCGAAGGCGTACAGCAGGAAGCGGTAGGTGACGTCGTAGGCGACCGGCTCCTGGTCCGGCGGCCGGAAGCTCTGCACCGAGAAGTGCACGAGGCCCGCGAGCAGGTGGATCGTGAAGAACGCCGTCAGCGGGGCCAGCAACAGCGTCACCCACAGCTCGGCCTCGAGGCGCGCGAGCTGCAGCGCGAGCTGGTCGCTCGACTGGAGCAGATCGAGCAGCGCGTTGACCAGCGGGTTCTGCTCGGCGCGGGCGGCGGCGACGTCCTCGTCCGAGAGGCCGGCGTTCGCGCGCTCGAGCATGGCCTGCGCCTGAGGCAGCATGACGATGCGCCACAGGGCCTGACCGGCGGTGCCGAGCAGCAGGCACGTGTAGGCGAACCACGTGATGCCGCGGACCCCCTCGCGCGAGAGGTGCGTGTAGAACGCGACGGGGTGCAGACAGGCGTCGGCGAGCGTGCGGAAGAAGCGGGCGGCCAGCGAGCGCTCGCGTTGCTCCCAGGCGGGCGCTCCGTCTCGAAAGCCGGACGGCGCCGGACGCTTCTCCGGAGGGTCCGAACGGCCAGGTGCGGGCGGATGCGGGCGAGAGCCCTCGGCCACGACGGCGGACGGCGGCTCCGGAGGGCTCGCGCCGCGCTCGGCGGGCTGTGCGTCCACGCCGGCTGGGCGCGCGGCCGCGTCGTCGACGGCACGGCCGCAGTGGGGGCAGGACGGCCGCGCGGCGGTGTCGGCGATGATGAAGGGGCGATCGCAGTGGGAGCAGCGTGAGAGCACTTCGTGGTCCTCCCCGTCACTATACGGGGCGCTGGCGGACGGGACACCGGCATAGCGAGGCGGGGGCGACGGAGGAAGAGACACATCCGAGCGCACGGGGTGGCTCGCGCTTGTTCGTCGCCTTCCGGCAATGCTAGGAACGTGCGCGTAGCGAGCCACAAAGTGGTCGCGAGAGCGCCGTAAGGCGGCGTCCGGATAGAGCTTCTGTCCGGAGCGCGCGGCCGTTACGCGGAGCAGGGAAGGCAAGCATGGCCGGCGAAATCATCGGCATCGACCTCGGCACCACGAACTCGTGCTGTGCGATCGTCGAGGACGACGGCAACGTCAAGATCATCCCGTACCGCGGCGGTGAGACGACGATCCCGTCCATCTTCGCGATCGACGACAAGGGCAACGAGCTCGTCGGACACGAGGCCAAGCGGCAGTGGTTGTTGAACCCGCAGCGCACCGTCTACGGCGCCAAGCGGCTCATCGGACGCGAGTACCAGTCGGGCTTCGTCAAGAAGATGAGCGAGTACTTCGCCTACGACATGACGCCGGGCGAGCAGGGCAACGTCGTCATCCCCATCGGCCAGAGCGCCTTCAACCTCGCGCAGGTGAGCGCGAAGATCCTGAACACCATCCGCACCGTGGCCGCGGACTACCTGCAAAAGCCCATTCACCGCGCCGTCGTCACGGTGCCCGCGTATTTCAACGATCGCCAGCGTCAGGCCGTCAAGGAGGCCGGGCAGCTCATCGACCTCGAGATCGTGCGCATCATCAACGAGCCCACGGCGGCCGCGATGGCGTACGGCATCAACCGCAACCTCACCCAGACCGTGGCCATCTACGACCTCGGCGGCGGCACCTTCGACGTGTCGGTCATCGAGATCCGCGGGCGCACCTTCGAGGTGAAGGCGACGGGCGGCGACATCTTCCTCGGCGGCATCGACTGGGACAACGCGCTCATCCAGTACGTCATCGAGGACTTCCAGCAGAAGAACGGCATCGATCTGCGCGGCGATCCCATCGCCATGCAGCGCATCAAGGACCTCGCCGAGCGCACAAAGATCGATCTCAGCTCCCGCAGCGAGGCGCCCTTCTCGATCCCCTTCGTGACCATGACGGCCGAGGGCACGCCGCTCGACATCAACCTCGTCATCACGCGGCAGAAGTTCGACGAGCTGACCGAGCCGCTCGTCAAGCGCACCATCGAGATCGCCGATATGGTCGTCAAGGACGCGGCCATGACCGTGCGCGAGCTCGACGAGATCCTCCTCGTCGGCGGCCAGACGCGCTGGCCGGCCGTGCAGAAGGCGGTGACGGACTACTTCGGCAAGAGCCCCGCCAAGAGCGTGCACCCCGACGAGGCCGTAGCCGTCGGCGCCGCGCTCTACGCGCACTCGCTCGAGACCGACATCGTCGATCAGAAGGTGCAGCTGCTCGACGTCATCCCCATGCGCATCGGCATCGAGGACGCCAGCGGCAAGATGCACGAGATCTTCCGGCGCAACGCGCCGGTGCCGAACCAGAAGAGCATCATGTTCACCACGAGCTACGACGATCAGGAAGAGCTCGAGATGCGCATCTACCAGGGCGAGGAGTCCTCGGCGGTGGCGAACGAGATGCTCGGCCAGTTCACCTTCAAGGGCATCCGCCAGGCGCCGAAGGGCACCGTCAAGGTGGACGTGGTGTTCGACTGCAACGTCGAGGGCATCCTGTCGTTGTCGGCGACCGACCGAGACACCGGCGCGCAGATGAAGGAGCAGGTGAAGGTGCTCTCGCGCGAGACCTGAGCTCTCCTCGTCTCTGCTTCCCGGCAAACGCTCGATCAGACTTGTGCTCGCGTGTGACGACGCCACAATGAGCGCGGACGTCGTGCGCGGGAACTTATGTCGGATCGCTCTCCCATCTCTGAGGTCTTCGGCGCGCTCGAGGACGCGCGCCGGGGCCTGAGCGGGCTACGACGCTGGCTCCTGCCGACCGCGGCCGCGGACATCCCGCTGCTGCCCTCGGCCGAGCACACCATCCTCGTGACGGTGGCGGCGCTGGTCGGTCTGTACGCGGGCATCGCGTCGACGTTCCTGCGCGTGGGCGTGCGCTTGTTCAGCGTGGTCTTCTTCCGTCCGGGCGCGGTGCTGGCGCTCTGCTTCGACGCGGGATCGCGCGAGCGCGCGCGGCTGCTCGAGGAGATGGCGCGGACCGAGTGGCACCCGGAGCTGCTCGCGATCGGCGGCGGCGGCGTGCTGATCGCGTTCGTCTATGGCCTCTATCGGCATCAAGCGCAGCGCCGCGCGGGCGCGCCTGCGCAGGCGCCGAGCCGCGCGTTCCTCATCGCGCTCCTGCTGGCCGTCGCCGTCGGCCTGCTGTTCTCGTTGCACTTCCTCACCGACGTCGCGGACGCCCTCGCCGGCAAGCTCGGGCTCATGGCGGCCATGGCGCAGGCTCCCTGGTGGGCGCTCGGGCTCATCGCGCTCATCGGCGGCTCGCTGGTCGGTGCGCTCGCGCATCGCTTCCCGGCGGCGCGCGGGCACGGCGTGGCGGACATCATGGAGGGGGTCGCCCTGCGCGGCGGTAAGCTCAAGGCTCTCGACGGTCCGGTGTTCGCGGCCACCTCGGGGCTGACGGCGGCCTCGGTCGGCTCGGTGGGCCTCGAGGGCCCCGTCGTCTACTTCGGCGCGACCACGGCGAGCGGCCTTGGACAGGCGCTCAAGCTCTCGCGCTCGCGGCTGCGCGTGTTGGCGGCGGCCGGCGCCGCGGCGGGCATCTCGGCCGCGTTCAACGCGCCCATCGCCGGCGCGCTGTTCGCGCTCGAGATCATCATCGGCGACTTCGCGCTGGCCAACTTCTCTCCCGTCGTCATCGCCAGCGTCGTCGGCACCGTCGTGTACCGCTCCATCGACGGCAACCACGCGGTGCTCGACGAGGCCACCTTCAGCCTGGTGAGCGGCTGGGAGATCGGCCTCTACATCCTGCTCGGTCTCTGCTGCGGCGTCGTCGGCACCGTGTTCGTGAAGCTGCTCGAGGGTATGAACGGCACGGTGCGGACCGCGCTCACGCGCGTGCCGCCGATCTTGCGGCCCGCCGTCGTGTTCCTGTTCCTGGCGTTCGTGGCCTCGACCTTCGAGCGCTACGAGTCGCTCGGCGCCGGCTACGACTCTCTGGACCTCATCCTGACGGGCAAGATGGTGGTGACGGTGGTCGGCATCACCGTCGTCGGCAAGATGGTGGCGACGGCGCTGACGCTCGCGTCCGGCGGCATCGGCGGCATCCTGTTTCCGACGCTGCTCGTCGGCGCGGCGACCGGCGGCGTCTTCGGGGCGGGCGCCAACGCGCTCCTGGCCGGTCACGTGGCGCCCGCGACCTCCTACGCCGTCGTCGGCATGGGCGGCGTGCTGACGGCCGTGCACCTCGCGCCGCTGACCGCGACCGTCATCGTGTTCGAATTCACCAACGACTACCGCATCATCCTGCCGCTGCTCGTCTGCTGCATCGTCGCGACGCTGCTCGCCACGCGCGCGCTCGGCTCGAACGTGTACCAGCGCGTCTTGCGGCGCCGCGGCCTCGTGCTCTCGCGCGGGCGCGAGCAGAACATCCTGCGCGAGCTGACCGTGCGGCAGGCCATGAACAGCGAGTTCCTCGTGCTGCACCAGGGCGCTCGCCTGCGCGACGTGGCGGCGCTCGTCGAGCGCTCCACGCAGTCCACCTATCCGCTCACCGACGACGACGGCATGCTCACCGGCGCGCTGCGCTTGCAAGACCTGCGGCCGGTGATGTTCGAGCCGGGCCTCGAGGACGTCGTGGTCGCCGGCGAGCTCTGCAAGAAGGACTACCCGACCATCACCCCCGAGGACTCGCTGGCGGTGGCGCTCGCGCGCTTCTCGCTGCAGCCCTTCGAGCACCTCATCGTCGTCGACGCCGACGAGCCGCGCCGCGCGGTCGGCCTGCTGTCGCTGCAGTCCGCCATGGACCTCTACCAGCAAGGCCTCAAGCGCGCGGGCGTGCTCGAGCCAGCCTAGGGCTTGTCTCCTTTTGGGGACACGCCCTGGCCGCTACTCGTCACGGGTGCCGAACAACGCCGCGGCCGCGTCGTCGATCACCGAGTCGTGCGTCGCGCTCTCGAAGTGGTGCTGCTCGGCGCCCGCGAAGCGATCGGCGAGCTGCTGGAACTCCTCGCTCTCCTCGCGCACGATGTCGTCCTGGCCGCCCGTGAACACGCGCACGCGCACGTTCTCGGGCAGCGCCACCTCGTCGATGCGGCGCTGGAAGGCGCCGCCCGAGGCCATGTCCTTGCCCGGCCGGATGTTCGGCACGAGCGCGCCGAGGCCGGGCGGGGACAGATATGCCCAGCCGGCGCCTTTGACGCCGTCGAGCGGCGGCGCGATCAGGTTCAGCTCGACCTCTCGGCCAGCGAGCGCGCCGCGCTTGGCGAGCTCGTCCACGGCGACGAGGGACACGCGCGTGCCCATGCTGTGCGCGTCGATGATGAGCTTGCGATCGGGGTTGTCCTGCAGCTGCTGCTCGAGCTGACCCGCGAGATCGGCGGACACGTCGTCGAGGCGACGGTAGTTGTCGTCGTAGGCGAAGGTCGACGCCTTGGCGCCGCTCAGGGCGGCGCCGCGGCTCAGGGCGGCGACGCTGTCGGGGCTCGCGTTGATGCCGTGCACGGACACGCGCAGCGCGGCGCCGGGCTCTCCCTCCGACAGCCCGACGAGCACGCCGGGCTTGTTCTTTCCAACGACGTCGCGCTCGAAGCTCTCGTCCATGGCGCCGAGCTTGCCGTGCAGCTGCTGGGCGAGCAGGCCCGCCCCCGAGCTCGCCTTCGCGCGCGTCTGCTTCACGACCGCGGCGGAGGCCTGCTCCCTCGGCGGCGCCACCGGCTCCGTCGCGCCAGGCTCGCTCTCCGACGCTGACGCGGACGACGACGACGCGGCGGGCGACGACGAGACGGCTTCATGGGCGTGCGCCGCAGCCCCCTTTGGGCTCGGCAGCGGAAGGGTCGTGGGCTTTGGGCCGAGGGGCGCAGTCATAGAGGGACCTCCGCGCGCGAGCGTAGCCGGTCGCGCGAGACTCCGCGCGCCCTGATCCGGCGGGCGTGGCGTTGCGCATCCGCACAGGGACGAACGGCCTCGCGCACGAGACGCAAGAGCCGCCGTCCGCTGCGCCCGGCGAGCGCGCTCCCCCGTCGACGTTTGCGCGCGCGCGAGCCGGACAGGCGGCGAACAACGCACGAACGTTCCACCTCGCCACGCGCGACGCTCCGGCCTCGTGACGACGACGAAAAGCTGCAAGTCGTACCTATCCCCACACGCCGAAAATCGTCCGCCGGCGCTTGGGCGCCGCGCCGGGGCGACCCTAAATCGACAGCAGTCGACAGCGAGAGCCCGCTCGAGAACAGGACGAGGCACGCATGAGCAGGACGACAGTGAGCCCCGAATCGCACCGACGAGCGCCGAGCGAAGCGGGCCGTAGCGACGAGGTCCCTGCGCACCGCACGAGGCTGCCGGGCCTACCGGTGGCGCGCTTCGGGCTCGGCCAGCTCGTCCATCACCGGCAGCTCGGTTATCGCGGCGTCATCGTCGGCGTCGACGCGACCTACCAGGGCACCGACGAGTGGTACGAGCGGCTCGCGCAGACCCGGCCGCCGAAGGATGAGCCTTGGTACAACGTCCTCGTGCACGACGGCGCGCACCAGACCTACGTGTCCGAGCGCAGCCTCGAGCCCGACGGCACCACCGAGCCCGTCAACCACCCGCACGTCTGGCTGTTCTTCGACACCTTCGAGGCCGGCGCCTACGTCTCCCATCGCATGGTGCACTGAGCCTTCGCCGTTCGCGACGCCGCGCCGCGGCAAGACGGCGCGCGTCCCTGAGCGCGACGCCGCGGCTGGCGATCCTGCGCTCGCGAGAGGAGCTTTCGCCGGGCGGCGAAGCTCGCTACAGCCTCGCGCGTGAGCGAACGCGACGATCCCCGTGCCGAGTACGAGCGACGCCTGGCCGCTCGCAGGGCGTCCCTCGCCGAGGCTGAGCGCAGCGATCGTCGCTTCTCGAACCTGCGCCTCGTCGTGTTCGCCGCCCTCGCGGGCACGGGCGGCGCCGCTTACGCCAGTGACGCGGTGAGCGGCGGCTGGGTGCTGCTGCCGCTGTTGTGCTTCCTCGTCCTCGTCGTGCTGCATGACCGCGCGGTGCGCCGCCTCGGCAGCGCCCGTCGCGCGGTGGCGCTGTACGAGGACAACCTCGCGCGCGTGGACGATCGCTGGGCCGGCACCGGCGTCGCGGGAGAGCGCTTCGCCGACGCGCACCACCTCTACAGCGCCGACCTCGACCTCTTTGGCAGAGGCTCCTTGTTCGAGCGCCTCTGTCGCGCGCGCACCTCGTTTGGCGAGGACACGCTCGCGGGCTGGCTGCTCACCCCCGCGCCCGTCGCCGAGGTGGTGGCGCGCCAGCGCTCGGTGGCGACGCTGCGCGCGCGCCTCGATCTGCGCGAGGACATGGCGCTGCTCGGCGACGACGTGCGCGCGCAGACAGCCCCCGAGTATCTGCTCGCGTGGGCGAGCGCGCGCGAGCCCCTGCCCGCCTTCGCCGTGCCCCTCGCGCTCACGCTCGTGACGTCGACGATCGTGCTCGCGGGGCTCGCCGTGCTGGAGCTCGTGCCGGCGTGGGCGGTGCTGCCGACGCTGCTGGCCGAGGCGCTCCTCGCGCAGTCCCTGAAGCAGCGCAGCGCGCGCGTCCTGGCCGGCGGCAACCTCGTCTCGCGCGAGCTCGGCGTGTTGGCCGCGCTGCTCTCGCGGCTCGAGGCCGAGCGCTTCGACCAGGAGCCGAGCGACGACGAGCGCTTGCGGGCGCTGCTCAGCGCGCTGGTCAGCGACGGGCGCACGCCGTCGCAGCAGGTGGCGAAGCTGCGCGCCATCGTGTCGCGCCTCGACTGGGCCGCGAACCAGTTCTTCCTGCCCCTCGCCCTCGCCCTCATGTGGCGCACGCTGCACGCGTTCGTCCTCGAGCGCTGGCGACGGACGGCGGGCGCATCGCTGCCGAAGTGGCTCGACGCCGTCGGTGAGGTGGAGGCGCTGCTGTCGCTGGCGGCCTACGCCTACGAGCGCCCGCGGGATCCTTTCCCCGAGCTGCACGACGAAGGTCCGCGCTTCGAAGGAGCGGCGCTCGGCCACCCGCTCTTGCCCGGCGGCGGCGTGCGCAACGACGTGAAGCTTGGCGAGCCCGTCCGCCTCTACATGATCAGCGGCTCGAACATGTCGGGCAAGAGCACCTACCTGCGCACCCTCGGCATCAACGCCGTGCTCGCCCAGGCGGGGGCGCCGGTGATGGCCAGCCGGCTCGTGCTCTCGCCGCTCACCGTCGGCGGCACGCTGCGCGTCATGGACTCGCTCGCCGAGGGCGCCTCCCGCTTCTACGCCGAGATCACGCGCCTCAAGCAGCTGCTCGACGCGGCCGATCGCGCGCCGCCGCTGCTGTTCCTCATCGACGAGATGCTGGCGGGCACCAACTCGCACGACCGCCGCATCGGCGCCGGCGCCATCCTGCGCGCGCTGGTGGACAAGGGCGCCATCGGGCTCGCGACCACGCACGACCTCGCGCTGGCGGACATCGCCGATGAGCTCGAGGCGCGCGCGCGCAACGTCCACTTCGAGGACAAGCTCATGGAGGGGCGGGTGGTGTTCGACTACGTGCTGAAAGACGGCGTGGTCGAGCGCAGCAACGCGCTCGATCTCATGAAGGCCGTGGGCCTGTTGCCCGAGGACGCCGGGCCGACAGATCCAGGGCGGGAACAGATCGAAAGCTGACGGGGTCCGTTTCTCTCTCCATCTTAAGGAGAGACACATGTTGGCCCTCACGCTCCACCCGTCATCCCGCCTCATCGACCGCGCGCACATCGCCGCTCCCTGCAAGGCGAGCTGGGACGACATGGTGGGAGACGAGCGCACACGCTTCTGCGGTGGCTGTGCGAAGAACGTCTACAACGTCGCCTTCATGAGCGCGGACGAGGCCGAGCAGCTCATCGTCGCTAGCGAGGGGCGCGCCTGTCTGCGCCTGTACCGCCGCAAGGACGGCACCGTCATCACCAGCGACTGCCCCGTCGGCCTCGCCGAGCGCGCGTACAAGCAGGCGCGACGGGCCGTGCTCGCGAGCGTCGCGCTCATCGTGACGATGTCCGCCGGCGTGCTCGGCGTGTTCAGCAAGCCCACCTGCGCCAACGACAGCGGCGCGAGCGAGGTCGTCATGGGGAAGATGATGGCCCCGGATCCGGCGCCCGCCCGCGACGTGCAGCCGCTGCTCGGGGAGCCCGTCTTCGTGCCCGAGCCCGAGGGGGAGGTCATCATGGGCGACGTCGCGCTGCCCGAGCCGCGCATGGGCCGCGTCAAGGTGCGCTGAGGTCAGCCGTCGCGCGCGGAGTCGGGCTCCTTCACGAGGTCGCCGTCGTCGTCGAGGTAGTAGAGAAAGCCGCGCTCCCGCTTGATGGCGCTCTCGATCAGCACCTCGGTCGCCGGCTTCGGCACCCCGCGCTCCATGCGCAGGAGGTTGCCGCGGCGGTCGACGAAGTACACGAAGCGCGCGTCATCCTTCTCGATGCCGCAGCGCAGCACCTTCTCGGGCTCGCTCGCCGTCTTCTTGCTGGCCATGGCCCTCTCGCCTCCGCATCGTCGCCTGCCACGTCGGGGAGCGCTCCCGTTGGCGGCGCACCTCGCTGACGAGCCGATCGGCAACGTACTCCACCTGCGCGGCCGTGTTGAAGCGTCCGAGGCCAAAGCGCAGCGAGCAGTGCGCGCGGTCATGGCCCGTGCCGATGGCCTGCAACACATAGCTCGGCTCGAGCGTGGCCGAGGTGCAAGCGGAGCCCGACGAGAGCGCGACGTCCTTGGCCAGCGCGAGCAGGAGGGACTCGGCCTCCACCGGCCAGAAGCTGAGGTTCAGGTTGCCGGGCAGGCGCGGCGCGAGGGCGCCGTTCAGCTCGACGTCGTCGAGCTCGCTCGTGAGCCGCTCATAGAGACGATCGCGCAACGCCGACAGCCGCGCGCTCTCCTCCGCGAGCGACGCCTCGATGAGCGCGCAGGCGGCGCCGAAGCCGACGATGCCGGGCACGTTCAAGGTCCCCGAGCGCAGGCCCCGTTCATGGCCGCCCCCGTCGATGAGCGGCGTCATGGCGACGCGCGGGCGGGACCTCACGTACAGCGCGCCCACGCCCTTTGGCCCGTACATCTTGTGCGCGCTCAGCGAGGCGAGGTCGACGTTCATGGCGCCGACGTCGAAGGGGATTCGCCCGACCCCTTGTACGGCGTCGCAGTGGAAGAGCACGCCACGCTCGCGACAGAGCGCGCCCACCTCGGCGATGGGCTGCACGGTGCCGATCTCGTTGTTCGCGAGCATCAGCGACACCAGCACGGTGTCGTCGTCGATGGCGCTCGCGATGCGCTCCGGCGTCACCACGCCGCTCGGCTCCGGAGCGACGACGTCGACCGCGACGCCCTGCTTCTCGAGCGCGCGGCAGGAGTCGAGCACGGCCTTGTGCTCGATGGCGCTCGTGACGACGTGGACGCGCGCGTGTGCTCGCTGCTCCTTGGCCGCGAGCGCGACGCCCTTCAGCGCGAGGTTGTCGGACTCCGTGGCGCCCGAGGTGAAGATGATCTCCTTCGCCTTGGCGCCGATGAGCGAGGCCACCTCGGCGCGCGCCTTCTCCACGGCCTCGTCCGCGCGCCAGCCGAAGGCGTGCCCGCGGCTCGCGGCGTTGCCGAAGCGCTCGCCGAAGTACGGCAGCATGGCCTCGAGCACGCGCGGATCCACCGGCGTCGTGGCGTGGTGATCCATGTAGATAGGGCTCGTGAGAGGGGGCTCGAGCGGCGTCGGGGGCGGGCTGCGAACGGGCATGGTCTCCGAGGTGTAGCGTCGTCGCGCCGCCTCCGCGAGGGGCGCGTGCGAGGGCCCTCGACGGGCCCTGCACAAGGCCGTAGATCGCCTGCGTCAGCCAAAGGCCCCTCGAACCATCGCCGCGCGGAGACCTCCCATGAAGCTCTTCTCCTTGCCGAAGCTCACCGACGTGCTCTCGTTCATCCCCGACAAGAAGACGCGTGACCTCGTCACCACGGCGGGCGGCATGGTGCTGCTCTTGAGCGGCCGCAAGGTGCTCGCCCTCGGCACCTTCGCGAAGGGCCTCAAGGGTCTCGAGGAGAGCTGGCGCGAGGTGCACGACTTCGACGGTGACCTCGCCGAGCGCTGGCAGCACGCGGTCAAGTTCTACGAGGAGACGCACCAGGACGCGACCAACCGCAAGCTGCACGTCATCGGCATCCCGATCATCGTCGGCGGCGCCGCCGGGCTCCTCTTGTTCCCGTCGTACCGCCCGATGTGGATGCTGTCGGCGGGCGCCTTCACCTTCGGCTGGGTGCTCAACTTCATCGGGCACGGCCTCTACGAGAAGAAGGCGCCGGCCTTCGCGGACGATCCGCTCTCGTTCCTCGCCGGCCCCGTCTGGGACCTGCAGCAGGTCCGCAAGAAGAAGCACGTGGCCGCGGAGCAGCGCGCCGCCGAGGACGAGGGCGCCGTCATCGACGTCAGCGGCGTGAACGTGCGCCCGTCCGACCCCGCGATGGCCTGAGCCGAAGCCCGACTTTGCGGTAGAACGTCTCGCGTGGAGGTCCCTATGCGTCGCTCGTCGTCCTTGTCGTCGTCGTTGTCGTCCTTGTCGCTCGCGCTCCCCGTCTGCCTGCTCGCGCTGGCGCCGCCCACGCTCGCGCAAGAGAAGGTCAAACAGGAGGTCGAGAAGAAGATCGAGCAGAAGGCCGGCGGCGAGAAGAGTGAGCGGAAGGCCAAGAAGGGCAAGGCGAAGACCGCCGTCACCTGGCTCGGTCACGCCGCCTTCGAGATCAAGACTCCCGGCGGTACGACGCTGCTCATCGATCCCTTCCTGAAGGACAACCCCTCGACGCCGGCCGCGTTCAAGGATCTGACGCGCTACAAGCCCGACGCCATCCTCGTCACGCACTCACACCAGGACCACAAGGCCGACGCGGCCGAGATCGCCAAGGCGAGCGGCGCCAAGGTCATCGGCGCCTTCGAGCTCATCAGCGCCATGAAGGTGCCGGACGCGCAGAAGATGGGCGGCAACGTCGGCGGCAGCTTCAAGGTCGGTGACGCCACCATCTCGCTCGTGCCCGCCATGCACGGCAGCGAGCCCGGCGGTCGTCCGGTCGGCTTCATCATCGACATCGACGGCGGCAAGACCCTCTACCACACGGGCGACACCTGGATCTTCAGCGACATGAAGCTCATCCAGGACTTCTACAAGCCCGACATCCTGCTCTTGAACGCCGGCGGCGGTCCCTTCACGCAGTCGCCCGACGTCGCCAAGACCGCGGTGAAGAAGTTCTTCCGGCCGAAGACGATCATCCCCATGCACTACGGCACGTTCCCGCCGCTCGCGAGCGAAGACGACGTCAAGAAGGCCTTCGGCAAGGATCGCCGCGTGAAGATCATGAAGCCGGGCGAGACGCTCGAGCTGTGAGCGCCACGCTCACTCGCGCTTGAAGTACCGCACCGGCACGGCGACGCGCGTCTTCTGCTCGGGGAGGATCGCGCTCAAGTAGAACGCCTCGACGCTGTGCTTCGGCAGCGCGAGGCCGTCCGTCTGCGTGGTCGGATCGTACAGGCCGGTGATGCGATAGCCCGGTGGCTTCGCGCCGCGATCGTGCCGGAGCAGCCAGGTCTCCTCGACGCTCACGAGCGTTCCCTCGGGGACCACGAGCCCGTTGTACGAGAGCGCGCGCGTCACGACGCCCTGCACGCGCTGCTCGCCCGGGAGCGGCAGCTTCTGCGAGCCGCCTGCGTCCGCGCGCACGACCAGCGGGCCACACGCGAGCAGCAGGGGCAGCGTGACGAGGGCGAGCGTGAGGCGCTTGGTGAGCATGTCTCCTTATACCCGCTTGTCGACGAGCGCGGACGCGCGATAAGGGCGGCGCGGAGAGAACCATGAGCGACGACCTGCTGAGCACGCGCCTTCTGTCGGACAAGTCCAAGCGTCCGGGCCTCTTGAGCGACTGTGAGCGCCTCATCGATGACGAGGTGAAGTCGAAGTCGGGGCTCACCGGCATGGCCATCAAGGGCGGCTACATGGTCGTCTCGAAGGTGAAGCCGGGCATCATCCGCGAGGTCATGGACGGCCTGCTCGATGACTTCGTCACGCGCCTCGATCCGCTCTACCAGGAGCACATCGCGAGCGGCGGCGCACCCGCGGGCTTCCCCGCCTTCATGAAGGCGCGCGCGAGCGAGATCGCGGACGCGCTGCTCGGCATCACCGACGACCGCGCGCGCCGCGCGAACAACAAGGTGCTCGTGGGGGCCTACGAGAAGCTGCGCCCGCAGGGGAAGAAGCACGTCGTGGAGGCCATCCCCCGGGTGTCGGCGATGCTCGGAAAGCACCTCTAGAGCACCGAACAGCTCGCCCTTCGCGCGAGCTGCTCGGTGCTGGTGTTTCGGGCCCGTCCCCAAGGGGACACGCCCTCGTCAGCCGCGGTCGCCCTCGCGCGCCGGCATCTCGACGACGACCGGCTGCGCGACGAACAGCGGCGCGCCCTGCCCGAGCTGACCTCGATCGCCCGCGCCCCAGCAGAGCACCTGCCCGCGCTCGCTGCGCGCGCAGGTGTGCCGCGCGCCGGCGACGATCTCGACGATGGCGCTGAGCCCCGGCACCGGCAGCGGCCGCGCGGACGAGCGGCGGGCGCCGTCACCGAGCTGTCCGCTCTCGCCCTCCCCCCAGCAGACGACCTCGCCGTCGACGCGCACGGCGCACGCGTGCTGGCCGCCCACGGCGACGTGAATGGCGTCGTCGAGGCCGACCACCTCTACGGGGTAGCGGCTGCCGCGCTGCTGTCCGTCGCCGAGCTCGCCGTGCTTGCCGGCGCCCCAGCAGTACACGGCCCCGGCGTCGCTGCGCGCGCAGGCGTGGTGCTCGCCGACGTCGAGCTCGGCGACCTCGGGCAGCGGCACGCGCACGGGCTCGTCGCTGCCCGTGCGGCGCGGGTGGCCGAGCTCGCCGAGGACGTGGCTGCCCCAGCACCAGACGGCGCCCCCCGCGCTGAGCGCGCAGCTGTGCGCGGCGCCGACATCGACGTCGACGGCGGCGCGCACCTTTGTGACGCGCGTCGGGCGCGCGCGGTCCTTGCGGCTGCCGTTGCCGAGCTGGCCGGAGGCTCCCGCGCCCCAGCAGTACACGGCGCCGTCATCGGTCACCGCGCAGGCGTGCCGGCGGCCTTCGGCGAGATCGAGCGCCGAGAGGCGCGTCAGCCGCGCCCCGGTGCTGAGCGCGTCCTCCTCGAGGAGCACGAGCGCGGCGCCCTCGCGGCGGCCGGCCACCGCGCCCTTCGCCACCACGACGTCGACGAAGCCGCCCTCGGCCACGCGCTGGTACGACGCCTGGCCCGCGCCCCAGCAGGAGACCTGCGCGTTCGAGCGCAGCGCGCAGGTGCGCTCTCCCGAGGCGGCGATCCGCACGGCGTCGTCGAGCGACGGCACCGCCCGAGGGCGGACGCTGGCGAGGCCGCCGCGCCGCCCGTCCCCGAGCTGCGCGCCCGAGGCGTCGCCGAGACAGCGCGCGCCGCCGTCCACGACGAAGCAGGCGTGCGCGTGCCCGGCGACGAGCAGGGTGGCCTCCTTGGCGGGCACCTCGCGCGTTGTGCCGAAGGCTCCGCCGAGGCAGCGGACGACGTCGCCCACGAGCCCACAGGTGAAGGTGCCGCCGGCCGCGAGCGCGCGCGCGCCGCGCAGGGCGGGGACGTCGACGGGCGCGGCCTGATCGTCCACCACCTCCGCGCCGAGCTTGCCGCCCGCGGCCGCGCCCCAGCAGGAGACGCCGCCACCCGTCATGAGCGCGCAGGTGTGGTGGGCGCCGGCGGTCAGCGCCGTCACGCCTGCGAGGCCGCGTACGCGCGACGGCAGGCGCGAACGGGCCCGCTCGTCGTCGTCCCCGTCGCCGCGCTGCCCGGCGAAGTCGCCCCCCCAGCACCACACGCTGCCGTCGTCGAGCAACGCGCAGCTGTGCGCGGCGCCGAGCGCCAGCGCGCGCGCGCCCGCGAGCCCCGCCACAGCGGCGGGCTCCGGCACGAAGAGCGCGTTCCCCGCGGCGCCCACCTGTCCGTAGCGGTCGTTGCCCCAGCAGCGCACCCGCCCGTCGTCGACGATGGCGCAGGCGTGCTCGGCGCCGGCGGCGAGCACGCTGGCGTTCGCGAGCGAGCGGGGGCCGGCCCGCGGGCGATCGTGCGCCTTGCCGTCGCCGAGCTGTCCGCGCTCCCCGGCGCCGAAGCAGCGCACGCCCCCCGAGCGTTGCAAGACGCAGGTGAAGGCGCGGCCCGCGACGACGCTCGTGACGTAGCGCGCGTTGTTCACGAGGGTTGGTCGCGGGCGCCCTTCGTCGTCGTCACCGAGCTGCCCGCGCTCGTTCTCGCCCCAGCAGGCGACGTCACCGCCCTGGAGCACCGCGCAGGTGTGCGCACGCCCGGCGGCGAGCGCGGTCACGCCGGCGCGCGCGGGCGCGGCGCCCCCGAACGCGAACGCGAACGCGCCGAGCAGCGCCAGGGTGACAGAGCGGTGCGAACGATCCGACAGACGTCCCCCGTATCGCGCCCGCAGCTCAGGGACCGCTCAGCGTGCCGGACGCGTCGACGTAGGGCAGCGGCGGCTCGTCGCGGCAAGCGCCCGCGCGCACGGGGCCCGCGGCGGCCGCGCACGCCATCACCGGCGTCAACAGCGAGAGGTTCGACTTGCCGAGCCGCTCCGGCACGATGGGCGCCGTGAAGCCGATGGTGACCTCGCCGGTGGCGACCTCGCCGACCTGACCCTCGGCGCGCTCGCGCTTGATCTCGAGCCGCCCCACGATGACGCCGCCGCGCGGCGTGACGTCGACGGCGTCGAACAGCAGCTTCACGTTCACGTCGGCGCCGAGCCCCTGCGCGGCCACCGCCTCGTCGTCGGGCAGCGCCGCCACCAGGCTGAGCTCGAAGTCGTCGCCGCTCAGGTTGCCCGCGGCGTCCTGGTGCAGCTCGACCTCGTCACCCGCCACGGCGCGCGCGAGCGGGATGCCACGGAGGTGCACGCCGTCGAGGGTGGCCAGGTCCTTCTTGAGCGAGAGCAGGCGGTCGGCCGGATAGCGCCGCCACTCCTCGTCGGGCGCCGCGCCGGCGCCGGTGAGCACGATGTCGAGCCGCATGTTCTCGTCGGCCCGACGCACCGCGAGGAAGCTGCCGCCCGAGCGCACCAGATCGTGGCGGTCGGCGACGGTGAAGGCCGTGGGCGCGGGCACGAAGGAGACGCCCTGGAAGGTGCCCTCCACGGAGGTGCCGCAGGCCAGGCCGCCGACGAGCGCGGCGCTCAGCACCGCCGCCGCCGGCAGCCGCGCGCTCGCTCGCCGTAGCTTGTTCATGGCGTCTCCTCGAGCACGAGCGGCAGGCCGAGGATGTCGTCCACGACGAGCAGCGAGAGGTTCTGCTCGGCGGCGCGCTCTTGCACCATGGGCGCTGTGAAGCGGCCCTCGAGGCGACCCTCGCGCGCGCCCGGCGGATCGATCTCCGCGCGGCTCACGTCGATGACGACCGTGCCCGAGAGCGCCGGCGAGTCCTCGAGCAGCCGCACCTCGTCGAGCGTCACCGCGACCTGGCGGCGGGAGCCGTAGGCGGCGAAGTCGGCGTAGGTCGAGCCGCGCGTGAGGCGCTCGGGCGCGAGGTGCACGCGCGCGCTCAGGCCGTCGTTGCTGATCTCGCTGCCTCCCTCGCTGACGGTCACGTACTCTGCGCCCGACACCAGCGCGTCCGCGTCGTCGAACACGAGCGCGAGCGCGTCGCGCAGGCGCAGCTCGTGCCGGTAGTTCTCGAGCTCGGCGCCGGGCAGATCGTTGAGGTCGGCCTCGGGGTCGAAGGTCAGCCAGGTCAGCATGACGACGACGGGCTTGTCGTCGCGCTCGAGCAGGTCGTCGTCCCGCTCGTCGCTGTAGCTGAACACCGTGCCGGCCGGATCGAACGAGAGCTCGCCGAGGGTGCCTTCGAAGGAGGCGTCGCCGAAGCGACAGCCGCTCGCGAGCGCGCTCACGAGCACGAGGGCGCCGAGCGCGTGTGCAGGGGTCCGCGTCATGTTCCGTCTCCCAAAGGTGGTCGAGCGTATCTTGCGCGAAAGCGACACCTCTCCACAAACGGAGAAACGCGCTATCTCCGCCGCGATGTCACTTCCTCTCGACCGCGACGCCGTGCTCGCCGCCTTCCGCGCCGATCCCGAGCGTGCGCTCAAAGCCAAAGACGTCTCGTCCTTCCTCGAGCTGCCCGCCGACGATCGCTCGGCGCTGCGCGCGATGCTCTACGTGCTCGTCGACGAGGGCGATCTCGTGCAGCTCCCCGGCCGCCGCTTCGCGCTCGCGTCGCACAGCCTGGTGCTCGAGGGTCAGGTGAGCCGCACCCTGCGCGGCTTTGGCTGGTTCATCGCCGACGCGGCCGGACAGAAGGACGGCTTCATCGAGCCGGAGGCGCTCGCCGGCCTGCTCGACGGCGATCGCGTGTGCGCGCGCCTCGAGGCGAGCCCGCGCGGTCCGGTCGCGAAGATCACGAAGGTGATCTCGCGCTCGCGCAGCCTCGTCACCGGGGAGCTGCATCGGCGCGGCGGCTCGGCGTGGGTCGAGTGCCCGAAGGAGGTGCTCGGCACGCCCGTGATGTTGCCGCCGGGCGACGAGGGGCGCGCCGACGACATCGCCGAGGGCAGCGTCGTCGAGGTCGTCATCACGCAGTACCCGACGCACGTGACCTCGGCCATGGGCCGCGTCGTGCGCGTCATCGGCAAGGCCGGCGAGCTCTCGGTCGAGATCGATCGCATCGTCACCGACGCCGGCATCCCGCGCCCCTTCAGCCCCGAGACGCTCGGCGAGGCGTCGTCGCTGCCGAGCGTGCCCGCGCCCGAGGACCACAAGGGACGCGAGGATCTGCGCGCCATCCCGCTCTGCACCATCGACGGCGAGACCGCCAAGGACTTCGACGACGCCGTGTACGGCCGCATGGAGGGCAAGGACTTCCTCTTGCTGGTCGCCATCGCGGACGTCAGCCACTACGTGCGGCCGGGCTCCGCCCTCGACGAGGACGCGACCATCCGCGGCACCAGCGTCTACTTCCCGGGCTCGGTCATCCCGATGCTGCCCGAGGCGCTCTCGAACGGCCTGTGCTCGCTGAACCCGCACGTCGAGCGCCTGTGCCTGTGCGCCGAGCTGCTCGTGAACGCGCGCGGGCAGGTGAAGCGCTCGCGCTTCTTCGAGGGGCTCATGCAGAGCCACGCGCGCCTCACCTATACGAAAGTGTGGAAGTACCTCGAAGGAGACAAGCAGCTCGCCGCGCAGATCCCCGCCGCGGTGCAGGACAGCTTGCAGGTGCTGCGCAAGGCGGCGCGCGCCCTCCGCGCCATGCGGCAGCGGCGAGGCTCCATGGACTTCGAGCTGCCGGAGACGGTCATCGAGGTCGACGAGCGGGGCGTGCCGCGCAAGCTGTTCCCGCTCGAGCGCAACGAGGCGCACAAGCTCATCGAAGACCTCATGCTCGCCGCCAACGAGGCCGTCGCCGAGCGCTTCATGTCGAAGGGGCTGCCGGCCATCTACCGCGTGCACGAGCCGCCGAACCTCGAGAAGGTCGAGCGCTTCCTGCGGCTCGCGCGCGTCATCGCGCAGGAGCAGGGCGTTCGCCCGCCGCCCGAGAAGAAGGGCCACGTGCCCTCGTCGAAGGACATCCGCGCCATCCTCGAGCCGCTCAGCGACTCGCCGCTGCGCCGCGTGCTCGACTTCCTGCTCTTGCGCGCGATGATGCAGGCCCGCTACAGCGCCGACAACCTCGGCCACTACTCGCTCTCGAGCGACGCCTACACGCACTTCACCTCGCCCATCCGCCGCTACCCCGACCTCGTCGTGCACCGGCTCTTGCGCGATCACATCCGTCACCCGCGCTACCAGCCGAGCGAGCAGGAGGCGGAGGCGAAGACCAACGCCCTCGAGGACCTCGCCGCGCGCTGCTCCGACGCCGAGCGCCGCGCCACCGTCACCGAGCGCGCCATCGACGCGCTGATGGCGACGTGGATCATGCGCGACAAGGTCGGCGAAGAGCTGGAGGGAGCCGTCTCCGGCTGCGCGGAATTCGGCGCCTTCGTGCGCCTGTTCGAGCCCTACGTCGAGGGCATGGTGCCGGTCGCCACCATCGCCAACGAATTCCTCGAGTACGACGAGCTGCGCATGCGGCTGTACGGCCGCTCCGGCTTCGAGATCGGCGTCGGCGATCGCGTGCTGGTCTCGGTGGACGCCGTCGACGTCGCCAAGCGCCAGGTGGCGCTACGCCTCGTGAAGATCACCGAGCAGCACGGCAAGTCCGTCGAGATCTTCGCCACCAAGGGCCGCGAGGATCACCCCTGGGATCGCTTCCTCGCGCGCCAGGGCAAGAAGACGCGCGAACAAGCCGGTCCTCGCAGCGGCGGCGGTCGACAAGAGCGAAAGGGCGGCGGCCGAGGGAGCAAGCCGGGCGGGAAGAAGGGCGGCAAAGGCCGTCGTTAGCCCGGGTGCTGCTGGCGTCGCCGGCGCCTACCAAGAAGTGTTCTCGACGTCGTGGCGCCTACCGGAGCACGGTGGGGACAAGCGGCGCCAAGGGTGAAGATCTCGATCGAGCGCGAGATCGCGGGCAAGGTGTCATCATGTCCGACGCCGTGCACCGCTCCGCCAGCACCCGCACCCTCGAGAAGCAGGACGCCCTCGTCTTGCAGGCGCCGCAGCTGAGCGCGCTCGTCGAGCTCATGTTCCGCGTGCGCACCCATCCCGAGGACAAGCGCAGCTACATCCAGCTCAAGCTGATGGCGCAGCAGGGGCTCGATCGCTGCCCGAGCTGCGAGGCGGCCTTCGCGCTCGAGAATTACCGGCGTACCCGCACCGGCTTCGCCGAGCGGGAGGTGCTCGCGTGCCGAGGCTGCCGCACCACCTTCGTCTTGCGCGAGCGCCACGTCGCCTGAACGTCTCCCGTGGTAGCGTTCGGCGGGGGCGGCCTCGGAACCAGCCGCGTCCGCGAGACCTCGAAGACGGCATGACCGCTGAGCCCTCCGGCACCAAAGCGCTCTCGCCTCCCACCGCGGAGGCCGCGCGTGCGCTCGCGCCCGCTCTTCGGGGACAGTCCGACGAGGAGCTCATCGCCGCTTACCAGAACGGCAAGGTAGAGGCCTTCCGCGTGCTCGTGGAGCGACACGAGAAGCCCGTCTATCGCTTCTGCCTGCGCTCGCTCGGCAGCCCGGAGGCGGCGGCGGACGCGACGCAGGAGGTGTTTCTGCGTGTGGTGCGCAATGCCACAAGGTGGGAGCAGAAGGCGAAGTTCACGACGTGGCTGTACACGATCGCGCGGAACTTCTGCATCGACGAGGCGCGCAAGGGCCGCTTCCGCAAGACCGAGAGCTTGAACGAGCCGGCCAGCAGGGACGGCGACAGCGGCGAGGAACGGCAGGATCGCGTGGCGTCCGCCACGCCAGGCAGCGACGCGGTCACCGACCACAAGCGCGTGCGCGCGCTGATCGACGAGACTCTGCACACCCTGCCCGAGGAGCAGCGCGAGGTGTTCTGCCTGCGCGAGTACGGCGGGCTGGCGTTCAAGGACATCGCCGACGCCGTGGGCGCGAACGAGAACACGGTGAAGTCGCGCATGCGCTACGCGCTCACTACCCTGCGCAAGGCGCTCGAGGCCGCTGGCTTCCACGCGCCGGACAGCTCCTGACGCGCACGGGCATTAGATCGGCGGGCGGCCCGACCCGTTAGAACCCATAGACGCTCACCCAGAGACCACGCGACCTTCCGAGAGAGAGACGAAGAACAGCGCCATGACCCTCCGCGATGACGACACCCTGATGCTCGCGTACGTGTACGGCGAGCTGGAAAGCGACGAGGTGCGGGCCTTCGAGCAGCGCCTCGAGGCGGACCCCGGGCTGCGCGCCGAGGTGGACGGGCTGTTGGCCACGCGCGAGCTGCTCGTCGAGGACGCCCGCTACGGGGAGGCGTCCGGCGTCGATCTACCGCCGGCGCACCTCACGGACGCCATCTTGCGCGCGGAGGTGTTGGCGCGGCCGCCCGAGATCCGACAGGCGCACGCGCGCGGGGCGAGCGGCGGCTTCTTGGCGCGCATCCAGCTCTGGTTCGTCGGCGGCGGGCTCGCCGTCGCCGCGGCGGCCGCCTTGCTGCTCGTCGTCAAGGAAGGCTCGACGCCGGCGCCCGACATGGCCGCGCCCGCCGCCGAGTCCGTGCCGAAGCAGAGCGAAGCCCAAAGGCCTGCCGCCGGTATGGCGAAGGAGGGCACTGGACAGGACGCCCTCCCGCGGGGCGCGGTCGCCGAGGCCGAGCCAGAGGCGGCGGCGACGTTCGCCGACGCGCCGGCCGAGCCGTTGGCGGAAGCGACCGCGTCGGGCCTCGCCGAAGAGGTCGGCGGGCTCGGCAAGCTCTCGCGCGATGGCGCCCGCTCGTCGGGCGGAGCCGGGCGGGGCACGCTGTCGGACCCAGCGCTCGAGGAGAAGCCCCAAAAAGCGGCGGAGCAGCGGGCAGAGAAGCAGGACAAGCTCGCGCTCCCCACGCCGCCGCTCGAGGCGCTCGGGGCGGGCGACGCCGAGGGGTTCGCGCCGGCCGACGCTGAAGAAGACGCAGCGGATCGTGCGCCCGCGAAGGACGCCGCGAAGGCGAAGCAGAAGCCGGGCGCGAGCCTCGACGAGGACATCCGCGGAGGGCGCCTCGAGCGCGCCGCCGAGGCGTCGGAGCACAAGCGCGAACAGCCCGTTCTCCAGCAAGGGCCGGCGCGTGGGATGACCACCAGCGGCAGCTCCACGAGCGTGGCGCCGAGCCCGTCGGCGGCTCCGCCCGCGCCTCCCGCGTTGCCCGACGTCGTCCGTCGTCAGTTGGCGAAGAAGCGCAGCGCGCGCTCCCGGGCGCCCGCGCGCCAGAGCGCCAAGCCCGGCACCGAGCTCGGGCAAAACAACGAGCGCTTCGACGCGTTGCAGCTCACGCTGGTGACGGCGGAGCGCGAGCTCAGCGCGGGCCGAGCGCTCGAGGCGCTCGACCTGTTCACGTCCGTTACGCGGCAGGATCCGCGCGGCGCGCTGATGGGGGTGGTGCCCTACGTCGGGCGGATGCGTGCGCTGCAAGCGCTCACCCGCCACGCCGAGGTGCTGGCGCTGCTGCCGACGGTCAAGCGGCCCGGCATTCAGGCGACGGGCGTCCCCGAGGGCCTGCTCGTGGCCGCGCGCTCGGCGGAGGCGCTCGGCGACTTCGTGCTCGCGCGGCAGCTCTACCGCGAGCTCCTCGTCGTCAAGGAGCAGCGCAAGGAGGCGGAGGCGGCGCTCGCCCGGCTCGACGCCGACCCGCGCGTGCGCTCGAACGCGCGCTACGATGACGCGCTCGAGGCGGAGGCGGCGCCGGCCGCGGCGTCCGAGCCACGAGGCAAGAACTGACGCGTCCGGCCAGCGCTCGAGGAGAACCGTCGCCATGGTGAAAGGGCGCCGCGCCGCTGATCGTCGCCGAGAGCGCGAGCACGACCAGGGCGTGGATGCAAACGCGAGCACGAAGGAGGTCACGACCGTCTCCGGCGGGCGCGGCCAGTTCGACCCTCGCGCCGAGACGGTGCTGAACGCCGGCGAGCCGCCACCCTCGCGTCCCCCCGTCGGCGGCGAGGGAGATCTCGCCGAAGACACCGCGCGGCTCGGCTCGCGCGCCGAGGTCACCGCCATTCGCACGGCGCCGGACAAGCCGGCGTTGCGCGGCGGTCGCCTGAAGGTCCTCGTCGGGGACGACGCGGGCAAGGACGTCATCCTCGACGTCACTCCCTACGTCGTCGGCCGGCAGGGCGACCTGAAGCTCACCGACCCGACGGTCTCCCGCGCGCACATCGAGCTGTACCTCGACGAAGAGGAGGGCGCCTGGATCATCGACGAGCTCGGCTCCGGCTCGGGCACGCTGCTGAACGGCGCGCCGCTCGAGCTGTCCACCGTGCTCAAGCACGGTGACGTCATCGCCGTCGGCCAGAGTGAGCTGCGCTTCTCGTGGGCCGAGCGCATGCCCGAGCCGAAGCCGCCGGACGAGGCGGGCGAGCCGCCGAAGGAGCGCACGCGCACGGGCGTTCGCCTCCAGCGGCAAGAGGCGCTCACGCAGACGAAGACCATGCCGAAGCGACCCGGCGGCGACGACGACGCGCGCCGTTCGCGGCGGACGCTGATCGCCGCGGCGCTCGCCATCGCGCTCATCCTCGTGCTCGGCGTGGGCGCCGCCGCCTACTTCGTGTTCTTCCATGGGACGGCCGACGCGGCCCAGGTCGAGGCGCAGGTGGCGACGTTGCTCGCCGAGGTGCGCGCGCACACCGACGACGGCGATCTGGCAGGCGCGCAGCAGCGTCTGTCGGCCGTGCTCGCCCTCGTGCCGAACCACCCGGAGGCGGAGAGCCTCTCGCGCATGCTCGCGAGCGACGTCGAGGCCGCCCTCGCGCTCAAGGAGGCGCGCCGCCTGTTCGACGACGGCCAGGTCGAGGAGGCGCTCGCCAAGCTGCGCTTCATCCCGGACTCGAGCCGCTTCGCCGAGGGGCGGGAGGAGCTCAAGGCCGACGTCGACGAACGCGCGCAGAAGGTGAGCGTCCGGCGCGTCGAGGCGCGCATCGACGAGGGCGATCTGGACGGCGCCGCGGCGCTCCTCGCGGTGCACCTCGAGCGCTGGCCGAAGGACACCTTCGCGAACGCGATGAAGGCGCGCATCGAGAAGCTCAAGAACGCGCCGCCGCCAGAGGATCCTGTCGTCGGGCGCGCGCGCAACGCGTTCCAGCAGGGAGACAGCATGGAGGCGCGCGTGTTGACCGAGCAGGCGGCCGCGAAAGGCTCCGCGCCCGCCCGTCGTTACCTCGCGAACCTCGACGCCTACGAGGACAGCCTGACAAAGGGGCGCGATCTCTTGCGCAAGAAGGACAAGCGCGCCGCCAGTGAGCTCGATCGCGCCTACCGCTTGCTCGACGTGCTCGGTCGACGAACGTCCGGGCCGGAAGCGAAGCGCGTCGGCAAGCTCTTGGCCGACGCCCTCTTCCTCGAGGCGGTGTCGGCGCGGCAGCGAGGCGATGACTGCGCCTGGGCCAAGGCCGCGCGCCGCGCGAGCTCCCTCGAGGGCAAGGACGCAAAGATCGCCGCCCAACTGCGACAGGTCGACCAGAAGGCGAAGGCGGCGCTGACGAGAGCCGAGGCGCGCGCCGGTCACGACGCGGCGGGCGCCCGGCGCATCGCCGAGCAGGCGCTCTGCCTCCCCGCCAGCGGCACGGCGACGCATCGCGCGTTGAAGCGTCTTCTGCGCTGAACGACACCACCGGCCGCGTGCGTCTTCAGCCGTCGGGTAGGGCCGAGGCAGGAGCGCGTTGCGCCGCGGCCCGTCGTCGTCCTATAGCGTGCGCATGCTGGAACGAGCGAAGCGCACCCTCGAGAAGGGCTTTCGAAGATCGGCGATGTTGGCCTACGCGCTCAATCAGTCGCGCGCGAAGGTCCTCATGGACCCGATCTATTACGTGGTCGCCAAGATGCTGCTGCGGGACGCCCCGCCGAGCGAGCGGCTCGCGCGCGACTCGTTCGCGACCGATCTGTTCTTTCCCTACCGCGCGGCCTCGCGCAAGCTGCAGTACTTCGTCGAGGACTGGGACTTCGCTGAGGCCCGCCCGGAGCTGCTCACGCCGCGCCAACGCCAGATGATGCACACGGTCGCGCTCGGCGAGACGAGCGGCGCCGCGGTGGCGGACGGCTTCCTGCGCGCCTTCCGCACGAACCCTGAGCTCGCGGCCTTCTTCGGCGTCTGGTTCACCGAGGAGCTCAATCATTTCATCGGGTACCATTTGTACCTGAAGAAGATGGGCGAGTCGTGGCCCGCCGAGCGCGGGCTCGAGGTCGCCGAGACCGAATTTCTCCCCTACGCCGACGACCAGATGGAGATGGCCGCCTGCAATATGTACCAGGAGCTGCTCGGCTTCCTGGTCTACCGCTCGTTCGCCAAGCAAGTGAAAGACCCCTTCCTCGGCCGCATGCTCGCGCAATTCGCCAAGGACGAGTGCCGCCATTTCCGCTTCTACCAGGACGTCGTGGCGCGGCACCTGAAGGCGCACCCCGAGTTCCGCGTCGTCGTGCTGAAGGTGTTCTTGAAGGCGACCTCGCCCTACAACCAGATCTCGGGAGGCAGCGCCAACGTCATCGACCACCTCACCATGGGCGCGTTCTATTTCAGAAAGCGTGAGTTCGAGTACTTCCTGTCGCAGATCGAGTACCTGCTCGGCACCGACCTGCGCGCGTTCTGGACCTGGTACTTCAAGGGCGTCGTCGAGGCCTGCGGTCAGTGTGGCGAGCAGACCATCGCCTGCGAGTGCGCGCACTTCGAGGACGGCAGCCCGGCGCCGGTGAAGAACCCGGCCTGGTGGCAAGAGGTCAAGGCGGGGCAGAGCGGCACGGTGACGGTCTCGATGGAGGAGTGGGCCTCGTCGGTGCTCGAGCGGGCGCCGGCGGGTGGCCTCGGGCAGAGGGCGCGCTCGCTGTAGCCGCCGGCCCGCGAGGTCCCCGTCGTCTCGCGCGCGCACGGGACCCACGCCGCGCGCTACCTTTCGGCGTCCACGCGAGGGGTCCCCTCCTTCGCACACGGCGGCCGATGAGCGAGCAGGCGTTCATAGATGCAGCGTTGTCGCGCGAGCTCGTGCAGCCGGAGCAACTGCACGCCGCCCTCGCGGTGCGCACGCGCTGGACGAGCGTCGCCGGCCGCCTCTGCGCCGCCGGCGTCGACCGGGAGCGCTTGCTCGCGTTGCTCTCCGAGGTGACCGGCCTCGCGGTGGCGCCGAACGCGCGGCTGCTTTCGCCCGAGCCCGTCAGCCTCTCGCTCGCGCTCACGACGGCGCTGCGCCGCATCGGGGCCGTGCCGCTCGGTTACGACGCCGGCGGCCTGCTCGTCGCCGTCATCTCGAGCGCCGCGCACGAGGAGCTCGCGCGCCTCGATCTCCCTCGGCACCACGTCGTCGTCGCGCTCGAGCAGGACGTCATGCTCGCCGCCGGCGTGCTCGAGGATCCGGCCGAGACCACGGCCGCGCTCGGCGATGACGTCTCGGCCGAGACGCTCGAGGGCGGCGTGCGCGGGGACCTCGCGTCCATGAGCGTCGCCGCCATTACGAAGCTCCTGGCGCCGCACGAGAAGGACGCCTGCGTGCTGCTCGAGCTCGCCGACGGCACGCGCGGCAAGCTGGGCTTTCTCGCCGGCCGGCTGGTGTTCGCGGCGCACGGCGAGCAGCGCGGCGAGGACGCGGTGCAGCGCCTCGAGCGCGCGCGGAGGGGGCGCTTTCGCGTGCTGTACGGCGAGCGGCCCGAGGAGGCCAACATCGCCGGCTTCCTGATGGAGACCCTCACCGAGCCGCTGCCGCCGCGCGCTCCTCTGCCCGTGGAGCTGCCGGAGCTCGCCGAGCTCGAGACCTTCCTCGAGACGCAGCCCGCCGCGCCGCTCGAGGCGAACCGCCTGCTCGACGACGACGAGCGCGCGCCGACGCAGCACGAGCGGCGCGAGCGCGCGCCCGCCAAGAAGGACGCGGGCGATCACGCCTACGTGGCGACGGAGATCGCGGGGTATCGGCTGGGCGCGCTCATCGGCCGAGGCGCGGGCGGCCTCGTGCATCGCGCCACGCGCATCAGCGACGGCGAGGAGGTCGCGCTCAAGCTCATCTCGCCGGACCGCTCCACCAGCGCTCACTTCATGCAGCGCGCGAAGCGGGAGACGACGGTGCAGGCGAGCCTGCGGCACCGAAACGTCGTCGCCGTGTACGCCTTCGGGCAGGAGGGCGAGCTCTGGTACCTCGCCTCCGAGCTCGTCGCGGGCGGGCCTTTGAGCAAGAAGCTGCGCGAGGCGGGGCCGCTGCCGTCGGGGCTCGTCGCGCTGCTCGTGCGCGACATCCTCGCGGGCATCGAGCACGCGCATCACAACCACGTCATCCACCGCGACATCAAGCCGGGCAACGTGCTGCTCACGACGGAGGGGCGAGCGAAGCTGGCGGACTTCGGGCTCGCGCGCAGCCTCTACGATCCCTTCCGCACCAAGCCCGGCGTCGTCATGGGCACGCCGCAGTACATGAGCCCCGAGCAGGTGAGCGGCTCCGAGGACACCGATTACCGCACGGACTTCTTCAGCATCGCGTCCATCGCGTACGAGATGCTGACGGGGACGAGCCCGTTCAAGGACGCGAGCCCGGCGCGCTCCATGCTGGCGGTCGCGCGCGGGGAGCGTCCTGCCCTCGTCGACAGCGAGCCCGCCGTGCTGCCGCTGCTCGAGAGCGCCATCGAGCACCTCGGCCAAAGGCGCCCCGAGGACCGCCCCGAGAAGGCCGCCCTCATCTTGGACCGCCTCGACCCGCTCGCGTACGCCGTCGATCGCTTGTTCCCCGACGCAGGGGCGCGCTTCGTCGCGGCGCCGCGCGAGACCGCGCGCGCGCTGCGACAGGGCGAAGCGAAGCTGGAGCTCGAGCGCGCCCTTCGCCTCTTGTCGTCGGGACAACGGCACGTGCCACAGGCCGCCTTCGCCGCCTGGCGCGCGAGCGCGCTCGATCCCGAGCTGCAAGGCGCGCGGGACCTCCGCGACCGCCTCGCCCTCGACAACGGCTACCGCTTCGAGCCGAGCACCGACCCAAGCGCGCTCGTCCTCGAGGAGAAGCTCGTCGAGCAGCCCAACGACAGCGATCTATTGCGGCGGCTCGGCGATCTGTACCGCGAGGAGCGCAACGTGCCGCTGCTCACCGCGCGGCTCCGGCGTCTCTGCCGGGTGTGCCCGGACGACGACGACACGCAGGCGGCGCTCAGCCAGATGCTGGGCGACCCCATGGGACCGTTCAAGCGGCGCTAACCGGCTGCTGAAAAGCGCTCCGCGCCGTCGGCTCAATCGATCTTGTACTTGGCCAGCTTGTAATAGAGCGCGCTCGTCTTGATGCCGAGCTTGCGCGCGGTCTCGGTCTTCACGCCGCCCGCCGCGTCATAGGCGCGCAGGATGAGCGCCTTCTCGAGCCCCTCGAGGATCTCGTCGAGCGTGCGCGGGTCGTCCGCGGGGGGAAGCTCGCCTTCCGACGGCGCGGCGTTCGACGGCCGCAGCGTGCCGAGCATCGCGGGCAGATCGTCCGCCGACAGGGCGCTCTCCTCGGCGAACACGAGCGCCTGCTCGATGACGTTCTCGAGCTCGCGCACGTTGCCCGGCCAGCGATAGGCCTTGAGCGCCTGCAGCGCGTCGGACGCGATCTCCTTCACCTTCGGGTTCGTGCGCGGCGCGAGCTTCTCGAGGAAGTGGCGCGCCAGCACGGGGATGTCCTCCACGCGATCGCGCAGGGGCGGCAGCTCGACGGGGACGATGTGCAGGCGGTAGAGCAGATCCTCCCGGAAGGTGCCCTCGCGCACCATCTCGGTGATGTCGCGGTGCGTGGCCGAGATGATGCGCACGTCGACGTCGATGACGCTCTCGCCGCCCACGCGCTCGAACTTGCGCTCCTGGATCGCGCGCAGCAGCTTGGCCTGCATCTCGAGCGGCACATCGCCGATCTCGTCGAGAAACAGCGTGCCCGACTGCGCGAGCTCGAAGCGGCCGAGCTTGCGCTTGACCGCGCCGGTGAAGGCGCCCTTCTCGTGACCGAACAGCTCGGACTCGAGCAGCGTCGTCGGGATGGCGGCGCAGTTGACGCCGACGAAGGGCATGTCGCGCCGCTCGCTCAGCTCGTGGATGGCGCGCGCCACCAGCTCCTTCCCCGTACCCGACTCGCCGTGGACGTAGACCGTGGTGTCGGTGCGGGCGACCTTCTCGAGGGTCCTGAACACCTGCTGCATCTTCTCGGACTTGCCGAGGATGCCCTTGACCTTGCGCGCCCCTTCTTCGCTCGTCTCGACGAAGGGGCGCGCGGCCTCGTGCGCGCGCACCTCCGAGAGCGCCTCCACGCGCTCCATGCGGCGCCGCTCCTCGCGGAGCTTCAAACCCGCGCTGACCTTGGCGCGCAGTACGTCGGGCGAGAACGGCTTCTCGATGAAGTCGAACGCGCCCGCCTTCATGGCAGAGACGGCGGTCTTCACGGAGCCGTAGCCGGTCATGATCATGACGACGGCGTCGGCGTCGTGCTCGCTCACCTTCTCGAGCACCGCGAGCCCGTCGTCCCCCTCCATCTTGAGGTCGGTGATGACCATGTCGAAGCTCCCGGCGCGGAAGCTCGCGATGCCCTCGCTGCCGCTCTTCGTGAGCACCGGGACATGGCCCATCTTCTTCAAGATGGCCGCCGCGCCTTCGCGCAAGGTCTCGTTGTCGTCGATGATCAAAATGTCTGACACGGTGCGCACACCTCGTCGGCCAGGGGGAGCACGGCTCTGCCGGGACCGTGGCACGACGAAAGTGAGCCGAGCAAGCGCGGCGGCGGGCGGCTCAGCGACGCGCCAGGCTGGCGCCGTCCAGCTCGTGGGGCCCGCCCTCGGTTGACGTCGTCACCGCGGGGGCCGGCGCGGGCGCGCCTCGCTCGGGTGCATAGCGCGAGGCGTAGCGCACGGAGGCGAAGACGCGCGCGTCCGGCGTGCCGAAGCCCGCGAGCAGGCCGACGCCCCCACCGACGCTCAGCTCGATGGGACCGAAGACGAAGGCGCTGACGCCGCCGAGCAGCTCGAGCGAGCTCGGGTTCGCGCCGCTCGAGGCCATGCCGGTGGCGCCGAGCAGCGACGCGTCGAGGCGCAGCGGCAGCTCGAGCACGCGCGCCGCGACGGCGGCGCTATAGAAGAGCTCCGGACCGATGGCGACGCCGGCGAGCTGCCGCTGCTCGCGCAAGCGGTAGCCGACGTTGGCGAGCATCCGCACCGGGCCGACGCTGCGACCGACGACGACAGCGGGCGCGAAGGTGAAGCTCCCCTCGCTGGGGGTCGCGCTGCCGAGCGCGCCGGTCGGCAGCGTGATCGCTCCGGCGACGGCGACGTCGACGAGCTGGTGCGCCTCGCGGAACAGCTGCACCTTCGGCACGAGGCGCAGATCGCCGATCTCCGCGCTCGAGAGCCCGGCGGCGGCGCCGCCCGGGACGCTCGGCTGGTCTTTTGACTGAAACAGCACCATGGGCAGATCGAGCCCGAGCTGCAGCCTGCCGAGCACGCTGAGCGCGACGACGACATCGGTGCTGACGCGCTGCGCGACCAGCGCGCGCCGCCGCTCCCCGGAGGCGGTTCGAAGCACCAGCGGGTTCAGCGCGTAGCCGGTCCACGAGGCGGCGTCGAAGGCGAGGGGGGCGTCCGGCAGCGCGGCCGACTCGGTGCCGAGCACGCCGCCCGCGTCGACGGCCGGGCGGAAGCGCTCCCCCGGCAGCGCGCCGGTGTTGGCCAGCGCCGTCGTCGTGGCCAGCGTCGCGCCGAGCACCCAGGGCACGAGCGCGACCACGCGACCCGCCGGCCCTCGAGAGGAAGGAGCGCGCGGGCGCCGCGCCAGCCGTGCGCACGCGAACAGCAGCAACATCAACATCAAAAGCGGCAGCGGCGCCGATCCCGAGCTCGAGGCGCAGCTCACGACCCCACCGCCCGCGAGGTGCAGCTCGTCCTCGATGCCGTCGCCGTCGGCGTCGCTGTCGCAGGAGTCGCCGAGGCCGTCGTCGTCGCGATCGAGCCCGCGCCGGCAGGCGTAGTCGAGCGCGCCGGCCTCGTCCGCGTCGAGGTAGCCGAGCTGGCCGTCGCGGTCGGCGTCCCCTCTCCCCTCGTCGGCGTCGAGCACGCCGTCGCCGTCGGAGTCCGGGTCGAGCCAGTTGTCGAGGCCGTCCTGGTCGAGGTCACTGACCCCGCTCGCCATGGCATCGAGGCGCTCGCGCTCGCTGGCGATGCCGTCACCGTCGTCGTCACGGTCCGCGAAGTCGGGGATGCCGTCCCCGTCGCTGTCTGCCTGTTCCGCGTCGTCGCCGCGCTCGTCGGCGTCGCTCGCGCCGTCCTCGTCGGTGTCCCGCAGGCTCGCGTCGTCGCGCGGGGTGCAGGAGCTCGCGAGATAGATCGGCTCGTCCGGCGCGCAAGGCGTCGTCGCAGCGGCGGGGAGCGCGAGGCCCGCGGGGACGGCCAGGCACAACGACAATAGGGCGACACGGGTGCAGGACGACATGGCAGCTCCCAGCGGCGTCGGGCGACGCGGTGGTCAGTGAGTGGCCGCGATTGCGTGCGGCTCTTTCGCGGCGACGGCGCACGTGCGCGCTCGCACCCGCCGCTGAATCCTCGCCAGCGTCCGCGCGGCCTGCTCGTGGTCCGCCGCGAGGCGCGCGGCCGCGGTCACGAGATCGAGCCTGCGCTCGCCGTGCGCCGCCAGCGCCAATCGCTCGGAGAGGCGGCCGGCCCGCTGGTGCCCCTCGACGAGGCTCGCCAGGGCCTGGGCGGCGTCGCCCGGGACCTCGCGGGTACAGCGGAGCGCCAGGGCGCGCGAGGAGCCCGTCGCGTGCGGCGTGCTCGGGACGAGGGAGGTGAGCAGCGACGTACCCTCGGCCAAGCGGAGCTCCTCGTCCGCTCGAAGCTGCTCCTCCTCGAGGAGCAGCTCCGAGCGTCGCTCCCAGCGCGCGCCTCGCGATGTGACGAGGAGGGCGACGTGGGACTCGAACAGCTCCAACAACAGGGTCTCGGGGGTCATGGCTCGCTCCCTCTCATCGAGCGTGCTCACGCGATCCCGGCCGGCACGTTGGGCTGGCGCTCGGTCGGCGCGAGCGTGCGGGAGCTGTCGGTGGCGGCGTCCATGCTCGTGACCTCGACGGTGCTCGGCGCTTCGCTGCGGCTGACCTCGCCCCGGCGGCGGACGATCACCTCCCAGGCAGCCTCTCGCAGCGCCGAGCGCACTTCGGCCGCGCGCATGGGCTTGGTCAGGAAGCGGTTCACCTGGCCGCCGTTCACCGCGTCGATCGCGAGCTGCAGCGTCGGGTAAGCGGTCAGCATGATGCGGACCACGTCGGGGTGGAGCCGGCTCACGAGCTTGAACAGCTCGAGGCCGTCGAGCACGGGCATGGACCAATCGGAGACCAGGATGTCGATGTTCAGCTCACCGACCAGGCCGGGGACGGCCTCGGGGTCGGTGCTGGTGAAGACCTCGTAGCCCTCACTGCGGATCATGAGGCTGAGCAGGTGCAGGGTCACGTCGGAGTCGTCGACGAGGAGGATGCGGATCGGGCGCTGGTCGGACATGTTGTTGGCTCCCGTGGTGACGCGGTTTCGTCCGCGTGCATCAGGACATTTCAATAGGCGTGCCGTTCTTGGTGACGATTGCCTCCGCTGCTCTTGTGGGGCCCAGCGCCGTCCGGCGCGCCTGTGAGCCAGACCGCGAGAGGTGACGTCGCGCGCGGGGAGGTGCGTGAGACGAGACGTGATACGGGGAGCGAGACGAGAGACGAGGTCGCGAGAGGACGCGCGAGGACGCGCGCAGAAACGAAACGGGCCGCCCGAAGGCAGCCCGCTGTTCCCGTCGCGCGAGTCGCGTAGGTGTGTCGCCTACCGCTGGCCGTCCCGAGAGCCCGCCGCTCCTCGCCGGCGGGGGCCGCGGCGCAGGAACAAGAGCATGGCGCCGAAGGCGAAGAGCGGCGCCGCGTCGCCGGGTGAGGTCGCCGAGCAGCCCTGTGGCGGACCGCTGACGTCGATGCCCTCGTAGAGCGAGAGCAGCGCCGCCTCGTCGCTGAGGTCGAGGTCGCGCTTTTTCACCTCGCCGTGATGGATGCTCGGGTACATGGTCGCGTCCTCTTCGTCGTCGATGTGCGGCAGGCCGAGGGTGTGCCCGAGCTCATGGGCGATGACGTTCTCGAGATCGAAGTCGTCCGCGCGCTGACCGAAGCGGTGCAGCGCGGCGTTCAGCGCCACATCGACCTCGATGATCTCGCCGGTGCGCGCGTTCACGTGGGCGAAGGTGAGCGCGATCTCTTCCGCCGCCCAGGGCCACTCGCCCTCGACGAAGAACACGGCGTTCACGCCGTCGAGCTCGGGAGCGCGCGCCACGGTGACGGCGTCGTCGACGAGGATCTCGGGGCCGGTGCCGACCGCGTTCCAGGACGCGGCCGCCCGCTGCACCGCCGAACGGAAGGCCTGGAGCGGCTGTCCGCCGCCGGGCGCGACGCTCAGCGTGAAGCTCTGCTGGCGCCAATGACGTCGCTGACCGTCGCCCGAGGCGAAGGCCGCCTGGCTCGCGAGGGTGAGAGAGACGACGAGAAGTACAGCGCAGCGCATGGTGGCCTCCAGGACGAGGCCTCACAACGCAATGGCTGTGCCCGCTGCGCTAACGGCGCAAAGCGGCCTGGCTGGCCGTTCTGCGCGAGAATGTGCAATTGACCTTGCGTCTCATGAGACGTCTCATGGGCCGAGCCGGCGTCTCACCGAAGGCCGCTTCCGCGGGTGAGACGCCGGTGCTCTGGGAGCGGAGCGACCGAGGATGCGGCGAAGCGTTTGTCGCGTCCCGGACCCGAAACGCGAGGGGCGCAAGCCCCCTGGAACCCCCTAGAGCCCCCATCGGCTTGCGCGCAGGGCGAGCTGTTCGGTGCTCTACACGAGCCCGTACTTCTTCCGCTTGCGATGGAACGTCGCGCGGCTCATCCCGAGCATGCGCGCGGCGTCGTGCACGCGCCCTTCGTTCTCGGCGAGCGCGGCGCGGATGGACTCGGCTTCGTCCACGACGAGCGGGGCGCGCGCCGCCGTCACCGGCTCCGCGTCCGGCGCCGGCGGCCGGGGCTCGCGGACGTCGGCGGGGAGGTGCTCGAGCTTCACCATGTCCCCGGTGGCGACGGCGAAGGCGTACTGCAGCACGTTCTCGAGCTCGCGCACGTTGCCTGGCCAGGGGTAGTCGAGCAGTCGACGGACCGCCGCCGGCGCGAGGCTGTCGATGCGCCGCTCTCCCGCTGCGTTCAGGCGCGCGAGCATGTGCCGGAGGAGCCGGGGGAGATCGCTCTTACGCTCGCGCAGCGGCGGCAGCTCGATGGGGACGACCCGCAGGCGGTACATGAGGTCTTCGCGAAAGCGCCCCTCGCGCACCTCGTCGGGCAAGGAGCGGTGGCTCGCCGCCACGAGCCGGACGTCCACCTCCACGCTGCCCGTGGCGCCGACCGGGGTGACGGTCTTCTCCTGCACGACGCGCAGGAGCTTTGCCTGGATCGCGAGCGGCAGCTCGGCGACCTCGTCGAGAAAGAGCGTGCCGGCGTGGGCCTCGCGGAAGACGCCGGCGTGGTTCGAGACCGCGCCCGTGAACGCCCCGCGCACGTGACCGAAGAGCAGGCTCTCGGCGAGCGTCGGCGTCACCGCGGCGCAATTGAGCGCGACGAAGGGCTTGTCCCGGCGCGGGCTCTCGGCGTGCACCGCGCGGGCGATGAGCTCCTTGCCCGTGCCGCTCTCGCCGTGAATGAGCACGCTGACGTCCGTCTCCGCCACCTGCCGAATGGTGTCGAAGACCCGCAGCATGGCCGGCTCGCCGCTGACCATGCCGTGAAACAGCGCCGCGCCATCCTCTCCGACGACGACACCGAGCTGTTCGCGCGCCTCCTTCAGCTCATGCTCACGCGCCTGCACGCGAACGGAGAGCGCGTCCCGCTGTCGCGCGAGCTCCGCGTTGGCGCTGGCGAGCTCCTGGTAGGCCGCCTCCAGCTTCTGTAGCGCCTCCTCGAGCTGCCGCGCCTTGTCCCGCTCACCGATGTGCGCGCGCGCCAGATCGCGCGCGTATTTCAGGAGCTGTTCCTGCTCGTCCACAGGGGCGTCGGTCATGGCGTCGGCGCCTCCCCGATCGCGTGCGGCAAGGAGAACCAGAAGCGGCTGCCCTTGCCGACCTCGCTCTCCACGTTCACCTCACCGCCGTGCGCCTCGATGATGGCGCGCACGAGGCTGAGCCCGAGCCCGCTGCCGCCCACCCGTCGCGTGGCGCTGTTGTCGACGCGATAGAAGCGCTCGAAGAGCTGGGGCAGCGCGGCGGCGGGGATGCCCGGTCCGTTGTCTTCGACGCTCACGAGCGCGAACGAGCCCTCGTTGCGGACCTGCACCACGATCTCGGCGTGCTGCCCCGAGAACTTGATGGCGTTTGAGAGCAGGTTGGCGATGACCTGATGGATGCGTTGCGGATCGGCGCGCACCATCGACGGCGTCGCCGGCGCTTCGATCCGGACGCGTTCGTTTCCCGCGGCGTCGATGGCGAAGGGGCGCGCGGCCTCCATGACGACGCTCATGAGGTCGAGGTCTCTTTGGAAGTGATAGTCGAGCCCACCGCGCCCCGCGCGCTGTAGATCGAGGAGGTCGGTGACGAGCCGCTCGAGCCGCAGGCTCTCCTCGAGGATCACGCCGAGCAGCTCGCGCTGCTTCTCGCGCGGGAACTCGCGCATGAGCATGAGCTCCGCGAAGCCACGCAGGCTCGTCAGCGGCGTGCGCAGCTCGTGGTTCACCGTCGAGAGGAGCTCGTCCTTGATGCGATCGAGCTCCTGCAGCGCCTCGATCTGCCCTTCGGTGGCACGCCGCAGCTTCCACTTCTCGATGAGCGCGTTCGTGAGCTGGCGGATCTCGATCGGCACGAAGGGCTTCTTCAGCACGAACAGCCGCGCCGTGGGGCCGATGGTGGCCTTCACCTCCGACTCGAGCTGCTCGGCGAGGCTCGTGCACAAGACGATCTCGAGGTGGTCGTCGAGGCTGAGCAGGATGCGCGCGAGCGCGACGCCGTTCGGTCCGCTCGGGAAGTCGTAGTCGACGAAGGCGACCGCGTAGTTGCGGTGCTCCTGTTCGGCGCGGCGCACGAGCGAGGCCGCCTCCTCGCTGCGCTCGAGCAAGGTGAGCTCGAGGGTCGCCTCCTCGTCCCGCTTTGGGCTCAGGATGCGTTGGTACGCGCGCAGCACGGCTTTGTCGTCGTCGACGACCAGTACGCGCGGGATGCGGTTAGACATCGTCGAGCCCCTCGCGTGCGGCCTCGAGGATCTCGTACACCTTCGTCAGCAGCTGGGAGGGGGTGAAGGGCTTCGGCAGCGCGGGCAGCTCCGCCAGCAGCTGCGCGTCCTTCTCGTTGTCGTCGATGGCCGCGTAGCCCGACATGACCAGCACCGGCAGCTCCGGTCGCTCCGCGCGCGTCTTCTCGATGAGGCGCAGCCCGTTCATGCCCGGCAGCGTCAGATCCGTGATCAGCAGATCGAGGCGCGTGCCGCGCGCCAGCACATCGAGCGCCTCCTCCGCGCGCGCGCTGCTGACGACCTGATAGCCCGCGTTGGTCAGCACCCGCTCGAGCACGCGCAGGATGGCCGCTTGGTCTTCCACGACGAGGATGCGACCGCTGCCGCCGATGGGGGCCTCGTCCTCGAGCCCGATGGCGGCCTCGTCTTCGTCGCACACCCGCGGCAGGAGCACGCGCATACAGGTGCCGCGCCCGGGCGCGGTCTCGACGCGAATGTCGCCCCCCGCCTGGCGCACGATGCCGAAGCAGGTCGAGAGACCGAGGCCCGTGCCCTGCGTCCCCTTGGTGGTGAAGAACGGCTCGAAGATGTGCTCGCTCACCTCGGGCGCCATGCCGCTGCCGGTGTCCGCGACGCTGAGCTCGACGTACTCGCCGCGCTCGAGGGGGTCTTCGTCGGAGGCCAGGGTGACGTTCTTGAGACCGAGCCGCAGCGTGCCCCCCTCGCGCATGGCGTCGCAGGCGTTCAGGATGAGGTTCAGCACCACCTGATCGAGCTGGCCGGGGTCGATGCGCACCTGCCCGCAGTCCGGCTCGTAGCGGGTGACCAGCGCGACCTCGTCGCTGATGGTGCGGCGCACCATGCGCTCGAGCTGGTTCAGCGCGTCCTGGGGCCGCAGCACGCGCGGCTCGACCACCTGCCGGCGGGAGAAGGAGAGCAGCTGGTTCGTCAGCGCCGCGGCGCTGCCCGCGGCGCGCAGGATCTCCCGTACGTCCTCGGCGCGCGGGTCCGACTCGGCGAAGTCGTCGATGACGAGGCGCCCGAAGCTCAAGATCACCGTGAGCAGGTTATTGAAGTCGTGCGCCACGCCACCGGCGAGCCGTCCGATGGCCTCCATCTTCTGCGCGTGCAGGAGCTGTAGCTGCAGGTCGACCTGCTCGGTGACGTCGGTGATGACGCCGTGCAGCACGCACTCCCCGTCCTCGCTGCGGACGACGTGCCCGCGGTCCTGCAAGAAGCGGGTCTCGCCCTCGCGCGTGCGCACGCGATGGTCGGACGAGAACTGCCCGCCCTCCCGCAACGCCTTCTCGCGCGCGGCGCGGACCAGCGCGCGATCGTCCTCGTGGATGAGGCTCGTGGCGAGCGCCGGGGTCCAGTCGATGGCGGAGTAGCCGAACAAGCGCTCCACCTGCGGGCTGACGTACAGGTAATCGACGGGATCGGAGATGCGCAGCGCATAGAGCGCCGCGGGGTTGTGCTCGATGACCTCTTGAAAGCGCCCGCGCTCGCGCTCGAGCTCTCTCGCGCGCTGCTCCACGCGGTGGTTGAGGGTCTGGTTCATCTCGCGCAGCGTCTCGTTGGTCTCGCGCGCGCCGAGCAAGATCATCTCGAACGAGGCCAGGCTCTCGGCCAGAAAACGGCAGCTGTCGCCGGACGCCGCCACGCAGCCGCGCTCCCCGATGATCTCCGGCAGCACCGTGCGCAGCGCGTCGGCGTGTACCTCCACCAGATCGATGACGCCCTTGCCGCGGGTGATGACGTCGCGACCCACGCGAAAGGCGTCGGCCAACGTGTCTTCGCCGCCGCGCTCGAGGTAGGTGCGCAGCGCTTGTGCGTACGCGCGCATGGCAGGATCGGCCGCCGTGCTCATGCCGGCCTCGCTGCCACGCGCGCGAGGAAGACGAGCGCGTCGTCGTTGTGCGCCGAGTGTCGCTCGAGCAGCAGCGCCGCCGTCGGCTCGACGTCATAGGGCCCGTCGAGCAGCGGATCGGACGTGAAGCGCGAGTCGACGCCGTCGGTGGCGAGCGCGACGACGAGGGGCGCCTCGAGCTGCGCCGAGAAGGTCCGGAGCGGCGGGATGCGAAAGCCGACGACGCCGCCGGACAGGTAGATGCGCTCTCGCGCCGCGCGCCCGCTCTTGACGATGCCATCGACGTTGCCGACCGCCACGCTCTCCACCGCGAGCGGGTTCCGGCGCACGCGCACCACGGTCACCACGGCGCCACGCGTGTTGCGGGCCGCTTCGTGCGCGTCCTTCATGAGCTGCTCGAGCGGCGCGCGCAGGGCGTCTTGGCGCTGGAAGGAGGGCTCCGTCGCGCGCGCGGCGTCGAGCGCCGACTGGCCATGACCGAGCCCGTCCACGACGGCGACGAGGAACGCGTCGTCGTCGCCGTGCACCACGAACGAGTCGCCGCTGACGTCGCCGGCGCTGCGCGCATGCCCACACGCTGCCCAGCAAAGCCACGACGGGGCACCCGCGTTGCTCTGCCGCACGTCGGTCATCCGCCCACCCACTTGCGTATGGTGATCGTGGTGCCCTCCGCGGGCTGCGACTGGATCTCGAACTCGTCGACGAGACGCTTGGTGCCGGGCAGCCCGAGCCCGAGGCCGCCGCCGGTGGAGTAGCCGTCGCGCATGGCGGCCTGCAGGTCGGCGATGCCGGGGCCCTTGTCGCTGGCGACGATCTCGATGCCCTGTCGGTCCATGACCGCGACCTTGCGCACGAGCAGCTCCCCCTGCTGGGCGTAGGTGAGGATGTTTCGCGTCAGCTCGCTCACCGCCGTGGCGATCAAGGTCTGATCGGTGGAGCTGAAGCCGAGCTCGGACGCGACCGCGCGCACACGCTGCCGCGCGAGCACGATGTCGGTGTCTTCGCGAATGAGCAGCCGATGGCTTCCGGACATCTCAATGGCCGATTGCATGCGGGCTCGTGAGGAGGGCGAGGCCGTCCTCCAGGTCCAGCGACGTCGTCACGTCCGAGAGCGCGAGCCCGAGCCGCACCATGGAGACCGCGACGTCCGGGTGGATGCCGGCGATGACCGTGCGCACGCCGCGCAGGCGCAGCATGGCGGCGGTCGAGTGCAGCGTGCGGCCGGCGAACGAGTCGACCAGGTCCATGCCGGTGACGTCGATGACGGCGCCGTAGGTGGGGCGCTGCTTGGTGACCGCCAAAAGATCGGACTGCAGCTGATCCCATTCGCCGTCGGTCAGCTCGCTCTGAATGCTGGCCACGACGGTCTCGCCGAGGCGCAAAATGGGGACGGCCATGTCAGGCCGCCTCGTCGGCCGGCGTCAGCGCAGCGGCCTTCGGCAGCTGATGGAGCATCTTCTCGGCCAGCTCCACGGCGGCGTCGAACTCGCCGACCGTCAGCACCGTGCTCATGTTCGCGCCGATGGCGACGAGCGTGCGCGCGATGTCCGGCGAGATGCCGCTCAAGATGACGTTCGCGCCCATGAGCCGCACCGCCTCGACGGTCTGCACGAGGTGGTTCGCCACCTTCGAGTCGACGATGGGCACGCCGGTGATGTCGAGCACCACGGCGCGCGCGCGGTAGCGCCGGACGGCGTGCAGCAGGCTCTCGGTCAGCTCGCGCGCGCGGTGGGTGTCGACGACACCGACCACCGGCACGACGAGGAAGCGGTCCTTGAGGCGCAGGATCGGCGTCGCCAGCTCCTTGATGGCCGCCGCCTGGTCCGAGATGATGCGCTCCTTCTCGGTGACGTAGCTCGCGGCGATGGCGCCCATGCTGAGGTCGATGAAGCGGTCCATGCCGGCGATGGACGAGACGAGCTTCGCGTTGTCGTTCGCGTAGAAGGCTGCCAGCCGCCGGAGCAGCGCCACGCGCGTCAGGCGCAACAGCTCGTACCAGATGTCCAAGCGGATCCCGAGCTGGGCGTACTGCACGCCGCGCAGGTGCAGGTCGTCGAGGAAGGCCTCCCACTTGCCCTGCTCGAGCGCGCCCCGCTGCAGCGCTTCACTGCGCTCCATGTCGCCGGGGTTCTGCGGCATCTGCGTGACCTTCGAGAGGCGCGGGTGCTCCATCACGAGCGAGATCATCTCCGTGCGCACCTCGTCGAGCGCGTCTTTGTAGGCGTCCCAGAAGCAGCGGAGATCGGTCTGGTCCTCGGGGGTCGGTAGGAGCCAATCGCGGTGAATCATGGTCTCGTGTTCTCCGAACCGTCGTCGTGCGGCGCGCGGGTCGCTGTGTCGTCGTGTGAGGGATCTGCGTGGCGGTCGAAGAGCGCGGCGAGCTCCTCGTGCCGTTGCCGGAAGGCCTCGAGCACCTCGGGGTCGAAGTGCTCCGGCAAGGTGCGTCCGTCCCCACGCACGATGATGTCGAAGGCGCGCTCGTGATCGAAGGCCGGCTTATACGGCCGCGCGCTGCGCAGCGCGTCGTACTGGTCGACGAGCATGACGATCCGCCCCGGCAGCGAGATGGCCTCCTTGGCGAGGCCCTGGGGGTAGCCGCTGCCGTCCCAGCGCTCATGATGGTGCAAGGCGATGAGGTAGGCGGTCTGCAAGAGCGGTGAGTCGGCGCCCTTCAGCAGGCTGCCGCCGAGCCCGGGGTGCGTCCGCATGACCTTCCACTCGGCAGCGTCGAGCGGGCCCTGCTTGGCCAAGATGGCGTCCGGGATGCCGATCTTGCCCACGTCGTGCAGCGGCGCCGCAGCGACGATGCGCTCGACCTCGGGCGCGGGCAACCCGAGCTCCGTCGCGAGCACGCGGCTGTAGGCGCTCAAGCGGAGCAGGTGCGCGCCGGTCTCCTCGTCCTTGAAGCGCGCGGCGCGCAAGAGCCGTACGAGCGTGTCGTAGTGCGCGGCCGCCAACGCCTCCGCGCGCTGCTTCATGGCGTCGAAGGCCTTCTTCAGGTCTTGCGCGTACGACACCAGTTGGCGCTCGTTTCGCTCGAGGAGCTGAACGGTGTCGTCGTACCGCGCGCGGATGCCGCGCAGCTCGGCGAGCTCTTGATCGGTGGAGCGAGCGGCGTCCGCGTCGCGCTTCACCTCGTCGAGCAGCTCAGGAGAGGAGCTCATCGACCTTCTCCAATAGCTCGAGCG
>CAYLZW010000005.1:0-69185 GCA_964388085.1 uncultured Myxococcales bacterium | reverse complement strand
AGTGGTGGTCCTCGAAGCGCTTGTACGCGCGCTCCCACTCGAAGATGCGCTCGGAGAGCTCCTTTTGGAGCTGCTCGCGCTCCTCCTCGAGCTTCTTCTGCGCCCGGCGCAGCTTGTTGACCTCGTGCTCTTTGCCCGCGACGGCCTGGATGAGCTCGGCCTCCTGCAGGCTGCGCTCGTCCCACTGCTCGCCGATCTGGCGACCCCAGTCGAGCTCGCGCTCGCGCAGACGCTTCTGCTCGTCGGCGAGCTCCTCCTCGAGCTCCTTGATGCGCAGATGCAGCCCTTGGACCTCGATGCCCTTCTGCTCGACGACGGCCTGCGCCTGGCGGAATTCGCCGTCTCGCGAGCGCCACACCACCTTGAGGCGCCCCATCTTGTGCTCGTACTCGCGCAGCTTGGCGCGCAGCAGGGCGAGCTTTCGATCGGGCCCCGAGGTGGGGATGGGCAGGTCCGGCTGCGGCGGCGCGTCCTCGGCGACCTCCTGGATCGACGAGAACATGTCGTCGAAGAAGCTGGCGTCCATCTCGCGCGCGATGGGGATGCCGGTGTCCGAGCGAGAGGCGGGCACGCGCGTCGGCGGACGGCTCGAGGGCAACGGCGGCGGACGGCTCGGGTCGGGTGGCGCCGTCTCCTCCTCCGCCGCCACGTCGTCTACCTCCACCACGGCGGGCAGCGAGTGCGCCGCCTCGAGCAGGTCCTGGCGACGGATGGGCAGGCGCACGTACGCGTCCGCCCGGTACTGCTGGGCCTTGTGGCGCTCGATGCCGTCCAAAGGCAGATCGCTCGTGGTCAAGACCACCGCGGTGCCGCCAAAGCGCGCCTGCTTCTTGATCCGCTGCACGAGGGCCAGGCCGTTTTGCCCGGGTCGCTCGTGGCGCAGCACCAGGACGTCGGGTGTCGCCGCGGCCAGCTCGTCGAGGAGATCGCCGCCGGCGAAGATCTCCACTTCATAGCCGTCCTCGCTGAGGATCGCGCCTTGCTTGCGCGCCTCGTCGACGTCCGGCTCGGCGATGAGGGCCCGCTTCGACATTCTACTCCCGCGCCCCGTCGCGCTCGCTTCAGGCCTCGTAATAGCACTCCCCTCGCCGCTGAAGGAAAGAGCTGGCCGAACGATCCGCCGGTATGGATGCCTCCGCTCAAGAGCGTCGAAGCGCGGGTGGGTGAGCGCGGCTGATTGCCGAGCCCGGTTCGGTCTATGGTCCCTTCCTGCTGGCGGCGTGCGCGCGCCGGCGCCTCTCGGAGGGATCTTGGGTCAGCGCCTCGATACACGCCTCTCCAGGCTCCTGCTCGACGAGCGGGCGCTGACCGTGGACGCGCTCGAGGAGGCCGTCCAGCACCAGGTCGTGCACGGCGGCGCGCTCGACACCATCCTGCTCGAGACCGGCGTGCTCGACGAGGACCGCGTCACCGGCGCGCTGTGCCTCGCGTGGCAGACCACGCCGGTGTCACGCCAGGATCTGGAGGCCCCCGACGCGGAGGCGGTCTCCCGCTTGCCGCGCCGCATGGCGCACACCATGGGCCTTTGTCCCTTCCGGGTCGATCACGAGGGCGTGCACGTGCTGGTCGCCGCGCCGCTCGATCCCGATCTGCTGGCGGAGGTCTCGGAGCTCGTGGGCGCCGCCCTGGTGCCGCACGTGGTGCCCGAGGTGCGCCTGCACCAGGCGTTGCACGCCGCCTACGCCGTCCCGCTCGACGAGCGCTCGGCGTCGCTGCTGCACTCGCTCGATCAAGGCGTGCGGCCGATGCCGCGCGTCTCCGCGGAGCCGCTCGAGACGCATGACGACGGCAAAGGCCTCGAGCGCGTGGCGCGCGAGTGGAGCTTGCGCGACGCCCTCTCCCAACTCGCGGAGCAGCCGAGCCGCGAAGGCATCGGCAAGGTCGCGCTCGCGTACGCGCGGCGGTTTTTGCCCTACGCCGCCATCTTCGGCGTGCGCGACGGCCGCGCCGTCGGTTGGTCGCGCACGGGCCACGGGGAGGGCGCGCAGTTCGAGCACCGTCCGCTCGACGTGCCCGAGGGGTCGCTGCTCGAGCAGGTGCTCGCGAGCCCCTCGCCGCAGCTCGGCAAGCCGCCGCTGACCGACGGCAACACGGCGTTCTTCGGCTGGCTCGGCCGCCGCCGACCCCAGACGGCGATGCTCATCCCCGTCGCCGTGGCCGGACGCACGGTCGCCGTGCTCTACGCCGACGGTGGCGTGCGCAAGAAGGACCCCGCGGCCCTCGCGGACCTCGTCGCCTTCGGCGCCCGCATCGGCCCGAGCTTCGAGGCGCTCCTGCGCGCGCGCCACCGGGCCCACGCCGACCTCTTCCAGCGCGGCGCCCTCGACGACGTACGCGCGCGCCCGCTCGCGGCCGACGGCGATGGTGACGACGACGTACCGGCGCCGCCGCCGCTCGAAGAGGAGGCCGCACCCGCCGCCCGTCCGCCGCTCTCGCGCGCGGCGCCCTCGAGCAGCGTGCCGTCCGACGGCACGAGCCCCTTCGCGCAAGGCTACGCCCCCACCGACTCGGTCGGCCGCTACGGTGCCGCCAAGCGCTCGCTCGACGACGACGACGACGTCCCCGCACCGCCCCCCGCACCGGAGCTCGAGCCCGACCCGCCGCGCGCGGCCCCAACCACCGCCGCGCCCGCGCAAGAACCGAATGAGGACGAGGACGACGACGACGACGAGGACGAGGTCCGCTACGACGAGCTCGGCGGTTACGTCGGCGAGTACGTCGGCGACACCGCGGGCGAGGCCTCCTCCCCGAGCGCGCACGACGGCGAGGTGCTGGATCTCGAGCCCGGCGAGCGAGCGCTGCCCGCGAGCCTGCTCGAGGACACCGAGCCCGTGCTCGAGGCCTCCGGCGACGAGGACACCGTGGCCTTCCGCGAGGTCCGCGATGACGCTCCGCCCGCCAAGGCGGCGTGGCAAGCGGCGCTCACGGACACCGTCGAGCGCGGCCGGCAAGGCGGCGAGGCCCCGAGCGAAGAGCCCGTATTGGCGGGTGAGGACGACGAGAGCTGGGAGGACGTCGTGCTCGACGCCGCCAACGCGCGGCAGCTCAGCCGCACGCCGCCGCCCGCGCCGCGGGACGGCGCCAAGCTCGAGCACGCCTCCCGGCAGACCGAGGAGTCCCCCGAGCGCCTCGTCGAGCAGCTCGAGAGCCTGCACCCGCGCGTGGTCGCCGACGCCAAGGAGAGCCTCATCGCGCTGGCGGACGAGGCCGTCCCCGCCCTTCGGGCGGCGTTCCCGGGCCGCTTGCTCGTCGATCCTTTCGCCGAGAAGCACCCGCCCGACACCGCCGCGGAGCTCGGCCCGCTCATCGAGGTGCTGAGCGCCATCGGCAACGTGGCGCTCGACGCCGCCATCCCGCACCTCGACGCGCGCTATCCCGCGCATCGCTTCGCCGCGACGTTCCTGTTCAACGCCGTTCCGGACGAGCGCTCCATCGAGCTGCTGCGCGCGCGGCTGCACGACTCAGAGCCGCGCATTCGTCGCCTGGCGGCGTCGGCCCTCTCGCACTTCGTCGCGCACCCGAAGTTCGGCTCCATCGTCTCGCACCTGCGCGCGCGCCTGACGTCGTCGGCGCCCGAGACCCGGCAGCGCGCGGTGTGGTTCCTCGGCTACTTCCGGGACGTGGGATCGGTGCCGCAGCTCATCGCGCTCCTCGACGATCACCCCGAGGTGGCCAAGGCCGCGCGCGGCGCGCTGAAGCAGATCACGCTGCAGGACCTCGGGCCGCTCTCGAAGGCGTGGCTCAAGTGGTGGAAGCGCGCCAAGAAGGTGAGCCGCATCGACTGGCTCCTCGACGGGCTGCGCTCGCGCGATCGCGATCTGCGCTACATCGCCAGCATCGAGCTGTCCCGCCTCGCGGGCGACAGCTTCGGATACCGCTGTGACGACCCGAAGCGCGCACGCGATCAGGCCATCAAGGGCTTCGAGTCCTGGTGGGAGGTCGAGCAGTCGAAGCTGCGCGCCGGGGCCTGAGCTCAGCCTGCATCGGCAGCGCCGGCGTCGACACGGCCGGCGTCCTCGGCTCCCCCCGCGTCGACGTTGCCGCCCGCGTCGACGTTGCCGGCGTCCTCGCTGCCCGCCGCCGCGTCGGTCATGCTGCCGCCGTCGTCGGCGCCGAGGAGGCCGCTGTCGACGGTCGGCCCGGCGTCCACCAACAGGCCCGGCGGTGGACCTTCGACGATCTCCCCGAGGCTGACGACGCGCTCGAGGAACCAGTCGTAGATCATCACGTACTGGAACGAGCCGGGCGTCATCCCAATGGTGCTGTAGGAGCGGACCGGATCGGCGCCCTGGTTCAGCGGCGAGATCTGCGCGGCGAAGGGCTGCGGCAGCCACGCGCCCTCGACGCACGCGCCCACCTGCGCGACGCAGTCGAAGCCGACCGGGCAGTCCAGCTCCGAGAAGCAACCGAGGGGCGGGAAGCTCAGCACGGGCTCGGGCGTGTTGGTCAAGAAGATGTGCGCGAGCACGAGCGCGTTCGCGCCCGGCCCCTCGATGAGCGGCAGGAAGACCATCTGCCGTTGCCCGCTCCCGGCGTCCTCGAAGGCGGCGACGGTGCCGGTCTTCAGGTAGCCGCCGCCGAGCCGCTCGTCCATGAACGCGTGGTATTGCACGCAAGGATCGCAGCTACTGCACACGTTCGACGACGAGCGCCCACGCCAGCACACGAGCGAGTCTTGATCCCGCGTACACGTGCGCGTGCCTGTGCCGCAGGCCGAGCAGGGCGCTCCCCTGTCGTCGGGGAAGATCGAGCCGCAGCCGCCGCACACGTTGCGCTCGTGATCGCCGAGGCAGACCGTCGCCGTTCCCTCGTCGTTGCAGTCGACGGCGCCGCAGCCGAACTCACCGCAGGCGTCTCCGAGGCGACCGGCGCTCGTGTCGATGTCGCCGCAGCCGCCGCAGTCGTTGAGGCCAGGGTCGAGGCACTCGAGGGCGTCCGTCTGCTGGTTGCAGAGGAAGGTGCCGCAGGCGCCGCAGGGCTCGCCGAAACCAGGCGTCTCCTCGTCACAGAGCGGGCCCGTGGGTCCGTCCGGTGGGGGGCCGCTGTCTGCGAGGCCGCCGGCGTCCTGCGCGGGCGTGCCGCTGTCAAAGGTGACGACGTCACCGCCGTCCCCGGCGTCGGGGCCGGGGTCTGGAACGAAGCAGCCGTCACAGCCGATCGCGAGCGTGACCACGCCGGCGAGGCAGGCGGCGAGGAGCACGCGCGGCGCGCCGCGGGACCCGCGTTCATAGAGGCTCAACGTCGTGGACAGCCGGCTCATGGGGACCTCGAGCTCGCCAGGCGAGGGCCCCTCCAGTTTGCACGGCAGGACAGCCCTCGCAACGTCGGGCGCCACGTCGGCGACCGCGCCGAGCGCCTCTTCAATTGCTGCCATGCCCGGCCCCCGTTACGGTCCCTCGTCCGGCGCCCTTCGCGTAGCGCTTGCGCGAGCGGCCAGCGAGAGTTTGCCCTTGGAGGAGTCTTTGCCCACGCGTAGGAGCTCGCCCGCCATCCGGCGGCACACCCTCGACAACGGCGTGTCGGTCGTGTTGCTCGAGAGTCGCGCGGCGCCCGTCGTCGCGGTGCAGGTCTGGGTGGACGTCGGCGCCGCCGACGAGAGCGACGCCGAGGGCGGCATCGCGCACGTACACGAGCACATGCTCTTCAAGGGCACCGAGCGCCGCGGCGTCGGTCAGATCGCCGCCGAGGTGGAGGCGGCGGGCGGCGACATCAACGCCTGGACCAGCCTCGACGCCACCGTCTACCACGTCGTCATGGCGAGTCGGCACCTCGAGACCGGCGTCGACATTTTGTCCGACGCCATCCTGCGCTCGTCCTTCGACCCCGAGGAGCTCGCGCGCGAGCTCGACGTCATCCTCGAGGAGATCAAGCGCGCCGAGGACAGCCCGCAGAGCCGCGTCAGCCGCGCGCTGTTCGGGGCGGCCTATACGGAGCATCCCTACCGCCGCCCGGTCATCGGGCACTCGCAGGTCGTGCGCGCCTTCACGCGCGACCAGATCTTGCGCTTTTACAAGGCGCACTACCGGCCCGATCGCCTCACCGTCGTGGCCGTCGGTGACTTCGACCCTGCGCGCGCGCTCAGCGCCATCTCGAAGGCCTTCTCGAAGGCGAAGGGCGTCGCCGGAGAGCTGCCGCCGCGCGCCAAGGAGCCTGCCCAGAAGGAGGCGCGCGCCGCCGGCCTCGTCGACGACGTGGAGGAGACCCAGCTCGCCGTGGGCTTTCACGGGCCGGGCATCAGCGACGACGATCTCTTCGCCGTCGACGTCATGAGCATCATCCTCGGCTCGGGCGAGTCCTCGCGCCTGTTGCACCGCATCCGTCACGAGCAGCGCCTCGTCAACGAGATCTACGCGTACGCCTACACGCCGCGGGACGCCGGCCTCGTCGTGGTCGGCGCCTCGCTGCACCACGACAAGCTGCACGAGACGCTGCACGCCATCGGCGACGAGATCCACCGCCTGAAGGAGCGCCCCATCTCGGCGGAGGAGCTCTCGAAGGCCAAGGCGATCCTCGCTGCCGACGGCATCTACCAGCGCGAGACCGTGGAAGGCCTCGCCCGCCGCCTCGGCTACTGGTCCACCATGATCGGCGACGCCGACTTCGAGGACGAGTATCAGCGGCGGGTGCAAAGGGTCAGCGCCGACGACGTCCAGCGCGTGGCGCGCCGATACCTCGTGCCCGAGGCCGCCACCGTGGTCGCGCTGGCGCCGAAGGGTCAAGAGGCGCTCGTCGAGCCGGCCGCGCTGGTGCAGCACCTCTCGGCCGGGCTCGCGCCGAAGGCGCCCGCGAAGCGCACGCGCAAGCCGGACGAGGTCGGCCTCGTCGAGCTGAGCGGCGGTGGACGCGTCATCCTGGTCCCCGATCGCACGAACCCCATCGTCGCCGTGCGCTGCACCTGGCTCGGCGGCCTGCGCGTCGAGGACGAGGCGACCGCCGGCTACTCGAACCTCACCGCCGAGATGCTCGTTCGGGGCACCGCGCGCATGAGCGCGTCGGAGCTCGCGCGCAACGTCGACACCATGGCCGGCCACATCGAGGGCTTCGGCGGACGCAACAGCATCGGCGTGCGCGCCACGTTCTTGACCTCGCGCTTCGACGAAGGCGTCAGCCTGCTCGGCCAGTGCCTCACCATGCCCGCGTTCGCCGCGGACGAGCTCGACCGCAGCAAGACGCTGGTGCTCGAGGATCTACGCGCGCGCGCCGACAACCCGGCCGGGCTCGCCTTCGATCTGTTCAACAAGAGCCTCTGGGACCACCACGCCTATCGGCAGGACGTCCTCGGCTCGCCCGACGTCGTGCGCGCGGTGACGCCGCCCGCGCTGCGCGGCTTCTACGAGAGCCTCGTGACCCGGCAACAGGCGGTCATCAGCGTCGTGGGTGACATGGACGCGGCCTGGACGCTCGAGCTGCTCGACGAGACCCTCGAGCGGCTGCCGAAGAACGGCGCCGCGCCGCGCCCCCCGCCGAAGCCCGACCCGGAGCTCACCTCCCCGCGCGTGGCGCGCCTCGTGCGTGACCGCGCGCAGGCCCACCTCGTGCTCGGCTACCGCGGCCTCACTCTCGACGACAAAGACCGCTACGCCCTCGAGGTCTTGTGCTCGGTGCTGTCGGGCCAGGGCGGCCGCCTGTTCCTCGAGCTGCGCGACAAACAGTCGCTCTGCTACACGGTCAACGCCTTCTCCATCGAGGGCCTCGAGCCGGGCAGCTTCACCGTCTACATGGGCACGAGCCCCGACAAGGTCGAGCGCGCGCTCGCCGGCATCGAAGCGCTCCTCGACGGCGTCTGCCAGGAGGGCATCACGGCCGAGGAGCTGTCGCGCTCGCAGCGCTACCTCGTCGGCACGCACGACATCGGCCTCCAGCGCCTCGGCGCGCGCGCGGCCACCATGGCGCTGAACGAGCTGTATGGCCTCGGCTGGGACGTGCACCGCCGCTACAGCGAGGGCATCGAGGGCGTGACGCAAGCGGACGTCATCGCGGTCGCGCAGCGCATCATCAAGCCGCAGGGGCAGGTGCTCGCCATCGTCGGTCCCGAGGGCACCACCGGGCCGGAGGCGAGCTTCAAGCCCCTCGGGGCGCGGGAGCTCTGATCCCTCGTCTCAGGACTTCTGCAGCCCGGCCAACATCGCGTCGATGCTCGCCAGGTCGATCTTCTTCCGACGAGGGAGGGCCGCCGCCGCGGCACCGTTCGCCGCCGCGCCGGCCTTGCCTGGATCGGCCGCGTTGATGGTCAGCTCGAGGTTCTCGACGATCTTGCTCATGGTCTCCGCGTCGACGCCGCGCTGGCGATCGAGGAAGCCCTCGAAGAGCGCGTTGTCGCAGAGCGTGTTGATGACGCGCGGGATGCCGCGCGAGTGCTGGTGGATGACGTCGATGGCCTCGGGCGAGAACAGCATGCGCTGCGCGCCCGCGAGGCGGAGGCGATGCTTGATGTACGCCTCGGTGGCGTCGCGATCGAAGGACGAGAGCTTCACGCGCACGGCCACGCGCTGGGCGAGCGGCGGGTCGAGCATCAGGTTCTGCTCGATCTCGGGCAGGCCGAAGAACACGAAGCTGACGAGCTTGCGCTCGGGGACCTCGAGGTTCAGCAGGCCGCGGAACTCCTCCATCAGCTCGCGCGTCTGGAGCATCTGCGCTTCGTCGATGAGGACGACGGCCTTCTTGCCCTGCTCGTAGATCTGCACGAGCCGCTGGTACAGCTGCCCGAGCAAGGTGAGCTTCTCGGTGGCGGGGTTCTGCACGCCGAGCTGCATGGCGATGCGACGGAGCAGCCAGCTCGCCGTGATGCCCGAGTGGATGATGACGAGCAGCGCGGCCTCGTATTTGTCCTCGGGCAGCGAGTCGAGCATGCGGCGCGCGAGCGTGGTCTTGCCGGCGCCGATCTGCCCGACGAGCACGGCGAGGCCCTTCATGGAGTCGGCCGCGTAGGTGAGCCGCGTGAGCGCCTCGGAGTGCTGGCCGCTGTTGTAATAAAAGCGGCTCACGGGAGCGTTCGAGAACGGCTCCTGGGTCATCTCGAAGTATTCGATGAAGTTCATCGGCTACACGTAATCGATGTTCTTGCGACGCGCGCCGGCGCCGTCGTCGTCCGCTGGAGAGAACCCTACGTCGTGAGACGCGCCGTTGCCCGCGTGTCCCTGGAGCTTTTGTAGTCTGGCTTCGAGGTCACCCATCTGCGCGCCGAGGTCGCGCGCTTGTTCGAAGGCGCCGCGGGCCTCGCCGAGGCGGCCGAGCCCCTCGAGGCTGACGCCGCGCTCGTAGTGCGCCACCGCGCGCTGGGCCTCGGTCGCCACGTCGAGCGCGAGCACCCCGTCGAAGGTGGCCAGCGAGTCGTCGAACTTCGCCTGCTCGCGCTGCACGATGCCGATGAGGTGCAGCGAGTCGGCCTTCATGGCGGTGGACTCCGCCGACATGCGGAACTCCGCGATGGCGTCGTCGAGCAGGCCCATCTCGCGGTAGGCGATGCCGAGGTTGTAGTGCGTGTCCGCGTCGTCGTCGCGCACGACCTCCTTCACCCCCTTCTTGAACGCGCTCAGCACCTCGAGCGCCGAGACCTGGTCGGTCGCCTCCGGTGGGAACGCTTCCTCGGCGAGCAGGTCGCCGATCTCCTCGGCCACCTCGCCGATGATGCGCTCCGCCCAGGGAGCGGGCGGCTCGGGCTGGTCGTTCTCCTTGGCGTCGATGCGCGCCAGCATCCATTGTGCGCGCGCGCTCTCGGGCACGTCGTCGATGATCTCGCTGAGGATCTCGCGTGCCTCGTCGAGCAGCTCCTGGCGGATGAAGAACTCGGCCTCCTCGATCTCCTCGGCGAAGAACTGCAGCGCCGGATCATCCTCGAAGCCGTAGGCGGCGTCGGACACGCCGAGATTTTTCGGCGCCGCGGGCACCCCGGCGGCCGCCTCGTCGAGGGCGGCCTCGTCGAGCGCCGACTGCTCGAGCGCGGCCTGCGCGGCGCCGCCGGCGAGCCCGTCGCCAAAGCCCATGCTGGCGAACTCGGACGCGTCCATGCCCTCGAGGCCGGCGGCGGCGGCGGCGGCCACCTGATCGAGGTCGAGCTCGTCGGAGCCGAGCATGTGCGACTCGGGCTCGGTGAGCAGCGGCGAGGGGTCGGCCGGGCGGTCCTCGGTGATGCGCCGCTGCGCCGCCATGCCGCCGGTGTTGACGGTGGCGTCCGCGAGGCCATCGCCGCTGTCGAAGCCGGCGGCCGCCTCGTCGAAGTCGATGCCGCTCACGCCACCCGGGGGGACGCCCTGCGTGACCGACTCGCCGGACGCGAACGACTCGAAGTCCTGCGCGTCCGCGAGCGGCAGGCTGTCGCTCTGGCTGATGAAGCGGTTGATCTCGTCCATCTCGTCGGACGAGAGAGACATGACGGCGGTGGCGCCGAGCGGGTTGTCCGCGTCGTCGAGCGGTGAGGGAGCGGCGCTGAAGCCGTCGGGCAGCGCGTCGGACGCCTCGATCACCTCGTCGCTGCCGATGGGGATGAAGGACGGCTCCTCGGGGAAGGCGAGGCCCTCGCCGGAGAGGTCCTCCATGCCCTTCAGCGCCTCCTGCACGAGCGCGTCGGCGTCCTCGAGCGAGATGCCCTCGGCGCTCGCGTCGAAAGGCGCGGGCGCGTGCAGGTCGCCGTCGAAGCTCTCCACCGCGTCGTACTCTTCGAAGCCGAGCGAGGCCTCCGCGAAGCCCGACACCTCGCCGAGCTCCCCCGCGGGGACGATCATGTCCTCCTCGGCGGAGAGATCGGCCGGCACCTCTCCCTCGTCGCTCAAGATGGCGTCGTCCGGGAACTCCTCGTCGATGGACAGCTCGTCCATCTGGCTGAGATCGAGGTCGGGCGGCAGCTCACGCCCGCCGGCGCCGCGCAGCGCGAGCTCGTCGCCGAGCTCCGGATCGACGATGAGATCGTCTGGGTCCTCGACGAGCAGGAGCTCGTCCTCCTCGATGACGGGGGCCGGCGCCGGACGCGCCGCGGGCTTCGCCGACGCCAGCGTGTCGAGGTCCCTGCGCCAGGTGGCCACGCGTGGGTCTTGCGCCGCCTCGCCGAGGCGCACGAGCGTGCGCAGCTCGGTGGCCAGCGCGTCGCGGTTGCCCATGCTCTGGTAGATGGCGCGCAGCTTGTCGTGGCCCTCGAGGTGGTCGGGCCGCAGCGCGAAGATCCTGTGCAGGTGCTCGATGGCCTTCTCTTTGAGGCCGTACTTCACGTAGACGTCCGTCTCGGTGAGCAGCCTGCCGATCTGCTCGGCGTCCGGATCGGCGACGGCGACGGCGGCCTGCGCGACGCTCGCGTCGGGCGCGCGCGACGCGCCCGAGAGGGCCTGCTTCGCCTCGTCGTCGGCGGCGTCGAGCTCGAGCACCTTGTTCCACATGTGCTTGGCGTCGTCCTGCGCGCCGCTGCCCTCGTGAATGCGCGCCATCTCCTTGTAGACGGAGATGGTCTTCGGCACCTGCTGCATCTCGAGGAACGCCTGCGCGATGAGCGTGAGCGTGTCGAGGTTGCGCGGGTCGGCCTTGAAGCAGACCTGCAGCTTGCCGAGCGCGAGCTTGGCCTCACCGCGCTGCAGGTAGAGCTGCGAGAGCTCGCGCGTGACGTCGATGGCGCTCGGATCGAAGTAGATGAGCCGCTCGGCGACGCGGATGAAGTCGTCGAAGCGCTCGTGCTCCTTCAGGTACGAGGCGGCGCTCCTGAACTCGCTGACGGCGTCTTCCTGCTGGCCCTGTTGCGCGAACAGCTCGGCGAGCTTGATGCGGCTCGGCAGGTTGTCCGGGTCGAGGTCGACCATGCGCTTCAGGATCTGCAGCGTGTCCTTCTGCTTGCCGGACTGCTCGTAGAAGACGGCGACCTGCTGATAGTGCTGCAGGCTGTCCGAGATGAGGCCGAGCTGCTGGTACATCTCGGCGAGCTTCAAGTGCACATCGGGGAGGTTGCTGTCGACGCGCAGCATCTGTTTGAAGACCGCGACCGCCTTCAAATAGAAGCCCTGCTCCGAGTAGATGGTCGCCACCCGCTCGTAGTTCTTGATGGCCTCCTCGCGGTGGCCCATCTTCACGTGCGTGTCACCGATCTTCAGGATCGTGCGCACGTCCTTCGGATCGTCCTCGACGAGCTTCTGAAACTCCGCGATCGCCTTCTCGAACTTCCCGCCCTGGAGGAGCTTGATCGCGGAAGCCAGCACCTTGTCGCGATTGATGGCCAACGCTCGGGCTCCCATGGATTCGCGCTCGACAACCGAGCGCGAACGAAGACGCAGACAGCGCCGTCGCCACAACCAGGCGCGGGGCGGAAGGCCCCGCGCGGCACACTACCCCAAACCGCACCTGAACGGCGCGCCGCACCTGCGGTGCGGACCCCTCACCGCCGCCGGAGAAGCGCGAGATCCCTCGGGTCTGGCGCGCTGTCGGAGGCGGGTAGGACTTTGGACGATAAAGAGCGCCTACCGAGCCGGTCAAGCGCACGCCGCTATGGCACATGTGTTGCTGCCGCGCCCCTCCCGACGACGCTGTAGGAGCACGAGCCGCGAGCGGGGACGAAGCGCACGGGGGTGACGAGCACCGGGCGGATACGCGGTGCGTGTCCCGGACCCTGCCACCCGCTACGTCGACGTCCCGCGCGGCCGGCGTCTCGTCTATGCTGCCACGAGGAGGCGCCATGAGGACGTCGTCGTTCATGCTCATCACGCTCGCGCTCTTCAGTCTGCCCGCCCTCGCCGGTCGGGCGCTCGAGGAGCCGAAGGCCGTCCGGGAGGTGGTCAAGAGGACGCCCCGGGCGCAGGTCGAGAAGGCGCTGGCCGACGCCGGCATGAAAGAGGAGTGCAGTGACGCCGTGCTGCGCTCGCACGAGCTGAACGGCGTCGCGTGTCGCCTCGTGGTGCATCTGTCCCTCTCGAAGGGCAAGACACCGGCGAGCCCGGTCGACGTCAAAGCGCGCGTCGCCGCCGCACAGGACGCGTTCCGGAGCGCGCGCACCATCGCCAGCTACACGCCGCTGACCAAGCCGCGCCACCTCGACGAGCAGCGCTTCGAGGCGCACCGCCGGGCGTGTGAGGCGCTCGTCGACGCCTGGGACTCGTTGCGCGCCGTGCCGAAAACGTCCGCGCCCGAGCTGCGCGCCGCCGTCGACGCCGCGCTCGCGGACAAGAGCTTCGCCGACGAGCCCCTCGGGGAGGCGGCGTGCGCGTGCACCGTGAAGGCGCTCGACTTCTCTTCCGCCGCCGGCGCCAGCGTCGAGCTGACCGGCGCCCTGCAAGGGACCCTCACCTCGCGCGGCTGTTTCCTCGACGAGAGCAAGATCCGCGCGGAGCGCGGCGGGCCAGAGTCCCGCTTCTCCGGCCGCGCGAAGGCCGTCTCGCTGCAGAGCACCGACGAGGCGCAGGTGGTGGCCTACGCCAAGACGCGCGACGTCGGGCTCACGCGCTGCCGCGACAAGTTCCTCGAGACCGGCACCCTCGGCGACAAGAGCGGCATGGAGAAGTGCGTGTGTGGCGAGGTGCAGCGCTGGACGTTCCCGAAGAAGAAGGGCCGCCCCGAGCTGCGTGTCCTGCTGCCCATCTACGACGAGCGCCTCGGCATCCGCGTCGGCGTCTCCGCCCCGGGCAAGGTCACCTCGTGCGGGCCGCTCGAGGGCGCGCTGACCAACTGACCGTGCACGAGCCCTCCGCCACAACGACCAGCGCGGCCGCCGCGAGCACACGATCGTCGCGCGCCTTCGGGCTGCTCGCGCTCGCGCTCTTCGGCCTCGTGTCCGCGCGCCTTTTGCACTCGGACCACGCGCCCGATCCCGTGGACGCGCTGTTCGGTCTCGGCTTCCTCGTCGTCGTCGGGCTCGCGCTCCGGCTCGATCGACCGCTGGTGCTGCCGGCGCCCTTCGGCCCGGCGGCGATGATCGCTTTGGCGCTGCTCGCGAGCGCCGCGCTGTCCTGGCATCCGCTGGTCTCGCTGTTGTCGCTCTCCGCGCCGTTTTGCGCGCTGGCAGCCTTCCTGGCCGTCACGGCCCTCGGCGCTAGCGGCCGCAGGGCCGCGCTCGCTGCCGTCCTCACGGGTGGCGCGCTGTCGTCGCTGACCGCCGCGGTACAGCGCTTCATCACCTGGCCCGACGCCATCGCCCGCCACGATGAGCTCGGGCTCAGCGCCCGCCAGGTGGCCACGCTCGTGGACGGTCGCCCGTTCGGCCTCACGCTCTCGCCCGACCTCATGGCTGCCCTCGCCTTGGCGGGCATCGTGGCCGGGCTCGCGCTCGCTTCCTCGCGAGGAGCGACGGCGCGGTCCGCGTGGTGGAAGGCCGGCGCGCTGGCGCCGACGCTCGTGTGCGCCCTCGGTCTCGTGCTCAGCCGCTCTGCCGGCGGCGCCCTCGCGGCGGGCGTGCTGTTCGCCGTGTACTTCTTCGTCGTCGTCGTGCGGGGGCTGCGAGGACCGGCCGCCTTGCTCGCCCTGTTCGGCGCCCTCGTGGTGCCCGTGCTGCTCGTCGTGGGGCTCGGCCGCGGCGTCCCGCAGCTGCTGCGCTCGGCCGGCGAGCGCCTCGACAACTGGCGCGTCGGCCTCGACGTGCTCGCGCACCATCTTTGGACCGGCGTCGGCTTCGGGCGCTTCGCGCCAGCGTATCTCGCCGAGCGCTCGGCGGACACCAACGTCACCCGCTACGCGCACAGCTTCGTCGTGCAGACGCTGGTCGAGGGCGGGGTGCTGTTCGGCGCGGCGCTCTCGCTGGTCGTCGTCGGGGGCGCGCTGCTGCTGCTGCGCAGCCGGCTCTCGGGTCGCCCCGATCGCTCGCGTGACGTCGTGCTCGCGGGGGTGTTCGCGCTGCTGGCGCGCGCCGCCTACGACTACGATCTGCAGATCGCCGCCACCGCCTCCTCGTTCGCGGTGCTGCTCGGCGTCGCGTGGGTCGACGCACAGCGCGACGGGCCGGTGCTGGCGGAGGGCGCCCTGCCGGCGACCGCGCGACGACGCACGGCGCTCGCCTCGCTGGTGCTCGTCCTGCTCTTGCTGGTGGCGGCGAGCGGCGCGGTCATCGGCAACTGGCGCGCGGCCGCGCTCGAGCCCTTCACGCTCGGCAACGTGATCGAGCCGCGCGACGTCGAGCGGGTACGAGCCTACGCCGCCCGCATGACGAGCGATCCCCACGCGGCCGTCATCGAAGCGCGGCTGTTACGAGGCGCGCTGGCGAGCTGCCGCGCGGAGCAGTGCGCGACGGCGGTGCAGCACACGCGGACGTTCCTCGACGTAGAGCGCGCGCACCCGCCCGCCGACGTCGCCGTGCTCGCCGCGCTGCTCGCGCATCGCCTCGGAGACGAAGCCGGTGTCACGCGCGCGCTGAACCAAGCGCTCGCGATCGATCCCGGCTCGCCGGAGGCGCACCGACTTCGGCTGCGCATCGCCAGCGAGACGAACGATCCGCGGCTGCCCGAGTACCAGCAGGCAGCGGAGCTCTGGAAGATCAGCGAGCGCGAGCGTTGATCTCCGCCACCCAGCCGTGCACGGCGCCGTCGTAGCGACGTCGAGCGTCGTGTCGTTCGAGCGCGAGGCGCACCAGCCGGTCGGTGAGCTGTTCGAGCGGCAAGCCCGTGAGGCCCCAAAGGCGCGGGTACATCGAGATGCGGGTGAACCCGGGCAGCGTGTTGATCTCGTTGATGTAGAGGCGGTCCTCTCCCTCGAGGAAGAAGTCCACGCGCGCCATGCCCTCGCCGCCGATGGCCGCGAACGCCCGCGTGGCCATCTCGCGCAGCGCGGCGCCGACCTCGTCGCCGAGCGGGGCGGGCGCGAGCAGCTTCGCGCTGTCGCCGAGGTATTTGTCCTCGTAGTCGTAGAAGTCGCGTCCGGGGACGATCTCGCCCACCACCGAGGCCTCGAGCGTCCGGTAGCCGAGCACCGCGCACTCGAGCTCGCGGCCGACGACGCCGCGCTCGATGACGACGACGTCATGGAAGCCGAGCGCGTGTCGCACGGCCGCCTCGAGGTCACGCGCGGCCGCGACGCGCTGGATGCCGACGCTGGAGCCGCCGACGCTCGGCTTGACGAACAGCGGGTAGGCGAGCCCCTGCACCGCGGCGAGCGCGCCGGCCGGGTCGCGCTCGAAAGCGGGGCCGTGCACCACCGCGTACTCGACCACGGGGATGCCGCTGGCCTCGAGCACGCGCTTGCAGAGCAGCTTGTCCATGGCGATGGCGCTGGCGGCCACCCCGGCGCCGACGTAGGGGACGTCGAGCATCTCGCAGAGGCCTTGCAGCGTGCCGTCCTCGCCGAAGGTGCCGTGCACGATGGGGAAGACGACGTCGATGTCGGCCTCGAGCAGCCCCGCCAAGGAGCGACGCAGAGAGTGCGCTGCGGCGGCGCCGCCTGCCGTCGATGCATCCGCGGGCTCTACAGCCGTGTCGTTCGGCGGCAGCGCGCTGCGTTCGCCGGCGAGCGCTGCTTCGGCGCGCGCGCGCGTCACCCAGCTGCCGTCCTCGGCGATACCGAGGGGCACCACCTCGTGTCCGGCCGCCGCGAGCCCCTGCGCCACCGTACGTGCCGACTGCACGCTGACGAGGTGCTCGACGCTCCTGCCGCCGAAGACCAAGCCGACCTTTGCCATGCGCGCCTCCGCGGGGCCGTGAACGACGAGGACAACCCTCGAGCGGCCTCCTCCGCTCCTCGTCGTTACGCGGACGCGCGCTTCTGCTCAAGGGATTGCGCTCTGGGCGCCCGCGCCTGGGTCATTCTTCTTCTGGAAGGCGCGCTTTACCGTGGCACAGTTCCCACCCGTGCGCGTGGCCGCCCTCCCCCTGTTGACGCTGCTGGCAGGCGGCCTCGGCGTGCCGGCCGACGAGCTGCCCGCGCCGGCGACATCGCCTTGGCGCGCGCAGCTCAGCGAGCGCATCCCGCGCTTGTTCGTGGACGCCATCAACGACGTCATCCGCGGCACCATCCGCCCCGCGCGCATCCGCTACAGCCCGCCTGGCACGCTCTTTCTCGAGGACGCGGTGCTGCTCGACCCGCGCGGCCAGCCCGTCGCCCGCATCGAGCGCGCGCGCGCCGACGTAGCGGTCACGCCCTTGCTGACGGGCAACGTCGTCATCGAGGAGCTGGTCCTCGAGCGCCCGGTGCTGGAGCTGGCGCAAGCGGACGACGGCACGCTGAACCTCATCGAGGCGCTGTCCCCGAAGGACCGCAGCAAGGGCGACAACAAGGGGCCGCCCGACGTCGACATCCGCCTGAAGGACGTGCGCGTCAGCGACGGCCGCTTCTCGTTCGAGAACCCTGACGGCGTGCGCGTCAGCGCGCGCGACATCGACGGTCGCGCGCGGGTGGACGTCGACCTGCAGCAGCGCACCGTCGTGCTCATGGCGCGGCAGCTCACGGCCGCCGCCGGGCGCGTCGACCTCGCCGAGCTCGGGGTGCCCTTCGGCGCCGTGCGCGTCGAGCGCGTCCGCGTCGTGAACGATCGGCTCGAGGTCACGAACGCGCGCGGCAGCGCGAGCGGCGCCGAGGTGCGCGGCGGGGGCTCGCTCTCCTGGGCCGGCGCCGGTCGCCTGAACCTGCAGGGCCGCGTCGTCGCGCCGAAGGGCACCTGGCCCGAGCGGCTCGAGCGACTGCCGTTCGAGCTCCCGGCGCTCGACGCCAACGTCACGGTCACCGGCTCGTTTCGAGAGCCGAGCGTCGGCGCCAAGGGGAGCTTCGAGAGCTTCCGCGCCTTCGACTATCCGATCGACTCGGGCACGGGCGAGGTGGTCGTCACCGAGGAGCGCGCGCGCATCCTCTCTGCGACGCTGCGCTCGGGAGCGGCGACGTTGAGCGGCCGCGGTACGGTGCTGTTCACGCCGCGCACGCTCGACCTCGAGGGACGCGTCGAGGCGCTGCCCCTGCGCCTCGCGCTCGCGCCCGCGAAGCTCGACGACGGCCCGAGAGCGACGCTGGCGGGCAGCTACCGGCTGGTCGGCACCTTCGCGCTCGACGACGGCCCGCTCCTGTTGACGTCGACGTTGAGCGCGCGCGGCCTGCGCTTTGCCGACGTGACGCCGCCCTCTCCGCTGCAGGTGGTCTCCCGTCTGTCGATCAACGACGAGCTCGTACGCGTGGAGAGCGCGGAGCTGACGGGAAAGGGCGTCCGCGCCAGCGTGTCCGGCGGCGTGCTGATCAAAGAAGAGCGCGTCGACCTGCGCCTCAGCGCCTCGGCGGACGCGCCGGCGCGCTGGCTCCCGGACCTGCCGGAGCGGCTCGACGTGGAGACCGCCTCGTTCGAGGGCTCGCTGGCCGGTCCCTTCGCGAAGGTCGTCGTCAGCGGCGCGTTGGCGGCGCCCAAGGCCGACGTCTTCGGCGTCCCGCTGCGCGGCTTGACGGCGAAGCTCACGGCGAGCGCCGAGCAGGTACGGCTCGCGGACATCCGGGGATCCGCCGCGGGCGGGAGCGCGCGCGCGCGCGTGAACGTGCGGCTGCCGACGAGAAAGGGCGGCGCGCAAGCGCTCAGCGGTGAGATCGAGGTGACGGGCGCGCAGCTCGCGCGCGTCAGGCTCGGCGCTGACGGGGAGCTGCGCGCGACGGGAGAGGTCTCGCTGCTGGCCTCCTTGAGCGGCACGCCGCAGCACCCCATCGTCTCCGTCAGCGGCACTGCCGCCGGCGCGTCTCTCGAGGGAGAGCAGCTCGGCGACGTACGGACGCGCATGCTCGTCACGCGCGATCTCCTGCGCGTGCAGACCCTCGAGGTCATCGGCCCCATCGGCCGGCTCATCGCCGACGGCGCGCTCACGCTCCGCTTCGATGACCTGGCGCTCGGCGGCGCGGTGCTGGTCGAGCTGAATGACCTCTCCCGCGTCGCCGCCGCCAAGGAGCTGGCGTTGGCCGGTCGCGCGCGCGGACGCGTCCGGCTCGACGGCACCGCCGAAGGCCCCGAGGTGCTGGCCTGGCTCTCTGCCGAGGATCTGATGCTGCGCGGGGCGCCGCTCGGCGATGGCCCCCTGTTCGCGCGCGTGCGCACGGTCGCGGGGGACGACGCCGGCGAGCGCGCGCGTGTCGTCGAGCTGAGCGGCCGCCTCGTCGGTCCGCGCGGCCTTATCAAGCTGCGGGCCGCCTACGACATCGATCGGGAGCGCGTGAACGCGCTGCTTCGCCTCGTCGACGCCGACCTGCAGCCGTGGCTCGAGATGGCCCCCGCGCTGCTCGGGACGGACGCGTTCCCGGCCGCCGCCGGGCTCGTCGACGGGGTCATTCGCGCGTCCGGCCCCGTGCGGAACCCGGACTTGAAGGTGCGCCTCCGCGTGCCGGAGCTCGTGTTCCTCGACCAGGAGACCCAGTCCGACGAAGAGGTGAGCGCCGCGCCGCCGGCGTCAGGGCGCGCAGCCGCCGGCGGCAGCGCCGCGCTCTCGCGCGCCGACGAGATGCGCCGCATGCGCTCGCAAGGCGGGCTGTTCTTCGCGGGCGACCTCGTCGACCGGCAGCTCGACGCCCTGCTCTGCGCCTTTCCGGGCGGCGCCGAGGTCACGGTCAGCCCCTGCGGCGGCAGCGAGCGGGTGTGGCTGCGCGCCACCGGCCGCGTCGACCTCGAGCAGGAGGCGTTCGCGCTCGAGCTGCGCGGCTACGTCGACGAGGCCAACCTCGAGCGCTTCGTGCCCGCGCTGCGCGAGCTCGACGCCGACGTGTCGCTCGTGGCCACCGGTCGCGCCAGCGTCGTGAAAGCAGGGGCGGAGGCGTCCGTCGAGGTGAGCGGCGACGCCTCGCTGCTCGCGGCCACCATCGATCTGGCGGACACGCCGCCCGCGGTGCTGGAGCGCTCCGCGCGGCTGCGCTTCGAGCGGAACAAGGTGTTCCTCGAGGAGCCCGTGCGCTTCTCCGTCGGCGACAGCGAGGTCACCGTAGCGGGCTACGCCGGCCCCGGCGACGTACGCCTCAAGGTCGACGGCACCGTGCTGCTCGCGCTCGCGAAGCTGTACAGCGCCGAGGTCACGCAGGCCTCCGGCACCGTCTTCGCCGGCATCGAGATCGTGATCGAGAACGGCGTGCCCGCGGTGAGCGGACACATCACGCCGGGCCCCGGCGCGGCCATCACCTTGCGCTCGCTGCGAGACCGCATGGAGCTGAGGAGCGGGCGCCTCGCGTTCGAGCCCATCCCGGCCGCGGGGGAGCGGACCACGGCGGAGCGCATCACCATCGACGATCTACAGGTCGCCATCGGCGGGGGCGAGGGCTCGCTCGAAGGCGCGTTCACCGTGCTGTTGTCGGCCACCGACGCAGGGCTCGAGGTCAGCAAGCTCACGGGCTTCGATCTGGTCGCGCGGGGCGAAGGCATCAGCGCGCGGCGTGACCGCAGCAGGGTCGAGGCGGCGTTCAACCTGCGCCTCGAGGAGCGCGCCGGAGAGCCGCTGCTGCGGGGTCTCATCGAGATCACCGACGGGCTCTACCGCGAGCGCTTCGAGCTGCTCGACAACTTCGTGCTGGCGAGCCCCGAGCGACCGAGCACGCCGCTGTACCAGACGCTGGCGCCCTTCGGCCTCGCCGATCTCGCGCTCAACGTGGACGTCGACGTGCGCGACTTCGAGGTGCGCGCCGACATCGTCACCTTCCCCATGGACGCAGCGCTCACGGGCAGCCTGAAGCTCAGCAACACGCTGCGTGTGCCGGCGCTGAGCGGCGCGCTCGAGATCGTCGAGGGATCGCTCACCTTCCCGACCGCGCGCTTTGAGATCGTCGACTCGCAGATCGAGTTCCCCCAGGAGCGCGCGGCGCTCGAGCCTCGCATCAACCTCACGGCGCGGGCCGAGCTGCCGCCGGGCAGGACCGGCTGTGAGACCGACCTGCCGGTGCTCTTGTCGCTCACCGGCGAGAGCACCGAGGAGGTCCAGCTCGATCTCGAAGCCGAGACCGGAGAGCGTCACACGCGCTTCGATCTGCTGATGAACGTTCTCTTCGGTCAACGTCTCGCGCAATGCGAGGCCGAGCGGGGCCTCGGGGATCCGACCAACGCGGCCGTGCGCGCCTTCACCGGGCAGCTGTTCGCGTCCGGCTTCACGCAGCAGATCGAGGACGCCATCGCCGACTCTTTCGGCGGCGAGATCCAGTTCAACCTCTTCGTCGAGTCCGGCCGCCTCGGCACCGACGTGCGCTGGCAGCTCGGCCGGCGCGTCGTCTTCGAGGGCGAGGCCCCGCTGTACACCTGGGAGGCCGGCACCGGCGCCGGCATCGGCGATCGCGCGGCGCTGAACGCCAGCAACCTGCGCTTGCGCTTTTTGCTCTTCGATCACCTCCCGCCGGGCGACGGCGAGCTCTTTCTCGAGACGGAGCTCTCGAGCGAGGAGGACGAGCTCGTCGGCAACACCGAGTCGAACCTCGAGGGGCGCCTGAAATACAGACTGTTCGAGTACTGAGCCAAGAGCGTCCTCCGTCATCCCCCTTCCCGCCACGAGCCTCTCGCCTTGCCCATCCTCGTTCTCCTCCTGAGCGTGCTCCTCGCGACCCCGGCGGTCGCGGCGGACCCTGCCGTCGTGCGTCAGGTCGCGGTGCGCGTCGATCGACCGCTCGGCCAGGAGGAGGCGCAGCTCCAGCGCTACCTCGAGGACCTCGTCGGCTGGCCGGCGAACGAGCGCACCGCCAAAGAGGCCGAGCAGCGGGTCCTGCGCCTCGGTCGCTACGCGAGCGTGGTGTGCCGCGTCTCCACGACGAAGGAGGGCGGTCGCCTCAAGTGCGGCGTCGCGCGCGCACGCATCATCCGCAACATCCGCTTCGAGGGGCTGCCGCCACAGATCCTCGAGACCGACATCCGCAAGCGCCTGTTCCTGCGGCCGGGCGAGCCGCTCTCGCTCGACGAGGTGGCCGGACGAGGCCGCATCACGCGACAGCGGGAGCGCCTCGAGGACTACCTCGTGCGCGAGGGCTACTACGGCGCCGAGGTCGAGATCCGCACGCCGCCCATCAGCAAGAGCGCCGACGTCGAGGTGGTCGTGCGCGTGAAGGGCGGCAACTTCGTCCGCGTGCGCGAGGTCGAGATCGGCTCGTGGCTCCCGCTCTCTCGCGCGCGCGTCTTCGACGAGTACTACCGCATGTGCTCCGGCGGGGACGGCTGGCTCGCGCTGTTCGAGACCTGGGAGTGGCACTGCTACACGCGCACGCGCCTGCGAGAGACCACCGAGCGCCTCGAGGAGCAACTGCGGGAGCGCGGCTTCCCGGAGGGCCGCGTCGTCGTAAAGCCCAGCTTCGTCGAGCCGCGCGCAGAGGAGAGCGGCTCGTGCGGGTGGTCGGCGGAGGAGCTCTCGCGCTTCGCCGCGAGTGGCTTGCCGGTGCCGCCCCGCTGCGTGGACCTCGAGGTCAACGTCGTCCCCGGCCGCCACCTCGTCTCCACGCTGGTGCTGCACGATGACGGCGAGGTCCGGCGCCGGACGGACGTTGGCGCGGCCACGGCGGCGTACGAGTGGCTGGCTGAGCGCGTTCGGAACGCGGTCTTCGCCGAGGACGTCAGCCGCGCGCTGCAGCTCGTCACGGAGTCGCCGGTGGCGGAGGCGCGCGACACGAAGCTGCGCCTCGGCGACCTAAAGGCGCAGCTCACCTTCTCGTCGTCGGGAGCGCTCGACGCCACCGAGGTCGAGCTGTCGCGGCGGGCGCTGCTCAGCCACCTCGCCTCGCGTGGTTACCTCGGCGCGCGCATCGAGACCACGCGCACCGAGACGGAGGATCGCGTCGAGGTGCGCTTCGAGATCTGGCCGGGCCAGGCAGCGGCCATCGAGGACGTCCTGATCGTCGGCAATGCGCGCTTCTCCGACGAGGCCATCCGCGAGGCGGTCGAGCTCGCCGCGCAGCCGCGCACGCTCACAAACGCCGGCTTCATCACCGCGCAGGAGATCGAGGACGACGTCCAGCGTCTGTTCCGCTTCTACGAGGATCGAGGTTATCGCGACGCCACCGTGTCGGCGCAGGCGGCTCCCGCGGGCGACGCCCTGGCGGTGACCTTCTACATCGAGGAAGGCGAGCCCTACCTCATCGGCGGCGCCCGGATGCGCGGGGGGGATCCCGCCATCACGCCGCAGGTGCTCGCCGCCATGGTGCACTGCCAGGGCGGAACGGCGACGCGGCAGAAGCGTCCAGCGCTGACGCCGAAAGACTGCGTCGGCAGCCCGCTACGTCCCGAAGAGCTGGCGGCCGACGCGGAGCGGGTGCGGGCCGTGTACGCGCGCGCGGGCTTTCCCTACGTCGATGTGCGGGTGGCGCTCTCGCCCGACTGGACCGAGGAGGGCCCCATCCTCGAGATCGTGGTGTGGCAGCGGAACACGAGCGAGGACGACGACGACGGCGCGTCGGCGAGCGGCGAGCCTCCGGGCACGGGCGAGGCGCTCGAGCGACCCGTGCGCGTCTCGCGCGGCGAGATCTTTCTCGAGGGGAACTTCCGCACCGAGCGACACGCGATCCTGAACGAGATGGGGCTCTCGAGCGCTCCCGAGCCGCGCCTCGATCCGCTCGAGATCTCCGAAGGCGTCAGCCGCCTACGCCGGACGGGGCTGTTCTCGCGCGTGGACTACGAATACGTCGGGCGCGAGGATCAGCGCCAGGAGCTCGACGTCGTCGTGCAGCTGGAGGAGCGCAGCGCGGGCACCATCGATCTCGCGGCCGCCTACTCGACACAGGACCTCGGCCAACTGCGCGCGGAGTGGCGCGATCGAAACCTCTTCGGGCTCATGCTCGACCTCGGCGTGCGCGCCGACTACGGCCTGTTCATCGGCCGTGAGTCGCGCGTCGAGGCGCCCTTTCGCTGGCCGCGCATCCTCGGCAGCAACGTCACGCTGCGGGTCGAGCCGAGCGTCATCTACAGCGATCACCCCTCTATCGTGGTGCCGCGCGCGCCCCCGCACCCCGGGCTCGTCGGCAGCCGCGCCATCTTCCACGCGCTGACCCGTCGGCGCATCCTCAGCGCCGGCGGCAGCGTCGGTGTCGAGTGGGCGAGCCCGCCCGACTTCGTGCCGGGCCTCAGCGCCGGGGTCGATTATGAGCTACGCGCGGAGTGGGACGATCCCGCGGCGCAGCCCATCCCCGTCTTCAGCGATTATCCAGTCGGACAGCTGCAGCTGCGCTTCTTCTCGCCGCGCGCGCTGCGCACCGTCGACGGGCTGCTGACGGTGTTCGAGCAACCGCTCTCGCGCGTCGGCGTCATCACGCCGAGCGTGCGCTACAATGGCGTCCAGAACCCCTTCGATCCCACGAGCGGCTGGACCGGCGAGCTGTCGTTCTCCTTCGGGCACCCGGTCCTCGGCGCGTCGACGACGACGCTGCTCTTGAGCGGGCGCGGGACCTACTACTGGCCCTTCGCGCAGAGCTTCGTGCTCGCGCTGCACGGACGCGCCTGGGGCGGCGTCACCGAGGTCGCGCCCGGCGATCGCTCCTTTTTGCTGCGGCCCGATCTGCTCGCCCTCGGCGGCGATCGGACCGTGCGCGGCTACGCGCCGAACGAGCCCTTCGGCGTCAGCGGGCTCGCCGCCGAGGTCGCCGCCGGCACGCGCTCGGGCGTCATTCCGCTCATCGGCGCGCTCGGCAACGCGGAGGTACGCTGGACCGCCGCCCGCAACGTCTTCCTCGGCGATCTCAAGCTCGCCGGCTTCCTCGACGCCGGCTTCGTCACCGACGACACGGTGCTCGGCCTCTCGTCCGCGCGCCCGCGCTTCAGCCTCGGCGACACCCTGATGAACCTCGCCGAGGAGCCGCGCCGCGTGGGCGTCGGCGTCGGCGTCGGCGTCCGCTACGTGCTCCCGGTCGGGCCGCTCTCCTTCGACGTCGCCTATGCGCCGCTCACCCAGAACGTGCAGGCGCACCTGCAGTTCGGTTACGCGTTCTGAGCGGTGGCGAACGACGCCTCCCGGCGAGGAGGCTTCAACAGCAGCACCGGCACCTGCGCGAGATGCGCGACGCGCTCGGCGGCGCTGCCGAGCAAGAGCCGCTTGATGCCCTTTCGGCCGTGAGAGGACATCGTGATGAGGTCCACCCGCTCCGCCTCGGCGACGTGACAGATGAGCTGCGCCACGCTGTCGGCCTCGCTGCGCACGAGGGTCGAGGCCCGCACGCCACGCGCGGCGGCGATGCGCGCGAGCTCGTCGAGCTTCGCCTCGGCGTCTTCCACGCGGGCATCGAGCACGCTCTTGAGCGCGCGGTAGGTCTCGCCCGAGAGGTCGGGTCCGACGATGGGCACCGGAGGCGCGGCGGCGTGGAGCAGGATGATCTCCGCGTCGAAGGACTTGGCGATGTCGCACGCCGTGTCCACCGCCTCGCGCGCCAGCGCGAGCTCGTCTTCATGCTCGATGGCGAGGGGGACGAGGATTCTCTTGGGCGCAAAGCTCATGACCGGCTCTCTTTCTCCTCGCGCGCGGCGTCGCTCGCGACCTTGACGACGAGGACAGGGCAGCGAGCGAGACGTACCACGCGCTCGGCGACGGAGCCGAGCAGGAAGTGCGAGAGGCCCGTGCGGCCGGCGCTGCCGACGATGATGCGATCGGCGCCGAGCTCGTCCGCGGCGGTCAAGATCGCCTGCGACGGCTGCCCCGCGTGTACGTGCGTGAAGATCTCGAGGCGCGGGTGGGTCTCGCGCAGCCGCTCGGCCGCGTTCTCGAGGGTGCGCACGACGTCGGTTTTGAGCGCGGTCTCGAGCTCGTGGGAGCTGGCGTAGATGGCGTCGACGCCGCCCCACTCATAGCTCAGCGGAACGCTCGGCACGCTGTAGACGTGGACGATGTGAAGCTCGCCGCCCGCGCGCTCGAGATCGGAGGCGGCGACCTCCGCCGCGCGCTGGCCGTTCTCCGAGAAGTCGTGCGCGACCAGCCAGCGAGTCGGGTTCATGGCGTCCTCCGCGTCAAGGGACGATGGTGACCGGCGCAGGGCTGTGTGCCGCGAGGCTCCGCGAGACGCTGCCCTGCACGAAGCGCTCGAAGGCGCCCTTGCCCGTGCGTCCCATGATGATCATCTCGACCCCCGGCTGATCGGCCTCCTCGAGCAGCACGTGCGCCGCGCGGCCCCGCAGCAAGCGAGTGGTCACGTGGGGCGACGCGCGGCCGGCGCGGGCCTTCGCCGCCTCGAGGATCTCGTTCTTCGCCTTCGACTGCAGCTCCTCGAGCTGGTGGTCGGTCAGATAGAAGCCGTCGTAGACGTCCACCTGGCCGAGGTCGAGGATGGTGATGATGTCGAGGCCGAGCCCGAGCCCGACCGCGACGCGCACGGCGAGGTCGAGGGCGCGATCGGACGGCGCCGAGCCGTCGACCGGGACGAGGATACGTGGGATTTGCGTCGTCATACGTCCCTGCTCCACGGCGCTCGATGCACGACAGTGAGGGGCGCCGCGCGGGCGCTTCGCAGCGCAGCCGCGCGCTCGGCTCCGCCGCTGTCCGTTCCTTTTCCGAGCACCCCGCGTGCCACCACGCCGCGGCACCCCACCCGCGGACGTGAGGCGCTTCGCCACGGCGCGCAGCCGCGCGCGCGATCTGCCCCACGGCGCGGCCGATCAAAGGACACCGAGGCCTGTGGGAGAGCGCACCGTTCCTCGTCGACGACGATCCGCCCGACGGCGCCGCAGCGCTCGTGGCGCAGGAGTTGAATAGTCGTCGCGCCAACCGGCGGAGGGACGTCATGCCAGGCTCGATCGCGCGAGACCCCATCGTCATCGTGGGCGGCGTCGTCGCCGGCACCGCCGCGGCCGCGGCCGCGCGTCGCGAGGCCCCCGGTGACGTGCCGGTCATCCTCCTGGAGCGTTCGCCGTACGTCGCTTACGTGACCGACAGCCTGCCGTACGAGATCGCGGACCCGCTCGGCGGCGTGGAGTCTCTGGAGCGCATCGTCGTGGCGACGCCGGCCGACTTTCGCGACGACAGCGGCATTCTCCAGCGCGTGGGGCACGAGGCGGTCGAGCTCGATTGCAAGCGCCGCAGGCTGCGGGTCAGAGACCATCAGGAGGGGCGCGAGTACACGCTCGACTACGGCAGCGTGGTGCTCGCTACCGGCGCCCGCACCGACACCGCGCACCTCAGCGGCCTCGAGACCGAGCAAGTGTTCGCGCCGCGGCAATTGCAGGACGCCATCGCGCTCCGTCGCTACCTCGAGGACGAGCGGCCGCGCTCCGCGCTCGTCGTCGGCGGCGGCAAGACCGGGCTCGCGCTGGCGGAGTCCCTCCGGCGCCTCTCGCTCGATGTCCTCGTGGTCGAACGGAGCGCGCAGTTGCTGCCGGATTTCAGCCGCGAGGCCGGCCGCGAGCTGCAGCGAGAGGCGGAGCGCAACGGCATCAGCGTCAAGACCTCCGTGCAGGTGGCGAGCTTCTTTCACGAGGACGGGCGCGTGGTGGCGCACACGACGAGGGGGGAGCGCCTGACGGCGGACATCGCCCTGGTGGCGACGGGCCTCGTGCCGGAGACGACGTTGGCCGCGGGCGCGGGCATCGTGCTCGGCGCGAGCGGCGCCATCGAGGTGGACCATCTGCTGCGCACGAGCGCGCCCCGCGTGTTCGCCGCCGGTGAGTGTGCCGAGGCCTTCGACCGCGTCAGCCGGCGGCACCGCTTCCACCCGCTGCCCACGACGTCGTTCAAGCAGGGTGACGTCGCCGGCGCGAACGCCGCCGGCGCGCACCGCTCGTTTCGTGGCATCGTCGGCACGCAGGCCCTGCGCTTCTTCGACGTCGAAGCCGCGCGCACCGGCCTCTCGCGGGCGGCGCTCAGCTCCCTCGGAGAGGGCGTGCTGCCGGTGGAGTCGATGCAGAGCAGCGGCGCGCGCGCCTTCGCCCGCCCCGGGATCACGACGCTGCTTCACGTCGAGCGCGCCACCGGGCGGCTGCTCGCCGCCGAGATGGTAGGGCGCGGAACGGTGGCGAAGCGAATCGACGTGTTCGCGACCGCTCTCGCCGCCGACCTGCGCGTCGACGAGATCGCCAGCCTGGATCTGACCTGGGCCCCTCCGCTCGCGCCCGTGCTCGACCCGGTGCTGGTGGGCGCGCGCGCGGCGAAGGAGCAGAGCAGCGGCGTCGTCGACCGCCACGACAGCGACGGCGAGGCCTTCCTGCCCGACGTGTGACCGACCCCGGCCGCGGCCTCACTGGATGTCGATGGTGCGCGCCTCGGTCTTGCCCTTGGTGGTCTTCGGCACCGTCACGTCGAGCACGCCGTCACTGAAATGCGCCGACACGCCGTCCTCGTCGACGTTGTCAGGCAGCGTGAAGCTGCGCTGGAAGGAGCCGTAGGAGCGCTCCACGCGGTGGAAGCGCTTGCCCTTGTCCTCCTTCTCGCGGCGACGCTCGCCGGCGAAGGTGAGCACTCCGTTCGTCACCTCCACCCGCACGTCCTTCTTCTCGATGGCGGGGAGCTCGGCCTTGATGTGGAAGGCGTCGTCGTCCTCTTCGATGTCCACCGCGGGGTGCCACTCGGTGAGCCGCAGCTGCTCTCGCTCGCCGTCGTGGCCGAAGATGCGTGATAAGCGCGTCGACATGTCCTCGAGCTCTCGGTACGGATCCCATCGTGTCATCGCCATAGCGGCCCCCTTGTGTTTGACTGGTGTTCGCGTGCTTTGGCCCATGAAGGTGTGTGAAGCGGCACGCTCGCTTGGCCCGCCCGTCGAGCCGAGAGCAGCGGAAGGCAGCGCGAGGCAGCTCAGAGCAGCTCGCGAGCCGCCCGCAGCACGTCGACATAGCTGATGATGCCGACGACGTTGCCCTCCGGATCGAGCACCGGCACCGCGCCAATCTTGTTGTCGAGCAGCAGGTCCACGGCCTCGCTCAGCTCGGCCTCCGCCTCGACGCTGATGGGATCGCCCGACATCAGCAGCGAGACCGGACGGCGCAGCCGCCCCTGCGCGCCGTTCGGTGACCTCATCACGGCGTCGTACGAGTAGGCCTTCAGATCCCGATCGCTGATGACGCCGATGAGCTCGCCGCGGTCGAGCACCGGCATGTGCCGGATGTCGTCTGTCTGCATGCGCTCGATGACGTCGAAGATGGGCGCCGTCGCCTCCGCGACGACGGGATCGGGGGTCATGACCTCGCGCACCTGCATAGCGCCTCCAGGGTCTCCGCGCGGACGCGGTCCACAACGAGAACCAAGCAAGGCATGGACCAAATCCCGGGCGGCCCGTTGCGCACCCCGCGGGCGCCGACGCGAACACAGAGAGGCACACCGGGGCGAGCACTGGCGTGATCTCTCCGGCCAGCGCTACCTTCTTGGCGATCGGGCGCCACGGCGCCGAATGGAGCCGCCATGTCGCGCGACGGTGACGGGAAGCCAGCCAACCCCTTCGCGACCCCTTCGACCGGGGCGAGCAACCCCTTCGAGGACATCATGGGCGCAGCGCCGGCCGCGGCGCCGAACCCATTTGCGGGCAACAGCCCGGCCGCGCCCCCCTCCGCGGAGCTCGAGACGCCCGCCATCACCGTCATCCCGGCCGCGAAGCCGCCGCCGAGCGCAGCGCCGGACGTGCCCGCGCAAAGCGGCGACGCCATGTCGATGCTCGGCCTCGACGTCGAGGAGCGCACGCCGCCGCCGAGCAAGAAGGCCGTGCGCCCCGAGCTCGAGGAGTGGCGCAGCGAGATGGCGCACGGCGCCACGCTGCCCCCCGACGCGCCGCCGAACCTGGCCGCGGCGAGCAACCCGCGCATGCACGCGCTCGCGCCGCCGAAGAGGGCCGGCGCCGTGAAGTACGTCGTCATCGCGGTCGTGGTGCTCATCGTCGTCGCGCTCGGCGGGATCGCGCAGCGCGTCCTGAAGGGCGGCGGCAGCGACGAGGCGCTCGCCACGGGGGCGCCGCTCAGCCAGACCGACCAGCTCCTCGAGCTCGGCATCCGCCCCGAGAACGCGCCCGACTGCTTCACGCGCGACAAGGGCTTTCAGTTCTCGTACCTCGACAGCGGCGGGAAGTCCGTCGTGGTGAAGTCCATCGCCGACGTGCCGACGCTGTACCGCATGGGCGCGAAGTGCCTGCCGCAGCAGTGACGAGGCCGCGCCGAGGCCCGCGAAGCGCGCCGGACACCGTCGCTGCCCGGGCTCGCGCGCGTGCGCAGACAGGTGAATTCCTGAGGGGGACGGCGCGCCCGCTCGTTGAGGAAGGCGCGTAATCCCGGCGGGTTGGCGCTAGCGTGCGAGTGGCGCGCGCTTTGCAAAGCCCGGCTGCCGCTCTTTGCTTTTGCGCCGGGAGCGGGGAGGAAGAGACATGCAGCACAAGCGCGCGCTCGCCGTTACCCGCATCGGGCTCTCCGTGGGCGGCGTCTTGCTCATGTCGGTCCAGTGCGGGGCGCCGCTCGGCGGTGAGACGCTGCACCGCTTCGAGACCTGCGACGACCTCGAGACCTACCTGCAGGACCAGGTGCTGCACCCTCGCGTCGAGACGCGGGCTGGCTCGGGCGCGGGCCCGGTGCTCGGGTGCTCGGACGAGGCCATCAGCACCGCTCCCGGTGACGTGTCGCGCGAGGCGGGAGGAGACGTCGTGAGCGCCGAGCAGGGCGCGGCCAACGGCGCCGAGTCGACCAACGCCATGGATGACTCCGGCGTGCAGCCGCCCGTCAGCGGCGGTCTGCCCGACGACCGCGAGTTCACCGAGACGAACACGCAAGAAGAAGCGGTCGATGAAGCCGACTTCGTGAAGAGCGACGGAGAGCACCTGTACGTGCTGCGCCGCGGCGAGATGATCATCGTGGACGCCTGGCCCGCCGCCGAGATGCAGGTCCGCTCGCGCACGCCCATCGTCGGCCAGGCCTTCGCCATGTTCTTCGACGAGGGGCGCGCGCTGGTCGCCGCCAGCGACTTCAGCGAGACCGTCCGCGCCGCCTTTGGCCCGAGCGTGGTGCTGCAGCTCTTCGACGTCGAGGACCCGCGGGCGCCGGTGCTGCTGCGCGAGACGCGCGTGGACGGCAGCTACGTCGACGCACGCCGCGTCGGTGACGAGGTGCTCGTCGTCACGCGCACGCAGATGTCCTGGCCGTGGATCGATCAGTCGGCGCCGTTCATGGACGACAAGAACCGCGCGCTGCTCGAGGCGCACGGCCTGCGCAACGCGCTGCCGGGCGTGCGCGACGTGGACGTCGAGGCGAACACCACGCTGCGCGAGGGCCTCGCCTTCCAATGCCACAACACGTTCGCGCCCGAGAGCAGCGACGGACAGAACCTGGTCGTGGTGCACACCTACTCGATGAGCGAGCCGAACGCCCCGCTCAAGTCCACCGGCGTCGTCGGCAACCCCGATTTCATCTACGCCAGCGAGGAGAGCGTCTATCTGGCGGACACGCTCTGGCACGACGGCGGCTACTTCACGCCCGAATACGCCGAGACGCGCTTTCACAAGCTGCGCGCCTTCACCGAGGGGGACGGCGCCGCCGAGTACCGCGCCACGGGCACGCTGCCCGGCCGCTTGCACAACCAGTTCTCGCTCGACGAGGAAGACGGCCGCCTCCGCGCGGTGCTGACCACGAACGACAGCCTCGACGGTGCAGCCGACAACAACCGGACCTCCCTCGTGGTGCTCGAGGAGCAGGAGCTGAGCCTCGTCGAGGTCGGCCGCGTGGACAACATCGGCGATGGTGAGCTCGTCCAGGCCGTGCGCTTCCTGGGCGACTTCGCCTACGTCGTCACCTATCCCCTCGAGGGCGGGGAGCTGTCCGTGCCGCCGTCGTGGCGCATCCCGCCGGCGCCCGCGGGCGGTGTCTGGGATCCGCTCTTCGTCATCGATCTCAGCGATCCGAGGAGCCCCCGCCTGCGCGGCGAGCTCGAGGTGGCGGGCTACTCGACCTACATCCACCCGCTCGGTGACGACCACATCCTCACCATCGGCGTCGATTCGGACGAGCGCGGCACCGTGCTCGGCATGGCGCTCAGCGTCTTCGACGTCGAGAACCCCGACGCGCCCTCGCTGGCGCAGCGCGAGACCTTCGGCGATGGACTGTCGTTCTCGGAGGCGCTCACCGACCACCACGCCTTCACGTTCTTCCCGGCGCGAGCGGCGCTCGGCATCCCGATTCAGCTCACCGACGACGCCGGCCGGGTCACCTCCACCGGCCTCGAGGTATTCCACGTCGACGCCGAGCAGGGCATCGAGCGCATGGGCGGCGTCGAGCAGCTCGCGCTCTTCGACGGCCAGCCGCTCGAGGGCTGGAACGCGGGCTGCGCCGTCGTGCGCCGCAGCGTGATGATCGCCGAGGGCGAGCAGGCCTACGTGTACGCGCTCTCGACCGGCGGCATCACCGTCTCCTCCCTCGAGGACGGCGTCCCCACCGTCAGCGAGCTGCCGCTCTGGGTCGAAGGCGACGCCATCTGCCCGGCAGGTACACCGCTCTGACAAAGGCGACGCTCCTCCTCGTCGTCGTCCTTGCTGTGTGCTCCACGGCGCTCGGCGCTCGGGCCGAGGGAGAGAGTGTCTCCCCCGACGAATCGGCCATCACCGAACGCACGGTGTCCGTATCGGCCTTGGTCCAGAGCGGCGCGCCTGAGCTCGTCTTCCACAGCGCTGCCTACGGCGGCGTGGCGGGCTTCCTGGCGGCCGCCACCGCGCTGTCGGCGACGAGGATCAGCGAAGTCGACTCGCTGCCGTGGCTCATCGGCGCGCCGGCGTTCGGCATCCTCACAGGAGGAGCCGCCGCCGCCATCGCCGCCTATGGCCTCGCGCTCGACGCGGGGGACGCGGCGCTCGTGTCGTCGATGTTGTGGACCGGCAGCGCCTGGGGCGTCGCTCTGCAGCTGCTCATGTTCGATCAACGCAATGACGTCGGGCACATTCCGTTGCGCTTCTCGACCGTGCTCGGCGCCGGTGTCGGCCTCGGCGCGCTCGGCGCGGCCGCGGCGTGGGGCCTCGAGATCGATCCCGGTGACGTCGGGGTGCTGAACAGCGCGGCGCTCTGGGGGGCGGTGCTCGGCGGGCTGTCCTGGTTCACGCTCGGGAGCTCCGGGCTCATCGTCGCCCCGCCCGGGGACCCCATCGGCAGCTTCCCGACGGCCGTCAGCGTCGTGCTCGCCGCGAGCGTGCTGCCCTGGAGCGCGGCCTTCGCCCTGCACCCCTTCCTCGCGCTCGAGCGTCCGGCGACCTGGCTCATCGAGGCGGGCGGCATCGCCGGGGTGCTCAGCGGGCTCGCGCTCATGGCGTTCTTCTCGGACGCAGGGCTGCCAAGCGGCGTGTACCCGGGCATGGTGACCGTGACGACGGGGCTCGGCGTCGCGGCCGGCGCGGCCGGCGCGGTGCTCGTGTCGGACGTCGTGCGCCGATTCGACATCGCGGATCTCACCACGCCGCTCTTGTCGCTCGCGCCGGCGATCCTCCCTCCTGCACCCGGACGCGACGACATCGCGCCCGCCCTGTTCGCCATCGTGCGGTTTTAGCGTGATGTGATGCGCGCGCTCCTCGTGACTCTCCTTGTCCTCTCGAGCTCCGCCACGGCGCTGGCCGACGAGCCCATGGTCGGCTTGGATCCGGCCGAGCAAGCGGAGGACGCGGAGCCGCTCCCAGCGCTGGAGCTCCCGCCGAAAGCGAGAGGCTTCGAGCAGGTCGGCGCATTCATCACCAGCGGCAAGGCCGAGCTGATCGCCACCAGCACGCTCCTCGGCGGCTACCTCGCGACCGTCGCGCTCGTCGACGCTGGCTTCCTGATCACGCAGGTCGGGCAGGTCTCGCTGCCGGGGGAGCTGCAGCCGCTCATCCTCGCGTCATTCTTCATCACGCCCATCGTCGGCGGCGCCGGCGGGGTGGCGCTGGCGACGCTCGCGACCGCGCTCTTGCCCGAGCTGAGCGCAGGCGACGCGAATGTGCTGCGCGCGAGTCAGTTTCTGGCCACCTTCAATTCGGCCGTGAGCGGGCTGCTCGTGAACGGCTATGGCGATCGTTACCTGCTCGATTGGTGGCGCCTGCGCGGCGCCGCGTCGACGACGGCGATGTTGGCGGGCGCGGCAGGTACCCTCGCCGGCGGCGCCGCCGTGGCCGCGTTCACGGACCTCCCCGAAGGCGCCGGTCCGCTCGGGCTCTCCCTCGGCCTCTGGAGCGGGACGCTCGCGACGCTCGGGCAGCTCATGTTCGAGCTGCCGCTGCGCTTCGAGGACGGCACGCTGCTGGTCGGCAGCGTCGTGAACCTCGGCTTCGGCGCCGGGCTGCTCTTGTCGCCCTTCGCGCCCATCACGCGCTTCGAGACCTGGCTGCTCGATCTCGGCGCCGTCGCCGGCGGCCTGCTCGGCACCGCCATCGTGCTCGGCATCCCGGCGCCAAACCCCGTGCTCGGCTACGGCGGCATCGCGACCGGCGTCGTGCTCGGCGCGGCCGCGGGCGTCGGCCTCGGCAAGCTGGTGCCGCTCGGCCTCGAGCTCGTGAACCTGCCGACGCTCGTCGCCGTGGGGCCGCTCGTGCTGCCGCCGAGCCGCAGCGGACAGATCCCGCTCGGAGCTCAGGTGAGCATCAACGTCGACGGCGCGCTCGAGGCCCTCCTGCCAGGCCGTCTCCGCTGACCGAGGCGCACCGCCGCGCTACAACACGGTCGTGACGTCGAAACCACGCCCCCCCGGCGGCGCATCGCTCGTGCTCGTGCAGGCGCTCGCCCGCTCGACCTCGGGAGACATCGACGGCGCGCTCGCGCTGCTCGAGGGCCTGCGCGCAGGCGGCTACAACGCCGACGCCGAGGGCTTTCGCTTCCTGTTGCTGCTGCAGCGCGGGCGCGCGGACGACGCCGTGGCGGTCGCCGACCATAGCCTCGGCCAGACGGAGCCTCCGCTGACGTCCCTGGCACGCTCGACCTGGCTGCTGCGCCGCGGCCTTTTGCACCTCGAGCACGAGCGGCCGCTCTTGGCGCTCGACGATATGCAAGAGGTCCTGAAGCTGCGCGCGAGCTCCGACCATGAGGACCAGGCGCGCCAGGCGCTGCTCCGCATCGCGCAGCAGGGCCGCATCCAGTGACCCCTCCGCGCGGGCGCTCGATCACCAGACAAAGAGAAGGGGCGGCATCAGGCCGCCCCTCCCCGCACGCGCCGCTCCCGAGGGCGCGGCTCACGGCAGCTCTGCCAGCGAGTGGCTTAGAGCGTGTCCTTGAAGGCCTTGGCGGGCTTGAAGCCGACCGTCTTCGAGGCGGGGATCTTGATCTGCGCCTTGGTGCGCGGGTCCGTGCCCATGCGCTCCTTGCGGTGGCGGACGGTGAAGGTGCCGAAGCCCGGGTAGGTGAACTTCTCGTCCTTCTTGATGGTGGTCGCGACGGTGCCGAAGACGGTGTCGAGGATCTCGGCGCCGGTCTTCTTGTTGACGTCGTGCTTCGAGCAGATGAGGTCGACGAGCTCGGCCTTGGTCATGGGAGCGCTCCTGTGCAGTGCCTTGCGGCTAAGTGCCTTCAGGCGGGAAGCCTTGTGGCTGGGTTCGATGTCGCAACGGGGCTGGAGGCCGCGCTGCGCGCCTACGGGCGAGAGGTGAGCCGCCCTCATCGGACAATCCCAATGCGCCGTCAACGCCGAATTCCGCATACGGTTGCGGTCCAGCGCGCGCGGGGGGGTCACATGCACCGCCCCGCCCCCTGGAAACAACCGCGATTCCAAGCCCCTAGGCAAGAGACCTCGTCCGCCGAAGCACGGCCCCTGGAGCCCGCATGAAGTCGCCCTCGTCCGGCTTTAGAGGCGGCCGATCCCGCCGCACGGCAGGGGGCAGGGGCGCCTTTGCGGGCAAGCCGGGCCGTGGCGACAGCCCGGGCGGCGCGCGGGAAGGGCTCGGCCAACAAGGCGTGATCGTCTCCCACCTCGGCGTCGCCGTCGAGGTGGAGCTCGACGACGGCGCGCGCCTGCAGGTGCGTGTCCAGCGCCGCTCGGGGCACGTCGTCGGCGACCGCGTGCGCGTGGAGGGGGAGCGCCTGACCCGCCTCGAGCGCGAGCGGGCGCTGTTGAGACGCTCGCCGGGCGGCGGTGAGCACGTGGTGGCCGCGAACCTCGATCTGGTGGTCGTGGTGGTCGCCGTGGAGCCGCCGCCGCGCACGGGGCTCATCGACCGCGCCGTCGTCGCCGCGCGCCGCAGCGGCATCGCGCCGGCCGTGTGCGTGAACAAGATGGACGTGCCAGGCGCCGAGGCCGCCCTCGCGCGCCTCCGTCGCGTCTTCGGGCCGGACATCCCCGTGCTTGGCGCCTCCGCCGCCCTCGGCCATGGCTGTGACGAGCTGGCCACCCTCATCAAGGAGCGCGGCCGCGCCGTCCTGACGGGGCACTCGGGCGTCGGCAAGAGCTCACTGACCAACCGCCTGGTCGGCACCGAGCTCGCCACCAAGACGCTCTCCGAAGCCTCCGGACGCGGCCGGCACACCACCACCGCGTCCACGCTGCATCGCCTGCCCGGCGGCGGCGAGCTCGTCGACACGCCCGGCATCAAGGAGTTCGGCCTCGTGGACGTCAGCGCGCACGAGCTGGCCGAGCACTTCGCCGGCATCGGCGACCTCGCGCGCGAGGGCTGCCGCTTCCGCGATTGCCTGCACCAGCGCGAGCCCGGCTGCGCGGTCGAACGTGCCGCCAGCGAAGGACGGGTCGACGCCGCCCGCCTCGAGAGCTACCGCGCGCTGTTGCGTGAGGTCATGACCGGCGAAGATCCGCGCGCCTGAGCGCCCTGTTCCGTTATCTCCTACAGGAGACCGCCTTGAGCTCCCCGCCGTCCCAAAGCCCGCACACGCTCGCGTCCATCACGAACGCCATCCTGCGCTCCTACGCCGACGAGGGCGGCATCAACCACGTGGGCGGACCGAACCTGCCCTCGCGCAGCGCCGTCGACGCGATCCTCTGCCGCCTCGAGAACCTCGTGTTCCCCGGCTTCACCCGCGAGGAGGACATCACGCGCGAGAACGCCGAGTACGTCACCGGCAACAAGGTGGCGCTGCTATTCGACGACGTGCGCGAGCAGCTCAAGAAAAACCTCGTCTGGGAGCGCCGCGCGGCCGGCGAAGAGGTCACCGAGGCCGCCGTCGAGGCCGAAGCGCACGAGCTGAGCATGAGCTTCCTCGGCTGCGTCCCGGAGCTACGCCATTTCCTCTCGCTCGACGTGCAGGCGCTGCTCGAGGGCGATCCCGCGGCGCGCTCGCGGGACGAGATCATCTTGAGCTACCCGGGCGTACAGGCCGTGTTGGTGCATCGCATCGCGCATTGGTTCTGGACCCACGGCGCCCGCCTGATCGCGCGAATGATGAGCGAGCACGCGCACGGCAAGACGGGGATCGACATTCATCCGGGGGCGATTATCGGCCGCTCGTTTCACATCGACCACGGGACCGGCGTGGTCATCGGCGAGACGACGGTGATCGGCGACTCGGTGAAGGTCTACCAGGGTGTCTCGCTGGGTGCGTTGAGCGTGTCGCGGAAGCTGCAGGACAAGAAGCGGCACCCGACGATCGAGGACAATGTGACGATCTATGCCGGCGCGACGATCCTGGGCGGAAACACGGTCGTCGGACATCACTCGGTCGTCGGCGGCAACGTCTGGTTGATCAAGAGCTGCGCCCCCTATTCGATCGTGGAGAATGACCCTCGGGTTCGCGTGCGGCCGAAGGTGCTGGGGGACGACTGGTATGAGATCTAGGGCGCGGCAACGCCCCCGTGGCGGTACACACGCCTGAGCAGACCGAGAGCGGCGGCACCGCGCTCGGGTTCGGCAAGGATCGCAACCCGTTCTTCTGGATCGGCGACAACGAGCGCGTAGGACAGGGCACCCACATCGCGTTCGTCGCCGCCGATCGCGCGACCGTGGACCGCTTCTACACGGCGGCGCTGGCCGCTGGCGGCAAGGACAACGGCGCACCGGGGATTCGGCTGCGCTACCACCCGAACGATACGACGACGGCGACGGCGCGGTCACATTCGACGAGAAGAGCCTCGCGTTCGCGAGGCTCTTCTCTGCCGTCGGTACGACGTGAGCGTTACTCGATGATCTCGTCCGGGCCGGGCTGCGCGTCCTCTCGGACGAGCAAGCGATAGACCCCGACCTCGAGCTCGTTCACGGCGTCCCGCAGCTCCTCCCGAACCTGCACGAACTCCTGCGGCGCTCCGTTGCCCGCCTCGTTCAGCATGCTCTCCGCTCGCTGCTGACGCTCGCGCAGGTCGCTCACCTCGCGCGCGGTCTGCTGCCGCTCCTCGGGCGGCATGTCCCTCATGGTCTCCTCGATGTCACTGATGCGCTGATCGATCTCGCTCAGCTTGGTCTGCATCTCCTTGACCTCGCGCTGCCGCTCGAAGTCCGCGCGCGTCGTCGCCGGCTGCTGCTGCGTCTGGCGCGGCTGCTGCTGGGCCTGCTGGCGCGGCGCGGTCCGTTCCTGGCGCTCCTGCGCTTCGAGGCGCTGCGCCACGGCGAGGTCGTCCTGGTAGTACTCCGTCGTGGAGCAGCTCGCGGCCACGAGGCCCACGGCCGAAAGCAGAAGAAGCTTCTTCATGGTGCCGTCCTTTCTCCGGTTCGGTGTCGAGCCGCTCTCCTCTCGAAGAGCGCCTCTCGAAGACATCACCCCCCGAGCACAGCAACGCGCGGGCCAACGCTGTCGTCGTGCGTGCGCTGTCGTCGCGGGCTCGCAGGGGCGTTCCGCCTCGTGACGCGGAGACGCTCCGCGCGAGCGCACGGCTGCGCAGCAAAGGTCGGCGCGCGAAACTCTGGCAGCCGTCTTGCTCGTCATCGGGGGAAGACGCTTTCTCTGGCAGAGGCCCGTCGTGCGGCGTGCCTCGGATCGGCCGGTGACCTCTGGAGCGCCGCGCATGCTGTTCTGGGCGCTGATCTTCTTGGTGATGGCGCTCGTCACCGCCCTGCTCGGCTACGGCGGCGTCGTCGGAGAGGCGACCCCGCTGCTGCGGATCGTCTTCCTCGCCTTCTTCCTCCTCGCGCTGCTCAGCTTCGTCGTGCAGGCGGCGAGAAGGACTTGAGGGACCTTTCGTGAGCGGCGCGGACCTCGACGTACAGCTCGTCATCATCCTGCGGCTCTTGCTGGCGGCGCTGCTCTCGGCGCTGCTCGGCTACGACCGCGAGTCGCTCGGGCGGCCGGCCGGGCTGCGCACGCACATGCTCGTGTGCATGAGCTCGTGCTTGCTGGTGTCGCTCGGGGAGGTCGTGCTGGTGGCGGCGGGGACGGTCGAGGGAGCGCGGGTCGATCCGCTGCGCGTGCTCGAGGCGATCGTGACCGGCGTCAGCTTTATCGGCGCGGGCACCATCTTCCGCGCGGGCGGGGACGTGCACGGCATCACGACCGCCGGCTCACTGCTCGGCGCGGCCTCGATCGGCGCGGTGGTTGGCTTCGAGCTCTATACGCTCGCGGCGGCGGCCACCGGCCTTTTGTTCGTCGTGCTGCGCGTCGTTCGCCACCTCGAGTCGCTCTCGCACACGGCGCCCTCGCTCGACGACGATGACGGATCCGACCGGCCTCTGGACGACGTCCTGAGCCCGCGGGGTCGGCCGTGATCAGCCGCGCGCAGCGGCTCGGTGCGCTCCTGCTCGCCGTCGTGTTCGGCGTGCTCGCCTTCGCCAAGCTCGTCGATGCGGACGGCTACGCCTACGCGCTCGCGAGCTTCTCCATCGTCGAGGAAGAGCGGGCGTGGGAGGCCGGCACGTTGCTCGCCGCCGTCGAGGCCTGCGCGGCGACGCTCCTCTTCCTCGTGGCGCTCGCGGGGCGGCACGCCATCGTGGCCTTTCAGGGGGGCGCGCTGCTCGCGATGAGCGCGTCGCTCGCCTACGCCATTCTCGTCGTCAGCGCCTTCTACGAGGAGCAGGACCTCGCGCGGGCGGCCTTGTTCGGCACGCTGCTGCGGCACGAGCGCTCGCCGTACGTCATCGTGGAGGTGCTCGTGCTGCTGTCCTGCTCGGCGTGGCTGCTCACGAGCGCCTTCCTGGCCCCCGACGAGGCGCATCCGCACAGGCCCCCTCGGCGCCGCAAGCGACGGCGACGGCCAGCGCCGGATCGCCCGACGGGGCGGCGCGCGGCGCTGGCGCCCGAGGCTACGCGCGCGCGTTGAAGCGCGAGACCGCTTGCAGGCGCTCGAACAGCTGGCGCTCGTCGTCGCTCAGCTCCTTCGGTACGCGGATGGAGATCTCGAGCTCGAGGTCACCTCGATCGGCGTCGCTCTTGCGCGGGAGCCCCTTGCCCTTGAGGCGCAGCTTGCGGCCGCTCTGGGAGCCGGGCGGCAGCGTGAGCTTCACCTCGCCATCGAGCGTCTGAAAGCTCACCTTGGCGCCGAGCGCGGCCTCCCACGGCGTCACCGGCAACACCGCGCGCAGGTTGTGGCCGTCGACGTCGAAGACCGGGTGCTCGGCGATCGCCACCTTGAGCAGCAGATCGCCCGCCGCGCCACCGCCGATGCCCGGGGAGCCCTGCCCGGCCAGGCGGATCTTGGTGCCCGTCGTCGTGCCGGGCGGGATCTTCACCGAGAAGGTGCGCTGCGTCGTGCGCCGGCCGCCGTCGGGGCCCTGCTCCACCTGCTGCAGCGTCACCTGCCGCGTGCCGCCGTGGTAGGCGTCCTCGAGCGCGATGGTGATCTCGGCCTCGGAGGTGCGTCCTCGCCGTGGCCGCGGCCGCGCGCTCGCGAAGGGATCGCGCGAGCGCGTGCGCACGTCGCCGCCGAAGCCGCCGGCTCCGCCCACGCCGCCGGCGCCACCGAACAGGGTCTCGAAGAAGTCCGAGAAGCCGACCGGGCCGCCGGCGCGCCCGCCGCCGCCGCCGAAATTGAACTCGACGTTCTGCCAGCCGGGCGGGGGACGGAAGTCGTCACCCGCGTGCATGCCGCTGCCTACCTGGTCGTAGCGGCGCCGCTTCTCCGGGTCCTTCAGGACCTCGTACGCCTCGTTCACCTTCTTGAAGTTGGCCTCGGCGTCGGCGGTCTTGTTGCGGTCGGGGTGAAACTTCTTCGAGAGGGTCCGATAGGCCTTCTTGATCTGGTCCTGACTCGCGTCCCGGGTGACGCCGAGCGTCTCGTAGTAGTCCTGAAACTGCATTGGCGAAGCCTTACCCGTTCACGACGTTGTCGGCGCCCCGGCGTGTGGCGCCGTGTCAGTGATTCTTGGCGACGACGACGCGCGCGGGGCGGAGCACGCGCCCGTCCTGCCGGTAGCCGTTGCGCTCCACGTACAGCACCGTGCCGTCGGGCCTGCTCGGATCGGGCATCGTCGAGAGCGCCTCGTGCTCGTGCGCGTCGAAGGGCTCTCCGTGCGGCGCGAAGGGCGTCACCCCGTAGCGCGCGACCACGTCGAGCATCTGCTTGTGGATGCTGCGCATGCCCTCCGCCCAGGGGTTCTGCTCGCCGCCCGAGGCCTCGAGCCCACGCTCGAAGTTGTCGACGATGTCGAAGAGGGAGCTCAGCACGCCGTCGCGCTCGTCGCGCCGGGCGTCGGCCAGCTCCTCTGTCTGGCGCTGGCGGACGCGGCGCAGGTCGGCCACGAGCCGCAGGTGCCGATCGATGAGCTCGTCCTTGGAGAGCGCCTCGAGCGCGGCGTGCGCGGGGCTCGGCGGCGCGCTCGCCGGCGTCGCGTCCGCGCTGATCGCCTCCTCGGAGGAGGGCAGGTCAATTACCGGCCCTTCTTGCACGGGGACCTCGCCGGCGTCGAGCGCGTCGGCGTCGAGCGCCCCCTCGGCGAGATCCGAGCGCTCGGGCTCGTCGTCGTCCAGCGGGGGCTCGTTCCTATGTGGCTGATACGCGGTCATGTCGCCCGTCGAAGTGAAAGGTGAGCGTACCCCTAAGGAGTAGGCCCGTAGAGCGGCGCGTCAAGCCGACGCCACCTTTGCGGCCCCGTCCGCCGGGCCCCGGGCGCCCCCCTCGCCAACGGCACCGAAACCACGCAATCTCTTGCGCCAACGAGGGAAGCCCATGCACTCGATCGCCCGCCTGCTGCTCGCCTCTGCCTGCGCGCTCGCCGCCGTCGCCTGCCCCATCGCCGACATCGATCGGACGCAGCCGAACAAGCTGCGCAAGTCGCTGTTCGAGGGCGAGTGGTACTACCACCAGACCGTCGTCGGCGTTCCCTTCGCCACCTGGTTCACGTTCATCGGCGAGCAGACCTACAAGACCGAGCTCGTGCGCTGGGACATCCAGGAAGACTTCCTGGTCGCCTACCGCAGCTACGACCTCGTGGCCGGCACCGACAAGAAGAGCGCGCTGCCGGGCGATCACGAGGACAACACCCCCATCGCGGTGTTCCCCATCACCAGCCACTTCGACGTACAGCGCGAGTACGACCCGTCCACGGGCGAGCAGAGCAACGTCATCGTCGAGAACACCAGCGATCGACCCTGGCACGAGCGGCAGTACATGCGCGTCGACTGGTCGAAGAACCTGGCGCCGAGCTTCGACTTCCTCGTCGAGCACGTCGAGCAGGTGCCGGGCGGCCACTACGTGCAGGAGCCGGGCGATCCGGACGCGCTGCTCGTCGGCGTGAGGACCGCCGGCGGCTGGCAGGATCATCAAGGCGACGCCATCGCCCGGCTGGACGAGGCCGACTACATAGACGTGGTGCACCGCATCTTCGCCTCGCCCACCACCCTCCTCGTCGAGGACTGGTACGACGGCAGCGTCTGGGAGGAGCCCGCCTGCTGGTATTACACGGACGTCGACTGCGCGCCCGCCGAGATCACCGTGCGCTCGGCGTTCTTGAAGCGGGACGAGGCGAACCCGTACCAGGCGAAGCCCTACCCCGACAACGAGCTCTTGCGCGACGACGAGGGCAACCCGGTGCGCGTCGGGTACGCGACGCGCGACGACCTCGTGCCCGACGCCGAGGGCTTCCCCGTGCGCGTCCCCTACTTCGACAAGTTCGGCTTCTTCCGCACCGAACGCGAGCGCTACGACCGCCGCCACGGCGAGACGCACACCGGCCGCGTGCTGCTCATGAACCGCTTCAACATCTGGCAGGACGCGCCCGCCTGCAGAGATGACGGCAGCGAGCTGCCCTACGCCGACTGCGCCGTGAAGCCCATCGTCTACTACCTCTCGCCGGGCTTCCCCGAGGACCTGAAGGCAGAGGCAGCGGCGACGGTGGCCGGCTGGAACGAGGCCTTCCAGGAGACCGTGCGCGCGCTCAAGTACGGCGCCGCCACGCCGCTCGACGAGGTGGAGGACGTCGTCATCCTCAAGGACAACACCTGGCGCGTGAGCGACGGCGCGGTCAGCGACCGCGGCCAGCGCATCGGCGACATCCGCTACAACCTGCTCGCGTGGGTCGATCAGCCGGACCAGGCCGGCCTGCTCGGGTACGGCCCCGCCGTCGTCGATCCGCTGAGCGGCGAGATCTTGAGCGCGAGCGCGTTCGTCTACGGCGCCGGCGTCGACAGCTACGCGCAGAACGGCAAGGAGGTGCTCGACTGGGTGAACGACCCGAGCTTGTTCCTCGACCTCAGCGAGGGCAACGACGTCACCCGCGAGGTCTATCTGCAGAACGCGGACGATCCGGCGCCGCGCGAGCGCACCCGCCGCTTCGTGCGCGGCAAGGTCGACACGCCGCGCAACAAGGACATCCGGCGCATCGGCAAGCGCGGCGTCCGGCGAGACCCCGCCGAGCTGCGCGCGCGCCTCGAGGCCATTCGCGACACGCCGCTCGAGGAGCGCCTCGTCACCGAGCCCGTGCTGCGCGCCATGGGACGCAAGCGCAGCGGTCCCAGCGAGCCCATGAGCGCGGCGGAGCGTGATCGCGCCTCGCCGCTGTCCTGGTCCATGGGGCAGGCCTTCCGTCGTGACCGCGTGCGCCAGCGCCGGCTGATGGAGCGCAACGTGATGCACACGCGCGCCTTCGACGCCTCGCTGCTCGGCATCGCCGACGAGCTGAAGGACACGCCGCCCGAGGAGGTCTACGCCACCATCCGGCGCCGCGTGTTCCGCGCCGTGGCCGAGCACGAGATGGGGCACAACCTCGGCCTGCGGCACAACTTCGAGGCGTCCACCGACGCGCTCAACTACGGCCGCGACTTCTGGGATCTGAAGGGCGAAGGCGCGGGCGCGCTCGAGGCGCCGAGCGAAGCGCAGCTCGAGGCCGGCCTGCGCGAGCACCAATACGCCTCCATCATGGACTACGGCTCGCGCTTCATGAGCGACATCCACGGGCTCGGCCTCTACGACAAGGCCGCCATCGCCTTCGGCTACGGGGATCTGGTCGAGGTGTTCGAGGACGGCAGCCCGCTCGACGACGAGAACCTGCTCGAGCTCTATTACCTCGACGACATCCTGCGGCACTTTCGCCACTACACGAGGCTGCCCGAGATCTTCGGGGGCATCGACAACATGCACGCGCGCAAGCTCGTCCCCTACCAGCGCGTGATCGATCAGATGCGCGGCGCGTCCACCTGGGACCTCTGGGAGGTGCCCTACCGCTTCTGCTCGGACGAATACGAGAGCGCCACCTCGACCTGCGCCATGTTCGACGAGGGCGCGGACGCCTACGAGATCGCCCAGAGCGCGCGCGCCCTCTACCTCGAGTACTTCCCCTTCCTCTCGTTCTCGCGCGACAACCGCTGGTTCAACGAAGGGGACTACATGAACAACGTCTGGTTCCGCGCCTGGCAGCCCATGCTGACGCAGTACCAGAACTGGGTGTTCGATTCGTTCTTCTACGAGGGCGAGTGGGAGTGCATTCGCGACGACGTGGGCTGCGACCTCGATCCGACCGTGGACGATCCGATCTATTTCGACGTCGAGAACGTGCCCTGGAACGAGGCCGGTGACGGCGGGCTCGCGGGCGCGGCGGCCACGCGGCTGTTGCTCGACACCATCGCCGGCGTGCTCGCCATGCCCGAGCCGGGCAGCTACTACTACGACGACCTCGAGGACGTGATGCTCCTCTACAGCTACGGCGAGGACCCGCTCTGTCCGCCGAACGATCCCGGGCCGGCGTGCTCGGAGCTGAACGTGCCCTACGGGATGGGCCGCTACACCGACAGCCTCTGGGACACGGCCTCGGGCTATTACTTCTACGACCGCCTGTGGAGCGTGGGCTCGTTCTACGACAAGCTGCTCGCGCTCGAGACCGCGGTGACGTCGAGCACCTACTTCCTCGGCGTCGACAGCGGCGCCGAGGTCGACCGCTACGCCATCGGCCTGAACCTGCTCTTCCCCGAGGAGGTCTACCAGCTCGTGGGCGGCAGCTCGGCCGAGGACTACCGCGCGTTCGCCGGCGTCATGTGCAACGACGAGCAGCGCTACGATCCGCCCGTGGTGAGCGACCCGGCGTACGTGCCTTGCGAGGGCGGCGCCAGCACGCCCGTCGACCCGGCCACCAGCTTCACCGTCGAGCTCTATGCCATCTGGTACGGCATGGCCTTCTTGCAGACGAGCTTCGACACCACCTTCAACGACCGCATGAAGATCTGGCTGCCGGGCAGCGGCGAGGCCCTCGACGTCACCGATCCGGCGCTCTTGGTCACCTTCGTGAACCCGCTGAACAACCGCACCTACCAGGCCACGCGCGCGGCGGACGCGACCGCCTACTCTCCGGCCGCCAAGCTGCTCGAGCGAGCGCAGCGCTTCGCCGACGCCTACAACGCGGACCCGACGACGACCAACCGCTGGCTGCTCGAGGGCATGGTGTCCACCATCGAGGACGTCCGCGGCACCTACGACATCTACGGCTACTTCTGGTTCTGACGCTGGTCGACGTCGAGCCCTACGCCGCGGACGGATAGGAGGCGACCACCCAGACGACGAACGCCAGGTTCGCCGCGATCCCGAGCAGCGCCGGCAGCGACGTCTTGCCGCGCTCCTTGCGGGACCAGACGAGGCCCGTCAGCGCCGAGAACAGGCCGCCGAGCACCAGGAGCGCGAGGAGGGCGAGCGCCGCGGGTGGCGTGCCGAGCTGGCGCACGACGACGACGCCGATGAGCGGCGCCACGTACGAGAGGTGGGCCGAGCGCTCGGGAAAGGTTGGCTTGCGCATGCGCATCCTCCTCCTGGACATCGTAGTGTCATCGCCATGTCGAGGAGCAGAGAATGAGCGACGGACGGGTAGCGCTCGTGACGGGCGGCTCGCGCGGCATCGGCAAGGCCTGTGTCGAGGCCTTCGGCGCCGCCGGCTACCGCGTGGCCGCGTGCGCGACGACGCAGGAAGGGGCTCGCGCCGGATCGCCCGCGTTCGCGTTCGCGTGTGACGTCGCGAACAAGGACGACGTGAAGCGGGGCGTCAGCGATGTGCTCCGTCGCCTCGGTCGGCTCGACGTCGTCATCAACAACGCGGGCGTCGCGGGTGAGAACTCCCTCGCCGCCGACGACGACGACGCCTTCTGGCAGCGCGTGCTCGACGTGAACCTGAACGGCACCTACTACGTCAGCAAGGCCGCGCTGCCGCACCTCCCGGACGGCAGCGGCCGCATCATCAACGTCGGCTCGTCGCTGTCCTTCCGCGGTGCCCCCGAGCAGACCGCGTACACCGCCGCCAAGCACGCCGTCATCGGCTTCACGCGCGCGCTCGCGCTGCACGTCGCTCCTCGCGGCGTGACCGTGAACGCGCTCTGCCCGGGCTGGACCCGCACGGACATGATGCGCATGCGAGCCGGCGAGCTCGGCGTGAGCGAGCAGGACCTCGCCGCGGGCGTGCCGCTCGGCCGCGCCGTCGAGCCGGAAGAGGTCGCCTCCCTCGCGCTCTACCTCGCCAGTGAGCAAGCGCGCTCCATCACCGGACAGGCGCTCATCGTCGACGGCGGCAGCTTGGCCTGAGGACCGAGAGCGACGCTCAGCCGTACACGATCCGCGTGCGCGTCACGATCTCCCGCAGCGCCGCCACGCAGCCCTGCGTGGTCTCGTGGCGCACGATGATGTTGCCCTCGCCCTCGTAGTGCGTCGTGCGCGGCTGGCCGACCTTCGGCAGGCTGCCGGTCATGACGACGTCGTCGCCGAGCTCCTTCAGCACCTCTTCGAGGCCGCTCACCTCGGTGATGACCCGCCCGGCGCCCTGCCCGCGCAAGAAGGCGCTGCCGGAGGCGTACCTGCGCGCGGGCATGGACCAGGTGCGGTGCACCTCGAGCCGACACCACTTGGCCCAGAGGTCCACGTCGTGCGCGAGGCCGTTCATGGCCATGATGTTGACGCCGGCCGGCCGCGCGCCGACCTCACCGATGATGGGCGTCTGTTGCTCGCCGCGATCGAACCACTCCATGTGCGAGAAGCCGTTCTCGAGCCCAAGGGCCTTCAGCGCCGCCTTGTTCAGCTCACGGAAGCGCTCGACGTGGGGCTCGCTCTGCTCGCGCGGCAAGAGCACGCAGTAGCGCATCCACGGGTTCTCGAGCACCGTCAGCGGACCCGGCAGGTAATAGGTCGAGCTCTGCCACACGACGTCACCGCCGATGACGACGGCCTCCAGCGTGTGCTCGTCACCGGTGACGAACTGCTCCGCCTGCGCCGGACGAGCGGCGGAGGGCATGAGCCGGTTCAGCGCGAGGAAGAGCTCCTCCTCGTTCGTCACCCGCATGGTGTCCTTCGAGCCGACACCGTCTACGGGCTTGAGCACGAGCGGGTAGCCGACCTCGGCCGCGAGGCGCAGCGCGTCTTCGGCGCTCTTGACGCGTGCCTGCCTCGCCACCGGCAGCCCGGCGTCGCCGAGCACCTGCTTCATGCGGTTTTTGTCGCGGAAGTTGTTCGCCACCCGCGCGTGCATTCCGTCGATGTCGAGCGCCTCGCGCGCCTTGGCGAGCGGCTCCTGCAGCGGCTCGAGGTAGCCGAGCAGCCGGTCGACGTGGCCCCACTCCTTCTGAAAGGCGCGGGCGGCCGCCGTGAGCTGCGCGGGGTCCAGCGGATCGTCGACGCGATAGTGACCCGCGACGCGCGCGCGCTGCGGCACCCGCTCCTCGGGCACGGCGGTGATGACGCCGACCTGCACGTCCTCGAGATCGAGCAGAGCCCCGAGGCAGTGGTTCATGTTGGCGCCGAAGAACGGCGCGACGAACAAGACCTTCTTCACGATCGGCACCCCCGACGCACGGTGTCCTTCGGCGCACGCTGCCGAGGCGCGCGCCGACAACCAGACACGCTCGTTCGCGGTCGGTCAACGGCGTGAAAACAGCGACCCCCGGCCCGAACGCCATCGCGCTCGTCGCCGGGGGCCTGTGTGCCGTGCTCCGCGAGAGCAGGCTCAGGCGGGCCGCTTCGCCTTGCGCAGGTACGGCAGCACGATGTCGAGCTCGCCGTACTTCTCCTTGGCCTGCTCGTTGCTCAGCGACGTCGACACGATGACGTCGTCGCCGGGCTTCCAGTTGGCGGGCGTCGCGATGGGGCCGCTGTCGGTGGCCTGGATGCCGTCGAGGGCGCGCAGGATCTCGGCGAAGTTGCGGCCGACGGACATCGGGTAGACGAGGGCGAGGCGCACCTTCTTGTCGGGCCCGATGATGAACACCGTGCGCACGGTGGCCGTGTGCGCCGGGGTGCGGCCGTCGGGCAGATAGGCGTCGGCCGGCAGCATGTCGTAGGCCTTGGCGATCTCGAGGTTGATGTCGCCGAAGATCGGGTAGCCCACGGGCTTGCCGCCGTACTTCTCGATGTCGGCCGTCCACTTCTTGTGGTCATCGACGGAGTCCACCGAGATGGCGGCGATCTTGGTGTTGCGCGCCTTGAACTCGTCGGCGAGGGCCGCCATGGCGCTCAGCTCGGTCGTGCACACCGGGGTGAAGTCCTTCGGGTGCGAGAACAGGACGGCGTAACCGTCGCCGATCCAGTCGTGCAGCGTGATCTTTCCTTCGGTCGAGTCCGCCGTGAAGTTCGGCGCGACGTCATTGATGCGAACGGCCATGGTCTCTCCTGTGGGCTCACGATGGGGATCGAGGAGCGGGTGGTGCTTCGTGCAGGGGCAAGCTACCCACGCCACGACGGAAGGCAAGTGCTCGCCGGCCGGCCCGATGACGCTACCCTCGCCGCTTCTCACGCGACGCCGCCCTCGCCGGCAGGAAGGCCCCATGGCGCCGAACGAACCGCACGCCGCCCCGACCGCCGCTCCTCGTCGCCAGCAGACGCTCGACGTGCACCTGAACCTGAACGTGCGCGGCATGACGCCGTCGGCCACCGTGGCCATCAACGAGCAGTCGAACGCTCTGCGCGCCGAGGGCAAACAGGTCTTCAAGCTCGGCCTCGGGCAGTCGCCGTTCCCGGTGCCCGCGCCCGTCGTGCAGCGGCTGCGCGACGCCGCGCACGAGAAGGACTACCTGCCGGTGAAGGGCCTCTGGGATCTGCGCCGCGCCGTCGCCGAGTACCACCGCCGCACGGACTCGTTGCCGGGCAGCGCCGACGACGTGCTCATCGGGCCCGGCAGCAAAGAGCTGATGTTCATCCTGCAGCTCGTCTACTACGGCGACCTCGTCATCCCGACGCCGTCGTGGGTCAGCTACGCGCCGCAGGCCGACATCATCGGACGCAAGGTCCGCTGGCTGCCGACGCGGCGCGAAGACGGCTGGATGCTGAAGGCCGAGGGCCTCGAGCGGCTGTGCGAGACCGACCCCGGCCGTCCCCGCATCGTCATCTTGAACTACCCCTCGAACCCCACCGGCGGCACGTACAAGATCGACGAGCTGAAGGAGCTCGCCGCCGCCGCGCGCAAGCACAAGGTGGTGCTGCTCTCCGACGAGATCTATGGCGAGCTGCACTTCAAGGGACAGCACGTCTCGCTCGCGCGCTTCTATCCCGAGGGGACCATCGTCTCGAGCGGGCTGTCGAAGTGGTGCGGCGCGGGCGGCTGGCGGCTCGGCACCTTCCTCTTCCCGCGCAACCTGCGCTGGCTGCTCGACGCCATGGCCGCGGTGGCGAGCGAGACGTTCACGTCGACGTCAGCCCCCATCCAGTACGCGGCCGTGCGCGCCTTCGAAGGTGGCCTCGAGATCGAGCGCTATCTGCGCGACTCCCGCCGCATCTTGAGCGCGCTCGCGCGAGAGTCCTGCAAGCGCATGCGCGCCGCCGGCATCGACGTGGAGACACCGAAGGGCGCCTTCTACGTGTTCCCCGACTTCTCGCCCTGCCGGGCAAAGCTCGAGCGGCGCGGCATCAAGACGTCCCTCGAGATGTGTGAGGCGCTCCTCGGGGACACCGGCGTCGCCATCCTGCCCGGCTCCGCTTTTGGTCGCCCCGGCGAGGAGCTGACCGCCCGCATGGCGCTGGTGGACTTCGACGGCGCGCGCACCTTGATGCACGCACAGGCGCTGCCGCCCACCGAGAAGCTCGGGCTCGACTTCCTCGAGCACGACTGCAGCAACCTGCTGACCGCCATCGATCGCGTCTGTGAATGGCTGAGCTGACGATCGCCGCCCGCGCTCACGTCGGCAGGTTGATGTCGAAGTCCGCGGAGCGGTTGTAGATCTCGACGCGGCGCTTATCGACGTCGTACGCGCCCGCCCACAGCGGCACGAACGGGTCCTTCCAGGTCTGGTCGCTGAGCCAGCGCGAGTTGTCGGCGAGCGACAGCTCCACCCAGAGGTGCAGGCCGCGGTAGTTGCCCGAGCTCGTGTTCGCCGCGCCCGAGGCGAGGCGCGAGTCGATGCCCGCCCGCTGCAAGAGCAGATGGAAGGCGATGCATTGGTGACGGCACACGCCGCGCTTCACCTTCACGAGCTCACCGAGGGGGAAGCGGAAGCCATTGTCGAGCTCCCAATAGCGCTCCGACGCCGCGTCGCTCGAGCCCTTGTCGCGCGGATAGATCATGTGCTCGTCGCAGTAGTCCATCAGCTCGGCGACACACTTGCGCTGCCGGTTGGCGAGCTCTTGCGCCGCGATCCCGGCGAGGCTGCCGTCCGTCGGCAGATACTTCTGGATGATGCCGTCCGCGCCGTCGAGGAAACCCTTGAGCGAGGCGTCGTTCTTGAGATCGATCTTCACGTCGCGCAGGTAGCTGCCCGTCTCCGAGAAGTAGTGCGGGTGGTTCGCCTGCATGATCTTCGTCAGGCTGATGGTCTCGCGCGCGGTCGTCCCGTCCGGCCGCTTCACCTCGACGTCGTAGTTGCCCGCGCCGTCGAAGCCGAGGATCGTGCCCTCGACCACCTTGTAGCGCGTGTCGAACTTCTGCCCCTCGGTACGGACCTCGGTCGCCGTGGAGTCGAGGTAGTTGACGTCGATGCTGTCGCCGATGCCGTAGGGCGTCTGCAGCGGATACTTGCGCACGCGGTTTTGCTCCGGCACGCGGACGTCGAAGGAACCGTCGTCGCGCACGGAGGCGGTGAAGAGCACGGGCTCCTTGCGATCACGATAGGCCGCGAGCTTGCCGTCGGAGCCCTCGTTGAACACGCCGAGCTCGTGCGCGCCGTCCTTGACGACGTAGAGGAACTGCTGGTGCGCACCGTCGAGCCCGGTGCCGAGCACCTCGATCTGCTTGCCTGGGAACTGCCGCCGGAGCGCCACCACCGGTCCCTCGTCGCGCGCCGTCTTCTCGGCCACGACGTCGAGCAGCTCCACGCTCTCCTGCGCGCGGCTGCCCCAGCGGTGCGCCATCCACTCGTGGCGGATGAGGCTCCGATCGATGGAGTCCGTCACCGCCGTCGCCACCGCACCGTAGAACTCCGCGAGCCCGACGGTCTTGCCGTTGAGCGTGCACAGCGGGACGGCCTTGCCCTCGGCCGCGAACTTCGCGATGCGCCCGAGCTTGTTGAAGTCGAACGTCGTCAGCTCGGGCCAATTCGACATGTAGTCGGCGATCATCTTCGCGAAGATGTCGGCGGCGGCGCCGGTCACCTTGCCGCCGTGCTGCGCGGCGATCACGGAGAGCCCCTTGTCGAGGTTGGTCACCGACATGGGCGAGCGAAGGCGCTCGGCCGCGAGCTGGTCGAGGAGCTTCGCCGTCGGGATCGAGACCTCGACGCCGTTCCACACCGGCGGCGAGCGCGTGAGCGACTTGAGGCGCGGCGTCAGCGTCTCGCGAATCTCGTCGACGGAGGCGCGCACCTCGCGCACGAGGTCGTTCACCACCATCATGCCGTCGTCGGTGCCGTCCTTGCCCTCGAGGTGAGGCAGCGCCAGGCGCTGAAACAGCTCGAAGGCGGCCGGCGGAAGGGGCGCGCGCGGCGCTGTAAGATCGCCCCAGCCACGCGGCGTCGTCGACGTGAGCTGCGCCGCCTCCTTGAGCGCGGACGCGAGGCTCTTGAGCGCGGCCTCGTCCTTGAGGCCGGGCACGAGCGTCTTCACGTAGTCAGCCTGCGCGCGCGTGAGCGGCACGTCGCCAAGGCGCGGCGTGGCCCCCTCGAGCGCGGGCAGGATCGTCGCCGCCACGCGCGCGTTGGTGAGCTTCGCGAGCTCCTTCGGCATCACCTGCTCGAAGGTGCCGAACACGTACTCGAGCGCGTCGTGCTCTTGCGTGTAGCCCTCGAGAAGACGCGCGAGATGTCCGCTCTCCTCGGCGTCGAAGGGGCGCGCCCCCGGGTTCAGATCGCGGAAGACGGCGAGCCCCGCATACAGCCCCTCGACGGACTCCGGCGCCTTGGCGAAGCAGAGCCCGAGGAGCGCGACCTGTTGGATCGCGCCCTCAGCGGCGCTGTACTTGATGCGCGCCTCGCCCGCGGCCATCTCATCCCACGCGCGCAGCAGGGCCTCTTTGTGCTCGGGGACCGCCAGCGCGTCCCGCTTCGCGCGCTGCTGGTCGTCGAGAATGGCCTTGTCGAGCACCGCGAGCCCGAGCGTACGCGCCATGGCGTTCGGCGCGCGCTCGAGCGCGGCCAGCAGCTTGTCCACCTGCGCGTTGTGCAACGCGGGCGCGAGCGCGCGCAGCGCGGCGACGGCGCCAACGGTCACCCCGACGCGCTTGAACATGGTCGCCCCGCTCGCGTCGACGGGCCAGCCGGAGTCCAGGGCGACGAGCAGCCGATCGGCGAGCGCGCGCTTCTCATCGTCGCTGAGCGTGGTGAGGTTGCCGGGGACGACGAGGCCCATGACCGCGTCCACCTGGGCCTGGCTCGGTGCGCTCGGATCGAGCTTCACCTCGGCGCCGTCCAGGAGGATGCGCCCGTCGGCCTCGACCTCGATCGCTTGCCCGCCAAAGCCCGGCTTCGGCAGCGGGCGCTCCTCGAGACCAGCGCCGCCCGGGGCGGGGAGATCGCCGCCTCCCGCGCGCAGCACGAGGGCGTCCACGAAGCTCATGCCGCCGGCCGGCCTCCCGAGCCCCGTCGGCTGCTGCTCGTCGAGGCGCGCGAGCAGCTTCTCTAGGTTCCGCGTGCGCGTCGCCGTGCCGAGGTCGAGCCCGTCGCTGGCGAGCGCCTGCGAGAGCGTCGAGACCACCGACTGCACCTCGGCCGGGGTGACACCTCCCTCCTCGACGGCTTTGCTGATCTTGTTTGCCTCCGCCTCGCTCAAGACGCGGTTCGAGAGCGCGCGCGTCAGCGCGGAGGACAGCTTCGGGTCGATCGAGGGCATCAAGACTCCAGGCGCGAGAGAGGGGCGATAGCGCCGCCGCTTCTAGCGCAACCAGTGGGACTCCCTGGGTTTTCGGCCGGCCGTACGGAAAGGTGCGACAAAGTGCGCTGCGATCGGATCCAGGCCGACTCCACGACGACAACGGGCGCTCGCGGCGGCGGCGGTCCGCCGTAGGGTACGCTCGTGCTGAGGTCCTTCATGCGTAACTGCCGCCCCACCCCGTCGTTGCTCCCGCTCCCGCTCGTCGTCCTGGGGCTCGGCGCCCTCGCCTGCGTCGACGAGACGCCCGCCTCCGACGTGCGTGGGAACTATTCCCTGGCCTTCGACGATGTGCTCACCCTGAAGCTCAACGTCGGCGGCGTCGATCACGAGGCGAGCGCGCGCGAAGGAGAGACGGTGTCGTTCGAGGTGAACGGCGGGCCGGTGGAGCTGAACCTCGCCGAGCTCTGCGCGCGTGAGGACGTGCAGTGCCCGTCGGAGACCTTGTGGAGCGAGGTCTCCATCGACCAGCCGCAGATCGCCGCCGAGAACCCCAACACGCACGTCATCAACGTCATCGACAACACCGTGCGGGACCTGCCCGCGGGCCAATCCGCGCAGGTGGTCAGCGGCCTCGTCGACGAGAAGGACAACTTCGGGCTCATCCTCGGGGGCGCGAACGAGGGCTCGGGCGACTGCGGCCTGCTCGCGTTGTCGACGGCCAGCGGGCGCTTCACGCACGAGGGCGAGAGCGAGGAGCCCTGCGCGGTCGCGGACGCCGGCAGCGTCGACGGCGGCGACCAGGATCCGCCCGCCGGCGACGCGGGCCCCGAGGCGCCGCCGTGCACGAGGCTGACCTGGCCGCCCGGCGCCCCCGTCAGCGGCATCGGCGACGGCAAGATCAAGCTCGGCTACCTCGGCGTCTGCGCGCTCGGGCCGGCGCTCGTCGGCGCCACGCTCGAGATCACGACAGGCTTCAGCGGCACGCGCACGGGTGAGCTCGATCCCCCGCCCTACACGCCGCTCGACCCGGCCACCGTCGACGACGGCATGGGCGACGCGGGGACCGCCGACGGGGACGCCGGCTGAGCTGGCCCCTCGAGTGCCATCCGCTCCTGCAGCGTCGCGCGGAACGCGCTAGACACGGCGCTCGCACGGGTGGGCACGACCATGAGCAGCGACGCGCACAAGACCTCGAACGGCGCTCCCGACACCAGCAGCGACGAGCTGTGGCGCGATCCCGTGCTCAATTGGCTGCAGAAGAACGTCATCGGCCGGGACGCCGTCATCCGCACGCCTTGGGGCGTGCTGCCGAAGCGCTACTTCGACTACACCGCCAGCGGCCTGCCCTTCGGCCCCATCGAGGACCTCGTGCGCGAGCGCGTCTTGCCCTGGATGGCGAACACGCACACCGACGCCAGCGCCACCGGCGGCTACATGACCGAGCTGTACCGGAAGGCGCACGAGGCGGCCGCGCGCGAGGTCAACGCCGGCAAGGACGACGTCGTCATCTTCACGGGCTCGGGAGCCACCGGCGCCATCAACAAGCTCGTGCGCGCCATCGGCCTCCTCGTGCCCGAGCCCATCGAGCGCATCGTCAAGGTGAAGGCGCAGATCAAGGATGACGAGCGTCCCCTCGTCGTCATCTCGCGCATGGAGCACCACTCGAACGATCTGCCCTGGCGCGAGAGCATCGCCGACGTGCTGCTCATCGGCTTCGACGAGCACGGCCGCGTCTCCCCCGAGGAGCTCGATCGCGTGCTCTCGGATCCGAAGTGCAAGAAGCGTCCGCTCAAGATCGGCTCCTTCTGCGCGGCGTCGAACGTCACGGGCACCATCAACGACTGTGACGCGCTCGCCGAGGTCATGCACAGGCACGGCGGCTTCGCCTGCTTCGACTACGCGGCCGCGGCGCCCTACATCGACGTCGACATGCACCCGGGGGACGACCCGAACAAGCGCAAGGACGCCGTCTTCATCAGCGTGCACAAGTACCTCGGCGGCCCGCAGGCGCCCGGCCTGCTCGTCGCCAACAAGCGCCTATTTCGAAGCCGCGTCCCCGCCGAGCCCGGCGGCGGCACCGTCGTGTACACCTCGCCCTGGGACTGGAAGTACACCGACGAGCTCTCGCACCGCGAAGAGGGCGGCACGCCCGACGTCGTCGGCGTCATCCGCGCGGGCCTCGCGTTTCAGCTCAAGGAGATCGTCGGCACCGAGCGCATCGCGCGGGTGGAGGAGAGCCTCTTGCGCCGCGCGGTGGAGCGCTTCCGCGAGCACCCGCGCATCACCATGCTCGGTGACCTCGACTCGCGGCGCATCGCCATCCTCAGCGTCGTGTTCGACGAGGGCCGCCTGCATCACAACCTGGCGGCGCGCATGCTCTCGGATCGCTGGGGCATCCAGACGCGCGGCGGCTGCATGTGCGCGGGCACCTACGGGCACGATCTGCTCGGCATCGGCGCCGCGCGCAGCTTCGAGATCCGCTGCGCGCTCGAGCAGGGTGACGAGGCGTCCAAGCCCGGCTGGCTGCGCATCAGCTTCTCACCGGCGACGACCGAAGAGGACCTGCGCGTGCTGCTCGACGCCGTCAGCGAGCTCGCCGAGCGCTGGGAGGAGTGGGCCGCCGACTACGTCATGGACCCAGCGACGGCGACCTGGCGGCACAAGGACGACAACGCCTCCATGGACAACCGTCCGCTCACGCTCGTGCCGAAGGGCCTCGAGGGCTCGCTCTGATGCGCGCCGAGCTCGTGGCGATCGACTACGTCATCATCGGCATCTACGTCGTGTTCGCGCTCGTGGTCGGCTCGCTGTTCATCAAGCAGGCGAGCACCGGCATCGAGAGCTTCTTCGTCGGCGACCGGAAGCTCCCCTGGTGGGTCACGGGCACCTCCATGGTCGCGACGACGTTCGCGGCCGACACGCCGCTGGCGGTGACGGGCATCGTCGCCAGCGACGGCATCAGCGGGAACTGGATCTGGTGGAGCTGGGCGGTCGCGCACCTGACCGCGACCTTCTTCTTCGCGCGCATGTGGCGACGAAGCGGCGTCATCACCGACGCTGCGATCACGGAGCTGCGCTACGGCGGACGACCGGCGGCGCTGCTGCGCGGCTTCAAGGCGGTCTACTTCGGCGTGTTCGTGAACTGCCTGACCATGGCGTGGGTCATCGCGGCCATGGTGAAGATCAGCCTCGCCTTCTTCGACGTGGAGCCGGCGCTGGTCATCACCATCTGTGTGCTGGTGACCGTCTCCTACACCACCCTCGGCGGCTTCCGCGGCGTCGTCATCACCGACCTGTTCCAGTTCGCGCTCGGCATGATCGGCGCGGTCGTTCTCGCCGTCCTCGTCGTCGATCAGCTGGGGGGCATCGGCGCGCCGCCGCCGGAGGGCGCCCCCGCCGACAGCGGCACCGGCCTGCTCGGGCAGCTCCACGCCACGGTCGCGGGCGACGCGGGGCGGAGCTACGACGACATCGTCTCGTTCATCCCGCCGCTCGACCACCCGACGCTGCCGCCCGTGCTCTTCCTCGTGCTGCTGTTCGCCGGCTGGTGGAGCTACGCCGAGGGCAACGGCTACACCGTGCAGCGCCTGGCCGCGAGCAAGGACGAGGGCCACGCGCAAGGCGCCAGCCTCTGGTTCGCCGTCGCGCACAACGCGCTTCGCCCCTGGCCCTGGCTGCTGGTCGGGCTCGCCTCCCTCGTCGTCTACCCGAGCTTGCCCGGTGAGGCGCCAAAGGCCCTGAGCGCCGCGCCGTCAGACGCGATCGCCGCCGGCAGCGTCGTCATCGAGCCCGGCGCGCTGGACGTCGCCACGGGCGGCACGCTCACCTTCACCGGTCTCCCGCGCGCGGGGTGTCAGGCGAGCGTCCTCGAGCAGACGGTGCCGCTACGCGAAGAGGGCGGGAGGCAGATCGCGTCCTTCGCTGCCTTCTCGAGCTCAGGCGTCACCGACGTCGTCGTGCGCTGCGGCGCGCCCGTGACCGAGCCGCCGCTGTTGCGCGCGCCCGGCCTGCACGTCGAGCTGCTCGATCGCGAGATGGGCTACCCGCTCTTGATGGGGAAGGCGCTGCCGGCCGGGCTGCTCGGCCTCGTCGTCGCGAGCCTCGTGGCCGCGTTCATGAGCACCATCGACACGCACACGAACTGGGGCGCGTCGTACCTCGTGCAGGACGTCTACAAGCGCTTCCTCCGGCCCGGCGAGGACGAGCGCCATTACGTCTGGGTGAGCCGCGGCTGCATCGTGCTGATGGCCGTGCTCGCCGGCGTCACCGCGCTCTACATTACGAGCATCGCCGCGGTGTGGCGCTTCCTCATCACGCTCGGCGCCGGCCTCGGCAGCGTCGCGGCGCTGCGCTGGTACTGGTCGCGCATCACGCCGCACGCCGAGATGGGCGCCATCGTGGTGACGACGGTGCTCGCGGTGTTCTTCGAGGTGTTCTGCACGCCGACGTTCTTCGGCGGCGACAACCCGCTGTTCTGGCTGGAGGTCCCCGCGTGGGCGAAGATCCTGCTCATCGCCGGCGCGAGCCTCGCGACGTGGATCCCCATCGCGCTCTTCGGCCCCAAGAACGATGACGAGGTGCTGCGGCGCTTCTGCGAAAAGGTGCGGCCGCCCGGTCCCGGCTGGCGCGGCGTCCGCGAGTCCGCCCCCGATCCCGTCGGCCCCATGGCGCTGCGCTTCGTCGCCGGCTTCGGCGTCGTGTTCGGCTGCCTGTTCGGCATCGGCGATCTGCTGCTCGGCCGAGAGCTGCGCGGCGCCGCGCTCATCGTCATCGCGGTGCTCTTGCTGTTCGGCATCGTGCGCGCGGGGGCTGGCGACGGCGAGACGGATTCCTGACTCGGGTCGACTTGAGCCGGTCGTTGTGCACACGTCGACGTGAGGACGCCGCTCGGGGGCGGTGGCCTGTGCAACCGCTCGCCGAGGGCTATGATGAAGCATGGCTGACCCTCGGGACGCTCTCGCACGCCTCCGTGCCCGCTTCGCGACCATGGACGAGCCAGCGCGGCCGGAGCTGACCCTGGATGACGTCGACCTCGCCCTCCTCGAAGAGCTAGAGATCACTCCGCCCGAGGAGAAGGAGCGCGACCTTGAGCAGCTCTGGCAGCGGTTACACAGCAGGCGAGCTGAGCACATGGGTGCTGAGGATTCGGACGCTCCTCGATGACTGTGGGCAACCGTACGCGCTCATGGGTGGAGCCGCGGTCATGCTCTACGGACGCCGCGCTCGTACTCGTGCCATCGATTTCATCGTGCTCGCGAGAGGCCCTGACGTCGCGCAGCGCGCTCTCGCCGAAGACCTGATCGTCGAAGAGAAGAGCGAGTGGCATCTGCGGGTCTGGTCGGCCGACAGAGCGCATTACGCGGACCTCGTCGATGCGAACGATCCGCTGTTGGAGGAGGGGGTGCGCCGCGCGAGAGTGGCCCAGCTCGCGGGCGTCGACGTTCCGGTAGTCCCCGCAGAGGTCCTCGTCGCTCTGAAGGTGATCGCAGGCCGCCCCCGCGACCTGCGCGACATCGAGGACATCTACGAGCACACCGCGAACTTGGACCGCGATGCAATCGAACGGCTGCTTGCGCCATTCGGCCTCGACGCGCCGCCACCCCGCTGAGTGATGTTGAGCGGCGACCCATCCCGGCGCGGGCCTCTGATGCCTTACGGCTTCCGAGGTTCGCCGTGACGGCCCCTCTCGTCGACGCTCTCTGCCACCTCGACGACCCGCGCCTGCAAGACCGTGCGGCGTCGCTCGCTCGAGCGTTCAAAGCCGGAACCACTGACGTCGTGAGCGCCGGTGTCCATCCCGCGCGCGACGAGGAGCTCATCCTCGATGACAACGCCGCACGCGAGCGCCCACGCATCTGGCGCGCCTACGGGGTTCACCCGCAAGAAGCTCCGAAGAGCGAACGTGACCTCGACGATCTGCTGACGCTCCTCGAACGCCGCCTCGACGCCCCCGACGTGGTCGCCCTCGGCGAGTGCGGTCTCGACAAGCGCCCCGGCATGCCCCCCATCGACGCACAGGAGCGCGCGCTCAGGGCCCAGCTCGAGCTCGCTCGTCGCAGAGAGCTCCCCGTCCTTCTCCATTGCGTGCGCGCCCCCGGCCGCCTGCTCGACGTCTTGGAGCGACAAGGCCCGCTGGACGCCGGCGGCTACCTGCACGGCTACAGCGGCGCCCCCGACGTCATCGAGCGCTTCGTGAAGCTCAACCTGTCGTTCTCCTTCGGAGGCATCGTCGGGAACCGCTACGCGAAGCGCGCCAGAGCATCGGCGAGAGCCACCCCGCTCGAGCGCCTCCTCGTCGAGACCGACGCTCCCGAGACCGACTCCAGCGCTCTCAGCGCCCACGTGCAGGCGCTCGCAGCTCTACGAGGTGAGCCCGTCGATGTCGTCGCCGAAGCTACGGCGAACAACGCGCGCCGCCTGCTCGGGCTTCCGGATCCGGGCGCCGTCCTTGCGAGCAGCTAGCGGCGGCCCGCAACCGTTCGGCTCTCCGCAGAGTTACATGGCTGCGTTGCAGGCGTGCCGTGGCCGGGGGCCGAATGACAGATCATCGACGGCGACGGGCCACAGCGCACCCTGATCGGCCCCTCCCAGGAGGTCGTACTGCATCAAGGAGCGTGTCCCTCGGCGAGCGTGGTCATCGAGGTCGATGGCGGGGTCCATCGGGATACGGCCAAGCGTGACCGAGCGCGGGACGGCATGCTGCGCGCGGCTGGCTACCACGTGCTCAGCTTCACGAACCGCGCGGTAAGGCGAGCCTCCCAGCTGTCCTCGAGGCGTCCGCCCCCCGTGTCCAGTGTGTTCGACTCGCGCGCCGGTTTGCCTCTCCCGGCATGAGGCTGTCGGCGCTGGCCGCGCGGCAGACCGCGGGGGTCAGGGGAAGTTCTCGCACCAGAGATTGCCCGTGGTGACGCATGTGTCTCGATATCGATGCTGCTCAATATTGACCTCGTCGAGCTCCACGACGGTGACGCGGCGCCAGTCGTCCTCGAAGGCGTCTCGGATGCGCACGAGGTCGTCGTCGCTGAGCGCTCGTGCGAGGTTTCGCCGCACCTCGCTGTAGGTATGCCGGCCGCTGAACCAGGACGGGTCCCCGACCAGGTAACGCTCGAAAGGCGGGGGACAAGCCCCCGGCTACAGGTACCGACGCAACTGATCACAGGGGCTAGTCCGCCAAATTCCAGGTTGCTAACCCTGCAGCCATGTCCGACCTGCACACGATCTCGCCCTTCCCCGCGCCCGCCCCCGCAGCGACGGAGGAGGAAGGCGAGACCCGCTACAAGCTGCACCGCCGCTTCGATCGGCTCGGCCGCCTCTACGGTGACGACGCCATCAAGTCGCTGCTCGACGCGCGCGTCGTCGTGTTCGGCCTCGGCGGCGTCGGAGGCTTCGCCGCGGAGGCGCTCGCGCGCTCGGCCATCGGGCACCTCGCGCTGGTGGACTTCGACGACGTCTGCGTGACGAACACGAACCGCCAATTGCAGGCCATGAAGGGCAACATCGGCAAGCCCAAGGCGAGCATCCTCGAGGAGCGCCTTCGGCTCGTGAACCCGCAGGCGGACATCGTCGGCGTGCAGGCCTTCTACAAAGAGGAGCAGCAGGACGAGCTCTTGACCCCGCCGTGGCCGGGCCGCGGCTATGACTTCGTCGTCGACGCCATCGACAACCTGACGGCCAAGGCGAACCTCATCGCCACCTGCAAGGCGCGCGGCATCCCGCTCGTGTCGTCGATGGGCGCGGCCGGCAAGATGGACCCGACGCGCCTGCGCGTGGCTGACCTCGCCGACACCGAGGTCTGCCGCATGGCGAAGGACGTGCGCAAGATCCTGCGCACGAAGTACGGCTTCCCGCAGAAGGGCCCCATGGGCGTCACCGCCATCTTCTCGGACGAGCCGCGCGCGTGGCCGAAGGAGCTCTCCTACGACGAGGGCAAGGGCTTCCGCTGCGTGTGCCCGAACCGCTCGCCCGAGCACGGCTGCGACAGCCGCGCGCTCATCGACGGCACCGCCGTGTTCGTCACCGGCGCCTTCGGCCTCGCGGCCGCCAGCGTCGTCGTCAACAGCCTCGCGGCCGCGCTGCGCGAAAACGCCTCCCCGGCACGCTCGCAGCATGGGACGCTCGGCAGAGAGGTGTGAACATGACCGAGCAGCATGTCCTGTATTCGTCCGAAGCCGGCATCGCGACGCTGACGCTGAACCGCCCCGAGAAGAAGAACGCGCTCACCGTGCAGATGTACGCCGACCTCGTCGCGGGCTTCACGCGCGCCGAGGAAGATCCGGCCGTGCGCGTCATCCTGCTGCGCTCCGTCGGCGACCTGTTCACCAGCGGCAACGACATCAAGGACTTCATGAACGCCCCGCCCGCGGGATTCGACAGTCCCGTGTTTCAGATCCTGATGAAGCTCGTCGAGCTCCAAAAGCCGCTCGTCGCCGCCGTGCAGGGCGCGGCCATCGGCATCGGCACCACGGCGCTGCTGCACTGTGACCTCGTGTACGCGCGCGAGGACGCGAAGCTGCACATGCCCTTTGTGAACCTCGGCCTCTGCCCCGAAGGCGCGTCCAGCGTCCTCCTGCCGCGCGTCGCGGGCATGCAGAAGGCGACCGAGCTGCTCATGTTCGGGGAGCCGTTCTCCGCCGCGGTGGCCGAGCGCGCCGGCCTCGTGAACGAGATCTTCCCGGCCGCCCGCTTCGACGACGACGTCATGGATCGCGTGCGCCGTCTGGCCGCGAAGCCCGCCGCCTCGCTGCGCGCGACCAAAGAGCTGCTGCGCGGGCCTTACCGCGACGAGGTGAAGGAGACGATGATGCGCGAAGGCGCCGCGTTCCTGGAGCGCCTCGGCTCCCCCGAGGCCACCGAGGCGTTCACCGCGTTCTTCGAGAAGCGCGCGCCCGACTTCAGCCCGTTCCAGTAGCGGCGAAGGACCGCTTCGCCTCGTCGACGAGCGCCTGCACCGCGAGGCGCGCGGCGCGGCGGAGCCCTTCGAAGCGAACGCCCACCTCCGCGCCGCGACGCCAGCAGACGACGCCGGTGAGGCGCACGCTGACGCCCGGCTCGAGCGGCAGGCTCACCTCCACGGCGGCGCCGAGCGGCAAGGCGCCGACGGGCGCGGTCAAAGAGAGTCCGCCGTAGGAGACGTTCAAGAGCCCTGCCTCGACGCTGTCGCCGCCGCTTGGCAGGTCGACGCGGACGTCCAGCGCGAGCGGGTAGCGGTCGTGCTCGCGCCCGTCACGGGGACGCAGCTCGGCCTCGGGCATCGCGATCCTCCTCGGCGGCGCCGATCGCAGGCGGCGCGCTCCCGGGAGTTAACACCCGTGCACGGACGGATCGAATTCACGGCCGCGACGTCTCACGGAGTCCGATCGGCGACCGCCGTGCGGACCGCCTCCTCGAGCTCGAGCGGGTCGATGGGCTTGTCGAGGAAGGCCGTCGCTCCCGCCCGCTTCGCTCGCCGTCGCGTCTCCTCGTCACCGAAGGCGGTGATGACGATGAAGGGCGTCGGCCAGCCGGCGGCGCGGAAGCCCTCGAGCACACGCAAGCCGTTGAAGCCGGGCATGCGCATGTCCGTGATGACGACGTCGGGGGGGCGGCCGCCCGGCAACAGACAGCCCGCCAGCGCGTCGACGAGCTTGGCGCCGTTCGACACCGCGGTGACGTCGTAGCCGGAGTGCCGGAACACCTCCGCGAGCGCCCAGCGAAGCTCGTCGTCGTCCTCGGCCAGCAGGACGCGCACCGGGCCCCACAACCCTTCGGGAGGATCGACGAGGCTCCAGTCCTCGGCCCCCGTCACGGTGGAGCGCACAGGGTCGTTGTTCATCGCGGGGATCCTCCGAGGCGCGTCGTGACAAGAAGGCTGCGGAACGGTCCGCAAGCCTCGTGCCCGACACGCTTTTCACGCCAGTGGCCGCGATCGCGCCGAGGCGCGCGCAGGCCTTGCCACGGCACGGCGCCTGGCCGCGCGCGCTCCCGCTTCGCTGCACAGTGAGGCGCTCTCCCACCTTGGGTCACATCGTCACGCACAGGGCGAGGCGCCCTGGCGCAGCGTCACCACGGGTTCGTGTCCCCCTTCCGGCCTCGACGAGCGGGTCGGCGGCTGCCGCTCGTCTCGAGCTGCAGCCGCATCGCCTCGTACGCGCGCGCGACCTTCGCCCGCAGCTCGTCCATGCGAGCGCGCACGACGTCGCCCGCCGCGCCCGCGGCGACGCGCTCCGGATCGAGCGCCGCCATCCGTCCCCGGTAGGCGCGCTCGACCTCCGGGAGGCTCGCGTCGAGGGGCACGCCGAGCACGAGCGCCGGGCGGGCGAGGGGCTGGAGGCGCCGGTAGAGCGCGAAGATCTCGTCTCGCAGCGCGGCCTGTGCAGCGGCGCGATCGCGCGCGTCATAGGCCTCCGAGACGCGCGGCACCTCCACCGTCGGGGCGCCGTCGAGCACCGGCGTGCCCCGCGGCGCCGCGGGCAGCTCTCTCTGGGGAGCGTCCGGGGGCGCCCTGTCGCCGGCGAAGGCGTGCCCGCCGCTGGCAGGGTCCGTGTCGGCGGGCTCGGCGAACCAGGAGCGCGGCTCCGGCTCGTCGAGCGAGGAGACGTCGTCGAGCGCAGAGACGTCGTCGAGCGAGGGCACCTCCACCGCGGTCTCCTCGTCGACGAGCGTGGTCTCGGCGAAGTCCTCGGGCGGCGCGGCCGCCATCCGCGTGCTCGCGTCGGCGAGGGGGATCGACGCGTCCGAGCACGTCCGCGTCGAGCGCGCCGCCGTCCTCGGCGCCTGCCGGGTGGGGGCGCTGGCCGAGTCCGTTCGGGGCGCCTCCTCTTGCGGGCGCGTCTGGCTGAAGCGAGGCGGCGCCTGCACGACCTCGGTCGGGGCCGGCAGGTCGAAGGGCGAGAGCAGCGACGGGGCGGCGGCGAGCAGCGCGTCGACGGCCTCGTGCGCGGCGACCTCCTGCGGCCACAGATCGAAGTCGACGCCGAGCCGCTGTCGCAGCTCCGCCTCGGTCACGTCGTCGTGCGAGAGCACCACCAGCCGAATGCCCGGATGACGCCGGCGCGCGAGCAGGCAGAGCCCCTTGAGCGACAGGTGGCGCCTGCCCTCGCTCGCGAGCAAGGCGCCGAGGTCCGCGCGCCCGAGGGTGAGCATGGCCGCGGCGGCGTCGGCGGCCTCGTAGACCGGCACGCCGCGCGCCGCGAACGCCGAGCGTAGCTGGCTCCGCCGTAGATCGTCCTGCTCGACGATGAGCACCGCCTGGGCCATCCGCTCCGCTCGTGGGCCGCGCGCCCGCCCCCCGCTCTTCACGGATATCGCCGCTCGCCCCTCGCGCTCAAGGTGACTCAGCCCGCGCCGCGCGGGATCCCGGGGTTGCCTCGGGGAGGAGACGCCCCTACAGCACCCGCGAAGCCGCGCCTTTCCGACCTCGCCGCCGACTCGTCCCCGACGGAGACACCCATGGCAAAAGACACCCCCCGCGCCCCCGAGCTCGCGGATGACGAGCTTCGTGCCGTCGCCCGCCGGCTGCGCATTGGCGTCCTCGAGATGTTGCAGCGCGCCGGCAGCGGTCACCCCGGTGGCTCGCTGAGCGCCCTCGACATCATCCTCTCGCTCTACTCGGGCGAGATGCGCTTCGACGCCAAGCGGCCCGACTGGGACGAGCGCGATCGCTTCGTGCTCTCGAAGGGACACGGCGTCCCCGCGCTCTACGCGGTGCTGGCCGAGCGCGGCTTCTTCGACGAGGGTCTGCTCCCGACGCTGCGCCAGCTCGGCTCGGCGCTGCAGGGGCACCCGGCGAACGCGCTCCTGCCCGGCATCGAGGCGTCCACGGGCTCGCTCGGACAGGGCCTCAGCGTCGCGCAGGGCATCGCGCTCGCCGGCAAGCTCAAGGGCGGCAAGAACGGGCCCGCCTTTCGCGTGTACGCGCTGCTCGGCGACGGAGAGATGCAGGAGGGCCAGGTCTGGGAGGCGCTCATGAGCGCGCCGCACCTCGGCGTGCCGAACCTGACGGCGTTCCTCGACTGGAACAAGGGTCAGATCGACGGCCTCGTCGAGGACGTCATGCCGCTTTTGCCGCTGAAGGAGAAGCTCGACGCCTTCGGCTGGCACGTCGTCGAGATCGACGGGCACGACATCTCCGCCATCCGCGGCGCGCTCGCCATCGCGCGCGCGGAGACCGAGCGGCCGACCTTCGTCATCGCCGACACGGTGAAGGGCAAGGGCGTGTCGTTCATGGAGAGCGACACCGTCGGCTGGCACGGCAAAGCGCCGTCTGCCGACGAGCTCGCCAAGGCCAAGCTGGAGCTCGAGGGAGGTGCGCGATGAACGCCGCCACGACGAAGGATCCCCGCCTCATGACGCCGAGCGACGTAAAGCCCATGGCCACCCGCAAGGCCTTCGGCGACGCGCTCAAGGCGCTCGGTGACAAGGACGAGAAGGTCCTCGCCCTCGACGCCGACCTGTCGAAGAGCACCATGAGCATGGTGTTCGGCAAGGCGCACCCGGAGCGCTTCTTCGAGATGGGCATCCAGGAGGCGAACATGATCGGCACCGCCGCCGGTCTCGCGCTCAGCGGCTACACGCCCTTCTGCTGCTCGTTCGCGTGCTTCATCACCGGGCGCTTCGACCAGATCAAGATGAGCGTCGCCTACTCGGAGGCGCGCGTGCGCATCGTCGGCACGCACGCGGGCGTCGGCATCGGCCCGGACGGCTATTCGCAGCAGGGCCTCGAGGACCTCGCGCTCATGCGCTCCCTCGCCGGCATGCTCGTGCTGCAGCCCGCCGACGACCTCGAGTGCGCCCAGATGGTGCACGCCCTCGGCAGCGATGCACGGCCGGCGTACCTGCGCCTCACGCGACAGGACCTGCCGCGCGTGCATTCGGACGATTACCGGTTCGAGGCCGGTGTGTGGCCCACGCTCGTCGACGGCGATGACGTCTGTATCTTCGCCACCGGCGGCACCGTCGGCTTCGCCGTCGCGGCGGGCCTCGCGCTGCACCGCTCGGGCATCCGCGCCCGCGTCGTGAACGCGAGCAGCATCAAGCCCGTCGACGAGGGCTGTATCGAGAAGGCCGCTCGTGAGTGCCGTGGCCTCGTCACCGTCGAGGACCACACGGTGCTCGGCGGGCTCGGCGGCGCCGTGGCCGAGGTGGTCTGCGAGCGTCACCCCGCGCGCATGAGGCGCCTCGGCATCCAGGACGTGTTCGGCGAATCCGGCGACCCCGCGGACCTGTACGCGAAGCACCGCATCGACGCGAAGGGCATCGAGGAGGACGTGCGCACGTTCTTCGAGACGGCGCTCACGTCGAAGCGTTAGGGAGCCGCTCCTACGTTAGCTGCCGACGGATACGGGGGGAAAGGCTTCGCCTCTCCCCCCGCTCGAAGCCCGCGTTGCGGTCTTCTCAACTCCCCCTCACTGCGGGCTGCCGCCCGCAACGCCTGCCTGGTCTGTCGGGGGATGGCGGGCCTCCGTCGGGCGCTGACGTCTCTGACGTCTCTGACGTCCCGAGCGCCGATCCAGGCGCGCCACGCCTTCCCTCATCCCCTCGACTTCACTCGAGCACAGCCGAACCTGCCCTTCTCCCACGGGAGAAGGGCAGCTCGTCGCGGCGCTGCGCTCAAGCGCTCGCGTGGATTCTCGCTACTCAAGCTGCCGCGCCTGGCGATGCTTGGCGGCCACCCCCAGGACCCCGGCTGTGCGCTACACTCGCGGCCTCATCACTGCTGCCTCCTGGGGGACGCGTCATGCGCACTCTCTTCTTGTTTGCTGTCGTCGTCGCGCTCACCGGATGCCCCGCGTTGAGCTTCCTCGGCGAGAATTGCTCGGTCGATGGAGATTGTCCCGACACCGAGGTCTGCAGCCAGAAGATCTGCGTACTCAAGTGTGGTGAGGGCATCGACTGTCCCGACGGACAGACCTGCGCCACTGACGGTCACTGCCTGGCGGAGGTCATCCCCGACGAAGACGCCGGCCCCAACGACGACGCAGGCCCCCCCGATGACTTTGAGGTGGCGCTCGCCGCCGACCTCACGAGCGTCCCGGCCGGCACCGAGGTGACGCTGTCGTGGACGACGCACCCGGTCGCGGACACCTGCACGCTGTACGTCCAGACACCTTTCGACAGCGTCCGCGGTGAGGTGTTCGGCGCGCCGACGTTGGGCGCGTCGTCGTTCGTGGCGGAGCCGGAGCAGGACAGCGAGTTCACGATCGCGTGCTCGACCGCTGACGGGCTCGCGGACGAGGCCGCCGTCAGTGTCGACGTCACCGCCGCGGGAACGCTCAACGCGGAGCCAAGCCAGGTGAACGGCGACGCCAGCAGCGAGCTGAGCTGGGAGACGAACGGTGTCTCCGACTGCGGGATCACCGGACCCGCTTCGTTCTCGTTCGATATCGCGATCGGCGACGTGCAGGCCGGGAGCACGACGCTCCCAGCGGCTGTGTCCGGTACGTACGCGCTCGTGTGCGAAGGCGACGAGCTCGACAGCGTGACGATTGAGGTGGCCCGCGTGAGCCTCGACGAGGTGACGCCCACCGCGCTCGGGGTCGATCCTGTCGAGGTCACTCTCACCTACACCTACACCGGTCCCGACGCTGATAGTTGTGTGGTGCTGGCCAACGACGTCGCCGCTCCCGACGAGCAGGCAGCCGAGGCAGGCCACCAGGTGACGGTGAGCGCCACCACCACACTGAAGGTGGAATGCGACGGCTACGCGGCCGCGACGCTGTCGGCCGAGACGACCGTGGAACAGTTGATCACGTCGTTCTCCGGCCCGCCGGACGCGATCGATTACGGCGCTGATGCGACGCTCACGTTCGAAACGGCGGAAGGGACGACGTGCGCGCTCGCGGGCGAGACGGTGACGTCTCCACACCAGGTGACGGTGACGGCGAGCGGTGAGCACGAGTTGACGTGCACGAAGGGCGACCTCTCCGCGACAGCGACGGTGTCGGTCTCGGTGCGGCCTGGCTTCGTGGGCGAAGAGCTGACCGGCACGCTGACGAAGGAGGCCGCGGCCGACCCGGAAGCCGACGTTGTGCTGCTTGCGACTCCGACCCTGAACGCTTCGGCTTGCTCGGTGTCAGCGAGTCACTTCGCGACGCCTGTCGCGATGGACCTGTCGTCGACGGAGGCGGACCATAAGGTCTTCGAGTTGGCGGTTGCTCGCAATGTCGATTCGGGGCCGACCGCGGATGGCGTGGTGACGTACACGGTTGCGTGCGAGTCGGAGCCTTCGGTGTCGGCGGCGAGCGGCGGGGAGGTTGTCGTTTGGTGGGGCGGCCTCGCGGCGGCCGACCTTGGCAACTTCGGGACGTCGGGTGCGACGTTGGTGACGGGCGCATTGAATCTGTTCAGTGCAAACTCACCTGACTTCGATGGTGCCGATGGGCAGAGTGGTATCTCAAAGCTCCAGGAAGTGGGTGGCACCGCTACACTCAGCAGCATGGTCGGTGTTCAGTTCTTGACTGGCTTCGAGAACCTTAGTCGGATTCTTGGAAACCTTGCCCTCGAGGGAAATCTCTCTCTTCGTGAGCTGACCTTCGGTACGCAGGAAGGACTGGTCGCGCTGCAGTTCGTGATGGGGGACGTGACAGTGGCCGGCAACTACAACAGTGGGACGGCAACCGGCATGCAGACGGCGGCGCTGCCGTCGTTGGAGGAGATCGGGGGCGGCCTGACCATCTCCTCGAACTCAGACCTCGACAGCATCGGCATGAGCGCGCTGGAGAAGATCGGGGGCGTCCTGACCATTTCGTCGAACGGGGACCTCGACGAAATCAGCATGAGCGCGCTGTCGTCGGTCGCGGGCGCCCTGACCATCTCCGAGTGCCCCGTGCTGATCGAAGGGGCCACCCCGGCTGAGGGCTTCGATGCCCTCGTTCGAGTGCAGGGAAACTTCGCGCTTCTGGACAGCTCCATCAGCTCAGTGACGTCGTACTTCCCGGCTCTTGATGAGGTCACAGGCCTGAAGTTTGAGGTTGAAAACAACGCCAGCCTGCCGTGCGCCAATGGTGAAGAACTGTACTGCCGCCTGTCACCCCC